>JABZHQ010000092.1:0-3519 GCA_015258765.1 Atopobium sp. | reverse complement strand
TCACCAGTAAACTTCAAGAGATAGCTACCGGCATCGCCACCCAAAACAACTGCATAACAGTGGGAAACAATGACCATCAGCGCGGCAACAAACCTTATAAAGTTCAGGTTATTGACTCGCGATGTAGCTACGTCGCTCAGTTTAATCCGGGCACTTCTCGACATTTACTCGCCTAACTCTATGCGAACCTTTTGCCCCTCAACGTGAACTCTGTCCCGGGCGAAGAGCTGCAACACCTCAGGATACAGCTGGTGCTCTACCTGGTGAATTGCCTCTTCAAGCTGGTCAACGGTCCAACCCTCTTCAACCACTACTGGTCGCTGAGCAATAATGGGGCCGCGGTCGTAATCAGCGTTTGCCAGGTGAACGGTAACGCCCGTCACCTTGACGCCGTACTCATACGCGTCCTGAATAGCATGTGCACCACGGAAGCTTGGCAGCAACGCCGGATGCAGATTGAGCACACGATTAAGGAAGGTGTTCAGAATAGGAACGCCAACTTTGCGCATGTAGCCAGCCATAACAACATAATCAACGTTATAGCGCTTGAGCTCGGTGGCAATGACCATATCTGCAACAAATGGATCTTCGTACGTCTCTTTTGAGAGCGTTAGGGTTTGCAGACCAGCTGCTTCCGCCCTCTTCAAACCATATGCATCGGGGCGAGAAGAAACAACCAGTTCAATGGTTGCGTCTAGCTTGCCAGCATCAATGGCGTCAATAATAGCCTGCAAGTTGGTACCTGAGCCGGAAAGAAGAACGCCAAGCTTAATTGGCATCGTTGTAGACCACCTTTCCGGTGCCTGGGATAATCTGGCCCATGACAAATGGCTCAAATCCCTGGTCAGAGAGGGCCTCTGCTACATCGTCAACGTCATCCATGTCCACGATAAGAGCCATACCAACGCCCATGTTGAAGGTGCGATACTGCTCGTCAAGAGACAGGTTTGCAGCGTTAGAAACGTATGAAATAACTGGTGGAATATCCCATGCAGGACCTGCCTCTCCACCACGATCAACCTCTGCGTCAAGGTGAGCTGGCAGTGCACGGTTAAGGTTCTCGGTGATTCCACCACCGGTAATGTGTGCCATAGCCTTGATAGGAGCTCCTGCACGAAGAGCAGCAAGCAATCCACCTGCATAAATGGTGGTTGGACGCAAAACAGCGTCTGCGAGTGACTCTCCACCGAGCTCCTCTAGTGGCTGGTTAAGCTCCTCGACCGTTTTGCCCTCAATGGCTACCTTGCGTACCAGCGAATATCCGTTGGAGTGAATGCCAGAAGAAGGAAGTCCCAGAATGACGTCGCCTTCACTGACCTTCTCGGGACCTAAAATCTTTGGTTTGTCGACAACGCCTACGACAAAGCCAGCAAGATCGTAGTCGTCAGGATTCATAACACCTGGATGCTCGGCCATCTCGCCGCCTACCAGCGCACATCCGCTCTTGCGGCAGCCTTCTGCAATACCACCAACAACTTCGGCGACTGCCTCGGCTTTAAGCTTGCCCACAGCAACGTAATCCAAGAAAAACAGCGGCTCGGCGCCCATGGGAACAATGTCGTCGACGCACATGGCAACCAGGTCCTCGCCCACCGTGTTGTGGCGGTTGAGCAGCTGAGCAATAGCAAGCTTAGTGCCAACGCCGTCAGTACCACTGACCAGTACAGGCTCTTCCATGTCCTTCAGAGCTGCTGCCGAGAAGCAGGAGCCAAAGCCGCCCAAGCCGCCAATGACCTCGGGACGAGTAGTTGTAGCAACAGCAGCCTTGATGGCGTCGACCGCACGAGCGCCTTCATCAACGTCAACGCCTGCGTCAGCGTAGGTAATCTGCTTGGTTGGATCAGCGGAAGTAGTCATTATTCTCCTTCTTACTGCTTTGAGGGGACAAAGCCCTCGTCAATTAACTGCTGTTCTACCTGGTCAAACTTACGTGCAAAAGATGGGTTTAGATTATCTGGGGTGTTTTCTGGCAAGAACCTCTGGTGGAAGTCTTCCGGAATTGCCACAGGATACCTGCCGCTAAAGCAAGACTCGCAATAACCGCGAGAAGGAACGCAGGCAAGCAGACCCTCTAGGCTCAAAAAGCCTAAGGAATCTGCGCCGATATATTCGCAGATCTCTTGAGTAGTCATTTTTGCCGCAACAAGCTGGTGTTGGTCGGCAGTATCAATACCATAGAAGCAAGGCCAGATAACCTTTGGAGATGCGCTTCTGACGTGTACTTCAGTAGCTCCTGCGTCTCTAAGCAGCTGAACAATCTGCTTGGAAGTAGTGCCGCGAACAACAGAATCATCTACCATTACGATGCGCTTACCTGCAACAACGTCCGAAAGCGCGTTGAGCTTCAAGCGTACACCCAGTTCACGAAGCTGCTGTGTAGGTTGAATGAACGTTCTTGCAACGTAGCGATTCTTAATCAAGCCGGTACCAAAAGTCACGTCCAGCTCTTGCGCAAAACCCTCAGCTGCAGGAACACCGGAATCAGGTACACCGATTACTAGGTCAACGTCTGCTGGGGTCTCTTTTGCCAGTTGACGACCCATCTGGTGACGGACAGAATACACCGAGCGTCCACTAATAATAGAGTCAGGGCGCGAGAAATACACCTGTTCAAAGATGCAATCTGCTTGCTGACGAGGAGAAAGTCCCATCTCAGAAGATAGGCCACTGTCGGAAATGCGGATAATCTCGCCAGGAGCCACCTCGCGCACGTACGTAGCGCCCACAATATCCAGCGCGCACGTCTCAGATGCAACTACCCAGTTATTCTCGCCTTCCTCGCCAATATGGCCGAGTACCAGCGGGCGAATGCCGTTAGGATCCCTAAACGCATAGAGGGCGTTCTCGCGGATAAGCACCATGGCGTAACCGCCCTCGATGAGGTTCATAGTTGCAGCAATACCGGTGCGCAGACGGTGTGTGCGACGAGTAAAGTAGCCGATGAGCTGGGCTGCTACCTCGGAATCCGTGTGCGATCTAAAGGAAATCTGGCGAGAAGACAGTTCTTCTCGCAAAGAGTCAAAGTTAACGAGGGTACCATTATGCGCCAAAGCAATGAGGGTCTCATCGATGGACGACATGTGAGGCTGGGCGGACTCCCAACCCTTGGCGCCTGCGGTACCGTAGCGGCAGTGACCGATAGCCACTTTACCTGGCATTGCGTTGAGGTCGTCGTTGTTGAAAACTTCGGTTACGAGGCCCGTATCTTTTCTGATAAGCACGGTATGGCCGTCGCCGACAGCTATACCTGCGGAATCTTGTCCGCGGTGCTGCAGGGCGTGCAGCGCAAAATAAGTGAGTCGAGCAACGTCACGGTCAGGCGCCCATACTCCAAAGACGCCACATTCCTCGTGAAGTTCCATTGGATCCCCTCCGGATGCCTCAGCTTGAGCCACCCTTGATCAAACGCCTCTCACGTCTGGCAACAATACATACAGTGTACCTGGAAATTTGCAAGAAAAAGCGATCCGAACAAATATGTTCGGAGCGTGTAACAATTTTTTAAGAAAATGGCATTTT
>JABZHQ010000091.1:0-3536 GCA_015258765.1 Atopobium sp. | reverse complement strand
GCAAGCCGCAACGATGTTATTGCGTGTGGTTTGGATATTCCAGGTCCTGTTGCAGATGACGGAACCGTTGGTCTTCTCGCCAATGTAGACATTGACCCTGAGGGATTGGTGCAGGCAATCAATATGTGCCTGCCAAACGCAACTATCGCGTTTGTCAACGATGCTAACGCCGCTGCTCTGGGCGAGGCGTGGGCTGGCGTTGCCGTGGGTGTGCCGTCGTTTGTGCTGATTGCGCTGGGCACCGGCGTTGGTGCAGGCGTTGTTGTAGACGGCAAGCTTGCTGCGGGCGCTTTTGGCGCGGGCGGCGAGATTGGTCACATCATTGTTGAGCCAGAAGAGACGCTGACCTGCGGCTGTGGTCGCCACGGCTGCCTGGAGCAGTATGCTTCTGCTAAGGGTGTTGTCCGTCTGTACCTGGAGGAATGCGCTGTTCGCGGCGTTGTTCCTGTGAACATTGAGCACGAGACCGATACGGTGTCCGTGTTTAGGGCTCACGCTCAGGGCGACGAATGCGCAACCCTTGCTATCCATAAGATGTGCCACTACCTGGGTCTTGCTATGGCGCAGGTTTCGTGCGTAGTTGATCCTGCCATGTTCTTGATTGGCGGCGGTGTTGCGGGCTCGTTTGCAACGTTTGCTACCGAGCTTCGCGAGTGTTTTGAGCAGTACGCTCTACCGGTAAGCAAGGGCGCTCGTATTGAGGCTGCGAGCTTGGGCAATCAGGCTGCAATGTATGGTTGCGCATACGAGGCACTGCGCCTGAGGCAAGAGCGTTTTGGTCAGGAGAGCGCTGAGTAGAAGCAAGTTTCTGGCGCATGATCTTCTCGCCTGGAAAAGGGTACGTACGTTAGGGCTCTTGGCGAGAAAAACATCAAAGTTTTTGTCATAAACGCTGTACTAAATGAAAGTACGTTCAATAACATAATTTTCTGATTACAATTTATGTAAAAACGTAGTTGTCAAAGCTGCTCAGTGCTAACATTGAGCAGCTTTTTTGGTTGTGTTTGGAACAATTCCGAGCACTAGGATGAAAGGGGAGTGCTGTGGCTGACGAGTCAAAGTATGACATCGTTGCTGCTACTGGTTGCCCAACCGGTATCGCGCACACCTTTATGGCTAAGGAGGCCCTCGAGAAGGCCGCCGCAGCTAAAGGTCTTACCATTAAGGTTGAGACGCACGGCCAGGTCGGTGTAGAGAACGAGCTCACCGCAGCTGAAATCAGGAACGCCAAGGCAGTAGTTGTTGCTGCCGATAAGGACGTTCAGGCTGAGCGTTTTGCCGGAAAACCAATGGTAAATGTTGGTGTTACTGCAGCTATTAAGGATGCAGAGCGTCTTATCGACCGTGCTCTTGTTGCTCAACCTGAGGGCGAGCTTGCAGAGGCAGACGACGCTCCAGTCTCGAGCACCATTGAGAAGGAGTCTGTAGGCCACATCATCTACAAGCACCTCATGAACGGCGTTAGCCACATGCTGGTCTTTGTTGTTGCTGGTGGTGTTCTGACTGCTGTTTCATTCCTCTGGGGTATTACTTCCTTCAGCTCCACTGCACCTGACTACAACAGCTTTGCTGCCATGCTCAAGATCATCGGCGGCATTGCAATGGGCCTTATGGTTCCAGTTCTTTCTGCTTACATTGCTGAGTCTATTGGTAAGCGTCCTGCTCTGGTTCCTGGTTTTGTTGCAGGTATGATTGCTATCCAGGGCCTTCCAATCAACCCTAACACTGGCATGATTGATGCTGGCGGCGCTGGCGTTGGTTTTGGCTTCTTGGGTGGTATTGTTGGCGGCTTCCTTGCTGGTTATGTCATCGTTGGTCTTGAGAAGCTCCTTGCAGGTCTTCCAAAGAACCTC
The DNA here is from genome assembly GCA_015258765.1 of Atopobium sp. Classification (GTDB taxonomy): domain Bacteria; phylum Actinomycetota; class Coriobacteriia; order Coriobacteriales; family Atopobiaceae; genus Lancefieldella. The sequence goes on along the minus strand of JABZHQ010000091.1, from coordinate 1,683 downwards.
GACGGCCTGAAGGCAATCTTCCTGTATCCTCTGCTTTCCACTACCATTGTTGGCCTGGTTATGCTGGGTATTTCTGGTCCTATGGCAGCAATTAACACCGGTATGATGAACTTCCTGCGCGGCCTTTCTGCTTCTGGTCCAATTGTCCTTGGTCTTGCAATTGGTTGCATGTGCGCATTTGACATGGGTGGCCCAGTCAACAAGGCAGCTTACGTCACCGGTACTGCTCTTCTGACCGAGGCTCTTGCTGCTGGTGTTGGTACCCCAACTTATGAGTTTGGTACCAACTTTATGGCTGCAGTTTCTGCTGCTTGTATTGTTCCTCCACTGATTACCACTTTTGCTGTCGTTGTTGGTAAGAAGTACTTTACCAAGTCCGACTTCAACGCTGGTCTGGTCAACTTCATTCTTGGCTGCACCCACATTACCGAGGGCGCAATTCCATTCATGACCAAGAACATTTGGCCTGTCATGCCTATCATGATGATCGGTTCTTCCATCGGCTCCATCCTGACGCTGCTCTTTGGTGTCCACGACCCAGCACCTCACGGTGGTTTCCTGGTTCTTCCCGTTGTCGATGGCGGCCTCAAGTGGGTTCTCGCCATTCTCATCGGCGCTGTTGTTGGTGGTATTCTCTTTGTTGCTTTCAAGGCATACGAGTACCGCAAGAACGGCAACCAGATTGTCGAGGGCTAAGCGTTACGCTTAGCACGCACTCGGCGTCGTTTGAGTTTTGCCCAGAATTTACGTACAGTTTGGGTGCAGACTCAGATAATCGAAGTAAAATATGGACTCGGCGATTTCGTCGGGTCCATATTTGTTTCAGAGGGAGCTTTGATGATTTACACACTTACCACTAATCCTGCAATCGACATGAACGTCAATTCGGGAGTTCCTTCTTATACACACGTCAACCGCACAACTGATGCCGTATATACACCAAACGGCAAGGGTCTGAACGTTTCATTTACGCTTGCTCACTACGGCGTTGAGTCCACTATCCTGGGATTTTTTGGCGGCTTCTCGGGCAACTATATTGTTGAAGAGGCATCTAAGATTTGCTCGGTCAAGCCTGTGTGGATTGACGGCATCACCCGCGTAAATATTTTTGTGACCACGCCAGAAGGTGAGCTCAAGTTCCCTAATGCTGGCGCTCCTGTTATTCGTTCCAAGCAAGACGAGATGCTTGAGCTGCTGCGTACTGCGTCCGACCTGGATGTGCTGGTGGTCTCCGGCTCGCTTTCCCCTGAGATGGATCCAACCTTCTACGACGAGCTCTTTGATCTGTGTCATGAGCGCGGCGCTGAGCTGGTCCTGGACATCTCTCATAAACACCTCGCAGAACTTGTCGAGAAAAAACCGCTGCTCATCAAGCCAAATGATGAAGAAGTGGCGGAGATCTTTGGCGTCGATGTCCATAACGAGGCCGACGTTCTTCTCGCCCTCCACAAGATTCACGAACGCGGAGCAAAGAACATCCTGCTCACGCTTGGCGGCGAGGGTGCGTACTTCTTCAACGGCAAGCACGTCTGGCACGCAAACGCTGCGCAGGTAGAGGTGCTTTCGACGGCATGCGCGGGCGATTCGACGCTGGCAAGCTTCATGTCAATCTGGCTTGAGGACCCAATGGCTGTCGAGAGGGCTCTGACGCGCGCGATGGCTACCGGCGGAAACGTTGCGATG
>JABZHQ010000090.1:0-3539 GCA_015258765.1 Atopobium sp. | reverse complement strand
CCTACATCAAGACCAGCGCTTTGCGCACCCTTTAGGTTGGTCTCAAACAGCTCATCCGCGCGAATACCACCCTCGGTGGAGCCGCGGTAGCCAATGCGAAGCATGGCAAACTGAATGTCATCGGCAGCAACGGCATCCCAGTCAATAAACCCCTGGTGAGAAGAGACGTCAACGCCCGTGCGAGTGAGCTCTTCTCCGTCCACCACATAATGCGCACGTCCCGTTGCGTCGTAGCTAAGGTTTTCCCACTCATAGGGGACCTCGTTTTTGATGATCAGATTGTTGTCAAAAGAGAGGGAGAAAAGTCCTTGGCACGATTGCAACAATGCCAGCACAAACACAATGGCCAGCGTAATGAGCCCCCATGTAACAACAGGATTGTTCTGGGAATTTTGCTCAAGTGTATGCATCGCCCGCTGCTTACGTTTTGAAGCGTTTGCAGAAGCAGGTGTATGTTTAGTTTTAGAACGAGTCGTAGAGTTTCTCGTTTTCTTGCTTTTATGTGAGCTGTTAAAAATCACTGGTGAAAGAAATGTCCTTGTTCAAAAATTGGCTCGCAACACACGTTAATGCCCAGCTTGTGATAGATGGACTCGTCATCGCTTGGAATAATTGACGAGAAATACGCGTCGCATCCACGGAGTAGTTGCGTGGCATCAACGGCTTTTCCGGCCAATGGGTTGGTAATTGAGCTGATAGAGAGCGCAATGAGCATCTCATCAGCGCAGAGGCTGGTGCGAGCCAGCTTAAAGTTGTCCTCTTTTAGCGTGCAAATGGGCCTTAGGACCTCATCTGAGACAATAAACGTCTTCTTCTCAATACCAACTACGTATTTGAGGGCGTTGAGCAAAAGCGACGCTGGCGCACCTAAAAGCTCCGAAGTCTTGCCGGTAATAATGGTGCCGTCAGGCATAACCATGGCGCCCGCAAGCTTTCCTGTCTCTTCTGCTTTATGCAAACAAGCTGCATGAGCTGGCGAGAAGTTCTGGTCAACGTTAACGTCTTTCATCAAGAGATTAATCTTTGTGAGTTCACGCTCACCCATGCCCGTACGCTCGAGTTTCTCGGCAGCCCTAAACCACCTGCGTACAATCTCTGCTTTGGAAGCTTCCTGGCAAACCTCATCATCAATAATGCAGTTGCCAACCATATTGACACCCATATCGGTTGGAGACTGATACGGGCTGGTACCTGCGATTTTCTCCATCATGGCCTTGAGCACAGGAAAAGCCTCAACGTCGCGGTTGTAGTTAACGGTAACTTTGCCGTGAGCCTCAAGGTGATATGGATCGATGATGTTGTTGTCGCCCAAATCTGCCGTAGCTGCCTCGTAGGCAACGTTTACGGGGTGCTTGAGCGGAAGGTTCCAAACGGGGAACGTCTCAAACTTTGCGTAACCTGCGCGAACTCCACGGGCGTTCTCGTTGTAGAGCTGCGAGAGGCAGACAGCAAGCTTGCCAGAGCCAGGACCAGGTGCTGTTACAACTACCAGAGGATGCGTAGTCTTGACGTACTCGTTTTTACCGTAGCCCTCCGCCGAGACAATAAGGTCAATATTGGAGGGGTAGCCCTCAATGGGGTAGTGACGATACACAGCAATGCCCATGTTTTCCAGGCGTGCACGATAGGCCTTTGCCTTGGGCTGACCGGAGTACTGCGTAATGACAACGCCGCCAATGGCAAGGCCGCGAGCACGGAAGATGTCCATAAGCCTCAGCACGTCATCGGCATAGGTAACGCCAATATCGCTTCTGCGCTTGCCGTTTTCAATGTCGTTTGCGTTGATAGCAAAGACAACCTCTGCCTCGTGAGCAAGCTGCTGAAGCATCTGAGCTTTTGCATCTGGAGCAAATCCAGGGAGGATGCGAGAAGCGTGGTTGTCGTCGAGCAGTTTACCGCCAAACTCAAGGTAGAGCTTGCCGCCAAATTCACTGATACGCTGGTGGATTCGATCCGCCTGCATAGTGATGTACTTCTCGTTATCAAAGCCGATACGCATGCGTCCTCCTGCCAAGATTTACTGTAGAAATTGTATCATCAAGCAAAGACTTCCTATACGCTATAAGCTATACAGAAAACAAATAAACAACCAAGGAGTTGTGTATGGATAGCAAGTTTTCACAAACGCCTTCTCGTGGCGAGAAGTTCAAAGAGCTGGCACTAAGTGCTTTACGAGCATTTGGTTATGGTTGTCTTACTGCGGCTGGAATGAGTGCGATTATTTTTGCATTTGCGTACTTCACCAGCGGCATGGATATGTTTACCGGTATCGACTGGGTACGTCGTGTCATGTATGTTATTTCTTCGCTGGGAATTATTGCCTGCGGCGTTGGCCTGCTCTTTAGCGGAAAAGAGTATGAGGACCGTCAGATGGGCTTTACGCGCGATATTGATGACCCCATCAGCCTTAAAGAAGGAAAGCTTGATCCTCGTATTTCAAAAATCGAGACCAATCACCTTTCGTGGCAAGCCGCAATCCTTTATGCCTCAATTGGTATGTTTGTAGTTACCACTATCTTTGACGAGGTTATGAGCCATACCTTCTTGATGTAGGTATTCTTGCCTGGTACAGAGAAAACTCACTAGTACAGTGGCAGCTTGCTAGTACGGAGGCAGATTGCCTAGTACAAAGGTAGACCGCCTAGTATAAAGGCAGCTCGCCCGTTAACGGATCAATATCTTCTGCAGCCAGTGGCTCAAACGCCAGACAGGTAAATGTTGGTTCTCCATGGAACTCGGTAAAGCCCGCGTCCCTAATAAGGGCCACGACAAAACCACGAGCTTTTCCCTCGACAGCAAGCTCAAGCAACGCTTCTTCAGAATCAACGTAGACACATACTTTTGCAACGCCAGCATCAAACCAGTTAGTGATTGCAGAGGTATCTTCGTCAGCATGGTCTAAATAGACCCAATTCTGATCATCAGTGACACGAACCTGATCGAGTCGACGCTCTTTTGCAAGTGCCATTAGTGTGGCTTCAACACATGCATGGCTAGCCTGAGCAGCGATCTTTCCTTTACGCATCTTGAGATCGCGACGAATGACAATCATTTGTTTTGATTTATACGAAGAACTTGGCATGAAAAACCTTTCTAGAAACTGAGTGCTAAGTGTACCATTCACGGCTTTCCGATTTTTGTCGCAAGAAAATCCCGAGGCATCAAAAAGGCTCTCTAAAACCAAGAGCGGCGAGAAGAACGTTGAATATTCAGCTTGTTACATCAATAAGTTAAATAACGGCATCTGTGTGGAAAGTTGATTCTTGTCCATGCTGCTAAGGTTGACTGAGGAGGTGTCTATGAGAGAGTTGGTTATTTTTGTCATGTATATCTGGGCTTCAATATCGGATATGCGAAATCGCACTATTCCAAATAGAATCCCTATTTTGCTCGCTTTTTTATGGCCTATTTGGCTTGTGGCAAATGAAAAGCGCACTGAGTTACTGATGAATGCATTATGGAGTGAGCTCTTTGTTATATGTGTACTGATTACCGTAGGTATAGTTACAAAATTTATGGGTCATATGTCTTCTCTGGGA
>JABZHQ010000089.1:0-3604 GCA_015258765.1 Atopobium sp. | reverse complement strand
ACTTTTAATCTCTTCGAGTCGCTCAAGTGCAACTTGGCGGCCTGTCAGGTACAGAGAAAGCAGGGCCTCACCGGACTTCTCGTTAACTTTAACTTCAACTGGCTCGGGAGGCTCAAGCACCAGCGCCCTGCCCTCTTCCTCCAGCTCAAAGAGCTGTTTGCGCTGGTCCATGTAACGCTCGGCACGAGAAGCCAACGCGGCTTCAAAGTATGGATACGCGGAGTAGAGCTGTGAGCGAATGGCAATCTGCTCGTTGACGTCGGTTTTTACGAAGTTCCTGTCCTGCGTGACAATGACCAGCGCTTTCTTTGCTGGCGTATGGTCAGGTACGTCAACCGCACGCTCTGCTTTTCCGTCGGGCAGGCCAAGCGCCGCCGCAAAAGGAATTGAATCGGTAGTTCCGCCGTCCAAATAACGATGTCCGTCCAGCTCAACCATGCGAGAAACCGTTGGCATCGACGCGGACGCTCGGACCATGGTCACGTCTTCCGGAAACTTTTTTACGTGCAGATACGCCGGTGTGCCAAACGTAACGTCGGACGCCACCGCGTACATCTGCATGGGATTTTGATTGAACGCCTCGTTATCGCAGGGGTCCAAATGGTTTTGGATCTCATCGAACATAAAATCCGCACCCGCAATGTCGCCAGTGGTAATCAGTGAGCGAAGCGAAAGAAAGCGAGGGTCGTCCCTAAAGGCCAGCATAATGCGCATGGCGCGGCCCATCTGTTTGGACCTAAAGCTTACGGCGTTGATAGCGCCCGCGGAAACTCCCCACACGCTCTCAAAGTTGGTGACACCCTTCTCGCGAAGCACGTCAAGAATTCCAGCGGTAAAAATGCCTCGATAACTGCCGCCTTCTAAAACAAGCGCAGTTGAAGATAGGTGCGCGGACTCCTGGCGCGCGCCGCCGTTCTGCGAGAGTTTTTGCTGCTGATCGTCCATAACAACCTCCGAACTTTGTTATTCAGAGTGTACCCAATTTCTGCCCGGCCGCCCGCCCGGTTTTCCACACAAAAAAGCGCCTGAATATCAGGCGCTTTACATGCACGTTATATTTTTCTGGCGAGAAACCCGTCGGCTTTACAACTCGGTCGGCGCCGCAGGCTCTTCCCCTACTTGCGAACCTTACGAGAAGCAGCAACAAAACCAAGGCCGCTTACTGCAAGAACAGAAGCTGGAACTACAACATCTGCGATACCAGTTGCAGGGAGTACGGACTTCTTCGCTGGTGTTGGTGCAGGAGCTGGAGCAGGAGCTGGAGCAGGCTCTGGCTCTGGCTCTGGCTCTGGCTCTGGTGCTGGAGCTGGAGTTGGATCAGGGGTTGGAGTTGGAGTTGGAGTTGGATCAGGAGCTGGGATGCGAACAAACTGAACTTCAATGACCTCGTCAAAATCAAGCGCAGGAGTCCAGTGACCCTTAACGGTAACAGTGCCATCGCCGTTGTCGACAATGACTACGCCGTCAGCATTGCCAACCATAAATCCGTCTGGAATTGGGTTAGTAACATCAGGAAGGAAGTATGCGTCCTCAGGAGCGTATGGATTAACCGTTGGATCCATGAGCTGCTCTCTAGTTGGTGCAGGAATAGGAGTTACGCCAGTAGTAGCAGTAGCACCGGTAGTGCTTGTAGGAGCAGGCGCTGTGCCCTCTGCCAGCGCAAATGCTGGAGCAAGTGCCAATGCGGCTACAAGAGCAGATGAAGCGATGCATACCTTTAAGTTCTTCATGTGGCTTTTGCGCAAATTTTTATGCACCATACGGATGACCAGATACACAAGAATTTTTAGCGCATTCCTTTCTGGTATGGATTATTTAGTTTCTCCGTAAGCAGATACTATCATATACATACTGTACAAATGTCGCATCTGGTCGACATATTCCGTGAACGCACAAAAAATTTGAACGACCTTTAAAACTATTTTTCCAAAATTTGATAACATTTCTGCAGGTAAACTATTACGCAACTCAGAGTTGACAAATTTCCAACTCAACTTGGTGGTGTGCAATCAAGGCAATTTTTAGAGTAATAGCCATCACATGTGAATCCCACCACATCACCAACAGAAAGGAATAGCCGTGTTACTGAGCGAGAAAATCATGAGCCTCAGAAAGCGTAATGGTTGGTCACAAGAAGAGCTTGCACAACAGCTTGGCGTTTCGAGGCAGTCAGTTTCTAAATGGGAGTCTATGGCTTCCATGCCTGATATTCAAAAGATTATGGCTATGAGCGAGCTCTTTGGCGTTTCCACAGACTACCTGCTCAAAGACGAGCTTGAAGAGCTTCCAGCCACTGCCATCGCTGTTGATTATGCGGCCTCTTCGGGGCAGGTTGACTCTTCGGATCCCGCTGCCGCAAGCACCGTAGGCAGCACCACGGACAGCACTGACGGCGGCACCGTTGGCGAATCTTCCACTGACAACGCATCTACCAGCAAAACTGTGGCACCGAAGCTCAGCGTTTCTCTCGACACAGCCACCGAATACCTGGATGCAATCGCACGAACTTCTCGCCCCACGGCAGGTGCAATTACCCTCTTTATCCTGGGGCCCGCGCTTCTTGTCTCGCTTGCAACATACAGCGAAGACGCGCTTTACTTTGATCCGATGCACATTTCTCCAGATGCGATGGGTATCGCAGGCATTTGCATCATGATGCTCTTCATTGCTGCGGGCGTTGGCCTGCTGATTCTCCAGGACATGAAGCTCGCGAAGTTTAAGCAGCTCAAGGAGGCCTCTCTCGAGCTCCAGTACGGTGTCGAAGCCGCCGTTCGTAGACGCGCCGAGTCAACCGAATCGTTGCGCTACATGCAACAAGCCGCCGGCGTCTGCCTTACCATCCTGAGCGCAATCCCCTTCCTTATTGCCTCGTACTATGGGACTGGCCTCATCTTTGCCCTTGGCTTCTTCGTGGCAGCAATTCTGGTTTCTCTTGGCGTTTACCTGCTGGTTTACTCGGGAATCATCAGAGATGGCTATAGGGTTCTTCTCCAGGAAGGCGATTTCTCTCACGACGAGAAAAGCAACAAGAGAGACTCCAAATCCGCAGCATTGAAGTACAGGCCAATTGCCAGGGCGTATTTTGGCACCATTACCTTGCTGTACGTGGGCTATAGCTTCATCACCAAGGACTGGAAAAGTTCCTGGATTATCTGGCCTGTTTCCGCGCTCCTCTACCACATCATCATCAGCATCCTGAACGCTCTGAAGAAAAAGTAAGCGCGACCGTCAGATCGCGATCGCTCGGACGCACGGCAGACACGCAGGTCGGAGGCGCTGGTCAGGTGCGACTCGCAAGAGCTCGGTCTTCTCGACAGGCCGAGCTCTTTGCGTATAGCTTGGCGAAGGTTCCTTTGAGCCTGAAAACTGCATCATGTCTGAGTAAATTTACTCAGACATGATGAGAGAAACCGGCAAAACCACTCAGATATGGTGCACTTTTCCGGCAAATCGTTCAGACTTAGCGAGAAAATCAGGTTCCATGAGAGCGCTCATGGAAGGGTAACCTTAGGCACGCTTTAAAGTCTGCCTGAAAAGTACAAAGAATCTGTGTTTGGGACACAGATTCTTTGTAGAAATTAGGCAGAATCCACCGATTCTTTTA
>JABZHQ010000019.1:0-16409 GCA_015258765.1 Atopobium sp. | reverse complement strand
TTACTACTCAGAAACGATAAAGCGACCAGGCTGTCCAAGCTCCCACGTACCCTTGAGGTCGGCAGCAAGCTCAAAGTGCAGCTTGGAGATACCCAGGTCATAGTCTTGGATGAGGTGGCGCTGGTTAGGCATAGATGCGCTTACCACGCCATCTGTCAGGTCAAATACAACTGGCAGCTTGTTGATGGCGGTTGGGCATGCCAAAACCGCATCAATGCCGCGGTTGAACCACTCGGGCATCTGCTCCGGCTCAGTTGGAGTACCGTTTGCCGTCATAATCTGCGCGGGCTTTTTGGTACGCAGGCGAATTGCGGTACGAATGCCCTCCTGCTTGAGTGGAATTTTCTCCGGAGCGTATCCGATAGAAATAATAATGCCCAGCTTAAGGCCGTTGTACTCGTCGCGAGCCAGGGTCTTCCAGTCCATGGTCTCGGCAATCCAGCATGAACCAATGCCCAGCTGGGTGGCGAGAAGAACGATCTTCTCGCCATAGTAGCCGATGAGTTCACGGGCAATTGCGTCTTCACAATAACCTGCTACGTAGTGGTAAATGGGGCCGACAATAGACCTGTTCTTCATGTGAACGGAGGTGCCGTCCTCGAGGTGAGGACCCTCGATGGTAAGGATTGCGGGGTGATCAGGCGCTACCTCTGCCATCTGGGCATTTGCGACGTCAATGGCTTCCTGGAGCTGAGAAAGTTTCTCTTGCTCAATAGGCTTTTGGTCGTACGCGCGCAGAGATATGCGCTGGTCCATAGCTTCTTTTACGTCCATCGTGGTCCTTCCTAGAGCAAGGTTAAAGCAGCGAGCCAAATCGCTTGACGTAGAGGCTCTTAATTATGGTGATAAGAACCATATACCCGCTCATGAGTGCAGTTAGCCATCCAAAGAATGATAAAGGTAGCGCAACAAGACTCAAGGGCTGGGCGAACACCGACAGATACGGAAGAGTACTGACCACAATGATTCCCGCGGTGGTTAGAGCAAGCAGCGATGCCGATGGCATGCTCTGAATAAACGGAATCTTGTTAGTTCTGAGCGCGTGGAGAACAAAGGTCTGGGTCCACATGGATTCGATGAACCAACCTGTTTGGAAAGACAGAATAAAGAGTGCCTGAGCTGCGGTATTTCCGGCTGCGGTAAGTTCTGCCCAGGTTCCTCCGGCAAGTGCGGGAGAGACTATAAAGAACATGAGGGCAAAGGTCAGCACATCAAAGATTGAACTGACAGGTCCAATCCAAAGCATAAAGTTTGTAATCGAATGAGCGTCCCAAGAGCGAGGGCTAGAAAGGAACGAATCGTCAACGTTGTCCCAAGGAATCGCAATGCAGGTAACGGTATATGCAAGACCCAAGAGGAGCAGCTGAAGCGCGCTCATTGGCAAGAATGGCAGGAAGAAGCTGGCCACCAAAACGGATAGCACGTTACCAAAATTGGAGCTTGCGGTTGCCTTGATGTACTTGATGGTGTTGCCGTAGGTTCTGCGACCCTCTTCAACACCGTGCTCAAGTACCAGCAGATCCTTCTGCAGCAAAATGATGTCAGCGGACTCTTTTGCCACGTCAACAGCGGTGTCAACAGAGATTCCTACGTCGGAGGAGCGCATTGCAGCAGCGTCGTTGATGCCGTCGCCCATGAAGCCGACCACGTGGTTGTTGGACCTGAGTGCAGAGACAACACGAGCCTTTTGCATAGGGGAAAGCTTTGCAAAGAGCTGGGTCTTCTCGACACGCTCTTTGAGCTGCTCATCGTTAAGGTTCTCTACGTCGCTACCAAGCAAGAGCTCGTCAACGTGGATACCCACCTTCTTGCAGACGGCAGCTGCGACGCCTTCGTTATCGCCGGTAAGTACCTTGACCTGCACGCCTCTCTGGTTGAGTTTGGCAATTGCTTCGCGAGCGCTTTCTTTTGGTGGGTCCAAAAAGGCCAGGTAGCCAATGAGCACCATATCGCGCTCATCGTCTACACCAAACTCGCCGACGCCACGAGGATCACTTTTCTGAGCAACGCCAACTACGCGCATGCCTTCCTGATTGAGCTGGTAGACGCGGTCCATAACGTTCTTACGTTGAGCGGGAGTCAGCGGTTTGATTTCAGAGTCCAGGTCAACAAAGGAACATGCGTTCAGAACTTCCTCGACGGCGCCCTTGGTGATCATATGCGTTTTGTTAGTTTTTGTATTTCTCACTACAACGCTCATGCGTCGACGCTCAAAGTCAAATGGGACCTCGTCGATTTTTTCGTACTCAATGCTCAGCAGGTTAGTGGGCAGCTCATCGTTTGAAGTCTTGATAATTGCCTTGTCGATGAGGTTTCGAAGGCCCGTCTGGAAATAGCTGTTCAGGTACGCATGGCGGAGCACGCGAGGATCCTCTTCGCCCAGAATGTTGAGGTGGCGCTCAAGCACAACCTCGTCTGCGGTGATGGTGCCGGTCTTGTCGGTGCACAGGATGTCCATAGCGCCTAGGTTCTGGATTGCCGCCGGATTCTTGACAATAACGTCCTGCTTGGCCATCTGTGTTCCACCGCGAGAAAGGCAAGTGGTTACAATAACAGGCAACATCTGAGGGGTAATGCCAACGGCAACGGAAACGCTGAAGAGCAGCGCGTCAAACCAGTCACACTTAAGGAAACCGTTTGCAAAGAACACAATAGGGCACATGATTAGCATGAACGAGACAAGCACTTTAGAGACGGATTTAAGACCCTCGTCAAAGCTGGTCTCGCCAGAAGGCTGCTGAAGCAGCTCGGACATAGTGCCTACGTAGGTTTTATTACCTGTTGTAATTACCACTACCGTTGCACTTCCCGACTGAACGGTAGTACCGGCAAACAGCAGGTTTGTGCACTCAGAGAGCGAGAGGGGATAGCGTGTACCATCCGCGCGACGGCGAGCGTGCACTACACCAGCAGTTTTCTCGACGGACTCTGATTCTCCGGTGAGCGCGGTCTCGTTGACAAAGAGATCCTTGGCGTCCAGAACGCGGCAGTCTGCAGGAATCATGTCTCCCGAGGCAAGGCGGATGATATCGCCAACGACTACCTGTTCAAAGGGGATCTCTTCTCCCAGAGCAGAAGCAAGCTTGGGCTCTTCAGGAGCTTCGGTCTCGTCGGCGGTGTCTTCATAAGCGGCGTCTTCCTCGAAGTCCGCGAGGTCATCTGCGCTGGCGTCTGGGTCTTGGATGAACTCTTGGTCGGAGTTCTGGTTTAAGCCCTGCTCAGTACCCGTGTCATCAAAGTCGATAGGACGGCGGATAACTCTTGTGGTGGAGGTTACCATTTTTGAGAGTGCGGCTGCAGCTGAAGCTCCCTTTGAACTCTGGATAAAGTCAATGATGCCGGAGATAAGTACCATTGCGGTAATGATGACGACGGTTGACGGGTCCTTCTCGCCATCTGCGGCAAGGGCAACGTTAGTGACGTAAGAAATACCTGCGAGGGCAATCAAAATGAAGGTGAAAGGGCTTGCAAAGCTTTTGAGCAAGCGGATGATAAAGGGCTCTTCGGCGGCGCTGGTAATGACGTTTGGCCCATCGAGGTCGTATTTTGCCTGTGCAATGTCAAGGGCAAGGCCGTCCGGAGTGGTGTGGAATTTTCTACAGACGCTCTTCACCGAGTGAGTTGCGGCAAAGGTCAAGGACTGCCCAAGCTCTCCCGAGGTGGTCTGAGTTGTCTTTGGTTGGGTTGTGCGCTTCATGATTGCCATGTGCACCTCCGATGATTAGCGGGAACGAATGACTAACTGGTTGGTGTATGACACAAGCTGAAAGCGTTCTGTTATGTGCGAGATTTGAAACCAAATGGTCTGAAACCGGGGCATAGGTTCATATATCTACAGAATCAAAATAATTACAAACGAGCAGGTAAATCTGTAAATATATAAGTCAATAAGAGTTCTTTCAGTTTCAATTCAGTTGAAATCAAATCTAAAACTTTTTATGGGAGGTTTCTTTATATCTCATACGCACATGAACAGAATCATCGTCGGCTGTCATACGTAAGCCGCTACTTTGACCAGGCATATAAAGCACCTCCTTAAAATTAGGCGTTTTGCAAGAGCAACGTCACTTAAAAAATGAACGTCCGTCCACTCAAGCACTCTAAGAGTAGTTGGGTTGACGAGATTGGTCAAGTAATTACTATATACCCTATAAACAGGACATTTATTTAATACATACTGTCGAGAAGAACGTCGGGCTGCAACGTCGAGAAGAGCGTTGCACATCGCGGTGAGTGCCGAACCGAACTATTGACCGGCAACGTTGAGCAGCAACGCCGAGCACGGTACTCTTGCAAAGAAGGGACCTCACATGGGCAAAGTGATTGTATTTGGAAGCCTGAACATGGATATCTCTATCGAGGCAGACAAGATGCCCCAGCAGGGTGAGACTATTGGTGGCAAAAACCTTGTTACCAGCCCAGGTGGAAAGGGTGCCAATCAAGCAGTCGCCGCAGCTCAAATGGGCGCAGATGTCCACATGATTGGCGCTGTTGGCGCTGACTCGTTCGGACAAGATCTTAAGCAGTCGCTTATTGGCTACGGAGTCAATGCAGAGCAGGTAGATGAGCTGTCTGGAGTCTCCACTGGTGTTGCTGTGATCGTGCGCGTTGGCGGCGATAACCGTATCATTTTGGACCACGGAGCTAATCACGCACGTACAGCCGACGACGTAAAAGCAGTGCTCGATCGCATTGCAAAGCCAGGTGACGTGTTCTTGACGCAGTTCGAGTGCGAGTTGTCGACCACGTTTGAGCTCATCAGATATGCACATGAGCTGGGACTCTATACGATGGTGAACCCATCGCCATCGGCTACCATGACCACCGGTCTTCTCGCCAGCGTGGACGTGCTTTGCCTGAACGAGATTGAGTTTGCAGACTTGTTTGGCGAGGGCAAGATCAGCCCGCTGGCAGATCCTGAGGCTGCAGTGCAGAAGGTGCTTGCAAGTGGCGTGGCAACTGCAGTGTTGACGCTTGGTTCCAAGGGTTCCATTGCTGCCGACTCGCACGGCGTGTACCAGCAGAAATGTTACCGCGTGGACACCGTGGACACTACCTGCGCGGGTGACACGTTTATGGGTACGCTTGCTGCGTTTCAGGCATCGGGGCAGCTAGAAGGGCACGATATCAAGCAGGCACTTGATGTGGCTGCAAAGGCCGCAGCGCTTGCCACCATTAAGGTTGGCGCCCAGCAATCAATTCCAACGTATCAGCAGGTAGTTGAGTTTTAGGCTAAAATTGCAGTGATTGTTGCTCCATAATTTGCAGCTTACACGTAGAAAACGGCTCCAACCAAGTCCAAACGCAGTCTATACGCAGTTCAAACGTAACGTATACGCAGTTCAAACGCAGTTCAAACGCACAAAGGAGACTTATGACAACGCTTTCAACTAAGACGCGCGTCATCATTGACACGGATCCCGGCATTGACGACGCCATTGCGCTGGGATTTGCCTTGGCCGCAAAGGCGCTGGATATCAAGCTTATTACTACCGTTAGCGGAAATGTTGGCATCGAGAACGTCACCAATAACGCTCTCAAGCTGCTCAAATTCTGGAATCAGCACGTGCCTGTCGCGCGCGGCGCTGCCGAGCCGCTGCTTAGAAAACCGATGGACGCAAGTGACGTCCACGGCGCTTCGGGCATGAGGGGCTACGAATTTGACGGCATTCAGCCGGACTGTCTTCTTGAAGAAACTGCACTTGAGGCACAGCGTCGCGTCATTATGGAAGGCGCTTCGGCTGGTGAGAAAACCACGCTGGTGACGCTTGGACCTCTGACCAATATTGCGCTGCTGCTGAAAGCATACCCACAGGTCAAGGAGCATATCGACCGCATTGTCATGATGGGCGGCGCTCTGACCCGCGGAAACCTTGGCGTCATGTCCGAGTTCAATGTGGGCGTTGACCCCGAGGCGGCAAAGATTGTCTTTGCATCCGGCGTGCACGTGGCCATGGTTGGCCTTGAGGTGGGCGACGCTGCTCGCGTGATGCCCGAAGACATCAAGAACATCCAGAACTCCGGCAAGAGTGGAGACATGCTGGTCAAGCTGCTGCTCAACTACCGCGTTCATTACCAGGAGGAGGGCTTCAGCATGTATGATCCAACGGCCGTGGCCTACCTGCTGGCACCTCAGATGTTTGAGACCAAAGACGTGTTTGTGGACGTTGAGTGCTCTGGAGGCTTAACCACTGGCTGCACCGTCGTTGACCTGGCTGGATACCTTGGCGAGAAACCCAATGCAACTGTATGCGTTGGCGTTGACCAAAAGGCATTTCGCACTTGGTTTGTCCACCAGATCCAAAAGTGCAACGTCCTCGACGGCTCCGCCCCCGCGGTCGAAGGTGTGCTGTTGGACTAGATGCTGCTGGGGCAGTGGAACCTCGGCAGGCCCGTAAAATGATTGTCGCAAAACTCACAAGAAAAAAGCCTCTTCTCGCCGTTGAGAAGAGGCTTTGTTGTGCGTAAAAGTGCTGGTTGATAACATGAATTAGCCAATGATGGTCATTACGATAGGAATGACAATCGCAAAGAGCACCGTTGAAGTTGCAACAACGTTAGTTGCAAATTTGACGTCAGCCTTACCCTCGTTTGCCAGAATTGGCAGAACGGTTAGCGCTGGAACTGCGGCCTGGATGATAAACGTTCTAGTTTCAAGTACGTTCTGTGTACCAAACACGCCGGTAAACGCCATGATTACGCCAACCATAATAAGCGGGGCAATAACAAATTTACCAATAAGCGTAATTGCCGTGTCGCGGTCAATTCGAATGCTCGAGAGTCCCGTTTCCTGCAAAATAATGCCAATATAAATCAGAGAAAGTGGCGTTACTAGGTTGCCTAAATACGTAAGACCAGTGTTTACAACTGCTGGAACAGGGATGTTGAACACGAGAAAAACGAGGGCTACTAAGAAACCAAGCAATGGTGGTGGTAACAACTTACTGATATTGAATTTGTGCTCAGCTGCGTTGTTTTTCTCGCCATCATTTTCTGTTGGCATTGGATCACCGTAAATGAAGAAGATTCCAATTGCCCAGGTAGAAATAGTGTTCATGATGTAGTACACCAAGAAGTACGGTACGGCATGCTCGCCAAAGAGCGCAAGATTAAGCGGCATACCAATGAAGATGGTGTTGGCATTTGCAAAGGTATTGAGCATCAAGCCTCGGCGACCTGGTTGGACGCGGAAAACGTTGATAACCAAAAATCCTACGACATAAGACAAAGTAAAGCTAATCGCTGCGATAAGCACCGAGGGACCAAGCTGGAGCAGCTGATTGAGAGACAAGTTTTTTAGTACCGCTACAAAAATAGAGGAAGGAAGCGCCACATTCATGATGAGCTTAGATGCTTGACCAGCGAATGTCTCGTTGAGCCAGTTAATCTTCCTCAGTACATAACCCAGCACAATGATCAAAATGATGGGCAATACATTTTGTAGCGATGTCAAAAAGACAGACATACTATGCCTCTAACTCCTTGTAGGCAGGGAACCACTTAAGGGCATCGACTGCCTCTTTTGCATCGGCAATTGGCTCGCGGTTCAGACCCTGCCTAATTGCCTCCCCTGCAACGCCAACAGCAATACGCTCGGAGAACTCGGTAATCTTGGAGACTGGAGGAAGAATTGCCGCACCGGGCTTTGTGGTGTCGACGATTCCACCAAGCGAATGAGCTGCCAGGGAAATCATCTGGTCTGTGAGTAGGCGAGCCTTTGATGCAAGTGCACCAAGTCCAAGGCCTGGGTAAATTAAGGCGTTGTTAGCCTGACCAATCTGGTAGGTTACACCGTTGAGCTCGACGTCGTCTGAAGGGACTCCGCAGGCTACAAGCGCGCGACCATCGGTCCAAGTCAGCAGGTCCTGGGCGGTTGCCTCCGCAAGCTTAGTTGGGTTGGACAGAGGGAAGACCATGGGGCGCTCGCAATGAGCTGCCATTTCGCGAATAATCTCTTCAGTGAACGCTCCATAAACGGTAGAGGTTCCAACCATGATTGTTGGGTGGACCGTCTTTACAACGGCTGCGAGGTTGGTGAGCTCATCAGCGTTTGCGAACTCAGAACGCTTGCGAGCAAATGGCTTCTGCTGTGGAGTGAGGTTGTCCATATCGTCGAAGAGCAAGCCCTGACGATCTACCAGGTAGAAGCGCTTTCGAGCCTCTTCGCGATCCATTCCCTGGTCCACAAATTCCTGCAGCACACGATCAGCGATGCCGCAACCAGCAGTTCCTGCGCCAAAGCAGAGATATACCTGGTCGACGAGCTTCTCGCCAGAAATATTGAGGCCACCGAGGATGCCTGCAAGGGTAACAATACCAGTGCCCTCGACGTCGTCGTTGAAGACAGGGTAGGTGTTCTTGTAGCGGTCCAGGATTGCTGCAGCGTGCGAGCGGCCGAAGTCCTCGAAGTGCAGGTAGAGGTTAGGGAAGAGCTTCTCGACGGTGGTTACAAAGTTGTCAATGAATGCGTTATAGCGGTCTTCATCAACGCGCTTGTGACGTTCGCCCAGGTATAGTGGGTCATCGAGAAGTTCCTGGCGATTGGTGCCAGCATCAATGACAACAGGCATGATGCGATTAGGGTCAACACCAGCTGCGGCGGTGTAAACCATGAGCTTGCCAACGGAAATCTCGACACCGTTGGTGCCCCAGTCGCCGATGCCCAGAATTGCCTCTGCATCGGTGACGACAATCAGGTCGATGTCTCTACCTGCGGCTGCGTTCTTCAGCGAGGTTTCAAGGTCTTCAGGACGATCGACTGACAGGAAGCATGCATACTGCGGATCGACATAGCGCTGGGAGTACTGCTCAATATCTGGAGCAATAGTTGGGTCGTAGACGATAGGCATGAACTCTTCAACATGCTTGGAGAACAGGTTGTAGAACAGCGTGCGGTTCTCGGAGAAAAGCCTCATGAGATAGTGACGCTTTGTCTCGAGGTCAGGATACTGCTGGAAAAGCACGTATGCCTGTTCAGCTTGCTCCTCGATGGTCTGGATATTTGGAGGTAGAAGTCCTACTAAGTCATACTTCTGACGCTCCTCCTGCGTAAAAGCGGTTCCCTTGTTCAAAAATGGATCATTCAGTAGTTCAAAACCCGTCTTCATGATGCCTCCTTAGTGCATCAGCTTTAATAGTCGCCGTACTTGGCACAGATAGAATATGTTTTCTATCTGCGATAACAATACCCATATTCTGTTACGTATTTACGAGAATTAGAAGAAATCTCCTTCTTTTTTGGAAAAATTTTCTTGCTAAACATATATGTTCACCAGTGCATATATAAATTTGGTTAAACTGACAAGGTGATGTTTTCAAATCCCAAGGTCGTGTTTTCAAATTCTTTTGAAAGAATCGTTTTAACGGAGAAATGTAAGACAGAATTAATACCAACTGCGGTTTTGCTGAGCGCTTGTCATGCAAGTGGTAAAAAATGCGTTTAGTTGGAATATGCAGTAGCGACTGGTTTTTATGCAAGCCATTTACCTGCGGTTTTGTTACGGATAAAAATAGCAAAATCTGGACACTTTTTGCCACCTGCGCAAACGTAAGTTAGGAATTTTCGTGATTGCGATTTGACCTCCAACTAAACGGATTTTTTACCCAAAAGAGGGGTCGAATTTTGGTGAGTCAAATTATTGATACAAAAATCCGCATAAACAAGATGGAATATGCAATTTTCTTGGGTGATTGGATGTTGCTCGGTCAATTGGATAGTGGTCGGCCCTCAGTCGACATTATTTCATTACAACAGCACCTTCAGGAAGCGCAATATCCGCGTCGGTTACAATTAAGAGGTTGTTACCTGGTGTTTTGGGAGTATCGGGCCACTCGGGCACATACGCGACGTGTGCAAACTCCTGCGCAAAGACGTTTGCCACCTGGGGAAGTAGCGCAGATCCACGGCCTTCGAGCGGACAGCGAACATCAGCCAGATATACTCCGCCATCTGCAAGTTTTTCTTTAACCACTTGCGCGCCAGCCGCTGTTCCCAGAGGTCCAAGCGATTTTCTGCCGGCAAATACCTCGTTTACCAGCACATCTATACTGCCAGCTTCTGCGTTCTGTAGAACCTTCCACGCATCATCTTCGATAACGCGCAGGTCACTTGAAGCCGCAGCCAGCGCTTCGTCCAAAAAGAAATGCTCGCGCGCAAGCGAGACAATCTTTGGATCAATCTCAATCGCGTCAATAACGCCGCCGCTCATGTGCGTAGCCAGGTGTTTTGGCAGCGAGAAACCTCCGCCTCCCATAACTACAACGTGACCCCGAGCGGATACCTGCTGAATAACCTTCGCCATCATGCGGTGATAGTGAACACAGAGCTCAAAGCGCAGCTCAGGTGCAATGTAGCTCACAGACTGGAAGGTGCCATTAACGTTGAGCAGCCTAATGGGCGTACCGTCGGCGTCCTCGGAGTCAAAGATCATCGTGAGGCCAAATTTGGTACGCGTCACAAAAACGCCTCGAGCACGCAGAATTAACAGAAATAGCTGGTAAATGCCAATAATGGCAAGCCCCGCTACGGTCGACCAGATAAAAAATGTCCAAAAATCATGTAAGACCATGTTAATTCCTTGTTAGTAAGGTTTCCCTCGGTTATACTAGCCGATACGGCGTTTTTTCTGAACGCTTTTACAGGAAAAGATTTTCTGGGGGTTTATATGATTTTAGGACTTGGTATTCCTGAGCTTCTGATTATTGTTGTTATCGTCATGGTTCTCTTTGGACCTAAGAACCTTCCAAAGCTCGGCAAGGCTGTCGGCGAGACCGTCAAGAGCGTTCGTGAGGGCATGGAGTCTGAGACCAAGGAAGAAGCCAAGGAGCCAGAGGCTGAGCTCGTTGAGGACGAAGAGTCCAAAAAGGCTGAGTAACCCCATCTCACACGTATAGACCGACTGACCCATCAACAGAAAGAACACGATGGACACTACTAAAGAGATTGTACTTACCCCAGAAGGCCGTCAGAAGCTTGTCGATGAGCTGGCTTATCGTGAGGGCGAGAAACACGACGAGATTGTTGAGCGCATCAAAGAGGCTCGCGGTTTTGGCGACCTTTCTGAGAACTCCGAGTATGACGCTGCAAAAGAAGAGCAGTCTCATAACGAGTCTCGCATCAACGAGATTCGTCAGATTCTCTCTGTCGCAAAGGTTGTCGAGGGCGGCAGCAAGCGCAACGTCACCGTTGCAATCGGCACAACCGTCGAGCTTGCTGATGCAAAAGGCAAGACAACTAAGTATGTAATTGTTGGTACTACTGAGACTAACTCCCTTGAGCACAAGATCTCTAACGAGTCCCCAGCTGGTGAGGCTCTTATTGGTCACAAGAAGGGCGACGAGGTTGAGTTCACCACGCCAAACGGCAAGGTGAAGAAGTACACCATTACCTCTATTACTCGCTAGACTGGCACAAAAGATATTTGGTCGCCCCGTGTCCGTCTGGCGCGGGGCGTTTTTACGTGGAGGATACATGTCCGAAGTAGAGAACAACATCGCTGGTAGCTCGGCCGCCACTGACGCAACTGCTGCTGACGCAACCGCCGCCGCTGACGCAACCGCCGCCGAGAACATCGACGCAACCGAGGCCACCCCAGAGGCTTCCATCAACGACGAGCGCGCCCAGCGCAAAGCTCGCCGTCAGGCACTGCTTGACGCCGGCATTGACCCATACCCAATCAAGTCCACCGTCACCGCTCACGTCGCTGAGCTGGAGGAGCGCTACGCTGACCTCGAGGACGGCCAGACTGGTGAGGAAGTCTATTCCGTGGCCGGCCGCGTCCGCGCCATCCGCAACCAGGGCAAGATCGCGTTTGTCGTGGTAGAAGACTATACCGGCCAGATTCAGCTCTTCTGTCGTATCAACAACCTTGACGAGAAGAACTGGGAGCTCCTGGGTCTTCTCGACCTTGGCGATATCATCGGCGCAACCGGCGCTATCATGCGTACGCGCCGCGGCCAGCTTTCCCTGGCAGTCACCTCGCTGGAGGTCCTCTCCAAGTCGCTGCGTCCTCTGCCAGAGAAGTTCCACGGCCTCACCGACCGCGAGGTCCGTTATCGTCAGCGCTACGTTGACCTCATCATGAACCCCGAGGTCCGCGACGTATTCCGCAAGCGCTCACAGATCATCTCCATCATCCGCCAGTTCATGGAGGCGGACGGCTACATGGAGGTTGAGACCCCTGTTCTTCAGGAGATCCTTGGCGGCGCAAACGCAAAGCCGTTCATCACGCACTACAACGCTCTGAACACCGAGAACTACCTGCGCATTGCAACCGAGCTTCCGCTGAAGCGCCTGCTTGTCGGCGGACTTGAGCGCGTCTACGAGCTTGGTCGCCAGTTCAGAAACGAGGGCACCGACCTCACGCACAATCCAGAGTTCACTTCCATGGAGGCATACGCCGCCTACTCTGACCTGGCCGGCATGCGTGAGCTGTCCCAGAACCTCTTCCAGGAGATTGCCCGCAAGGCCTGTGGCTGTGAGGAGGGCCACGAGGTCATCACCTACCAGGGCACCGAAGTTGACCTCTCCGGCAACTGGCGCGTCGCATCCCTGGCAGAGATTGCGTCCGAGGTCACCGGCGAGGAGCTCTCCATTGACACCCCTGTCGAGAAACTCCGTGCAGTCCTGGACCGCTACGAGATTGAGTGGAACCCAGAGTGGCAGGCAGGCAAGCTTCTGTTTGAGATCTACGACGAGCTTGGCGAGAAGAGCATCGTAAATCCAACCTTTGTCTGCGATTATCCTGCAGAGGTTTCTCCGCTTACCAAGCGTAAAGCAGACGATCCTCGCCTGACCGACCGCTTTGAGCTCATTATCTGCGGTGCAGAGTACGCAAACGCATACTCCGAGCTTAACGACCCCGTTGACCAGGAGGAGCGCTTTGCCGCCCAGATGGAGGCCAAGCGCCAGGGCGACGAAGAGGCCATGGAGTACGATTATGACTTCATCCGCGCACTTGAGTACGGTATGCCACCAGCGGGCGGCATCGGCTACGGCATCGACCGCATGATGATGCTTTTCTGCGATCAACCTTCTATCCGCGACGTCCTTCTCTTCCCACAGCTCAAGCCCGAGAAGCGCTAAGAGCTTGGAAGCTTAGCTGCCCCACGCAGTACATAAACACATCGGCCCGGTATCCGCTCGTTGCAGGTACCGGGCTTTTTGTGTGCGGCAGTGTGCCGCGGAGTTTACGACGATGCGGGTTTCTCGCCAGGAGGCGTTTGTGTGGTTCGTACGGAGGAGAAAAATCCAACGCGAGTCGTATGTTTGCAGAGCTTTCTGTTGGGTATAAATCAGAAATATATAGAGAGTTTTGAGAGGTTTCAGCACATGTTTGATAAATTCACTGACAGAGCGCGTAAAGTCATGAGCTTGGCTCAGGACGAGGCTCGCGGTCTTGGCCAGATGTATGTCGGTACCGAGCACCTGCTACTTGCTCTCATCAAAGAGGGGGAGGGCATTGCTGCTCAGGCTCTGGCTAAGCTGGAGGTCTCGTATGATGAGGCCCTAGCAACGGTAAAAGAGCTCACCACGGGCGCAGGAGACCCTATTCCTGGCGGCCACATTCCGTTTACTCCTCGCGCAAAACGCGTGCTAGAGGACGCGTACAGAGAAACCATGACCCACGGTCAAAGTTATATTGCAACAGAACATCTGCTCTTGGGTATTGTGTCTGAGGGTAACGGTCGTGCTATGGATGCCCTGCGTACTATGGGTGTCTCGGGCGATGCCGTAAGAAACGCCGTTGATGAGCTGGTTGCCCAGACTCCAGAAGATGCACCTGCTGGTCCTCGTATGGCAGAGCCTCGTATTGAGGGTGGTATCTTTGGCATGCCTGTTGGCGCTGGTCAGATGCGCCCTAACGCAAATGACGACGCTTCCATGTTGGAGCAGTTTGGCCGCAACCTTACTAAGCTTGCCGCAGATAAAAAGCTTGACCCTGTCATCGGCCGTGACCGCGAGATTGAGCGTGTCATGCAAGTTCTTGCCCGCCGTCAGAAAAACAACCCACTTATCCTGGGCGATCCCGGCGTTGGTAAGACCGCCATTGTTGAGGGTTTAGCTCAGCTCATTGCATCCGGCAACGTCCCTGACATTCTGCGCGGAAAGCAGGTTTGGACACTTGACCTGGCAAGCCTGGTAGCAGGATCCAAGTATCGCGGTGAGTTTGAGGACCGCATGAAGAAAGTTGTTGCTGAGCTGGAGAAATCCAAGAATGACATCCTCTTCATTGATGAGATTCACACCGTCATTGGTGCAGGTTCCGCAGAAGGCTCCATCGATGCCGCATCCATCTTGAAGCCACCGCTGTCTCGTGGAGAAATCCAGGTCATCGGTGCAACTACGGCAGAAGAGTATCGTAAACATGTCGAGAAGGACGCTGCATTTGAGAGGCGTTTCCAGCCTGTCAACATCGGCGAGCCAAACAACGACGACACCATTTCTATCATCCACGGTCTTCAGGACCGCTACGAGAAGCACCACCATGTCCACTACACCGAGGCTGCCATCAAGGCTGCTGTTGCGCTTTCTAGCCGCTACATCCAGGACCGCTTCCTGCCAGATAAGGCAATTGATGTCCTTGATGAGGCTGGTGCTCGTGCGCGCATCCACAAGATGAGTCTTCCACCAGAGATTGCCCAGGTAGACGCAGATCTTCTCCGCGTTCGTACCCAGAAATCCGAGGCAGCAAGCGCTCAGGAGTTTGAGCAGGCAGCTCGTCTGCGTGACCAGGAGAAATCCTTGGTAGCAGAGAGGGATCGCCTAGAAACTGAGTGGCGCGAGCAGCTGGACAAGAACATTGTTACCGTTGACGAGGACGACATTGCAAAGGTTGTCTCTGGTATCACCGGCGTTCCTGTCTCTAACCTCACCGAGACTGAGGCTTCAAGGCTGCTTCGTACAGAAGACATCCTTCACCAGCGCGTTGTTGGTCAGGATGAGGCTGTTGTTAAGGTTGCAAAGGCAATCCGCAGAAGCCGCAGTCCTCTCAAAGACCCTAAGCGTCCTGGCGGCTCTTTCATCTTCCTTGGCCCTTCTGGCGTAGGTAAGACTGAGCTTGCAAAAGCCCTGGCAGAGTTCCTGTTTGGCTCCGAAGACGCCTTGCTTTCATACGACATGTCCGAGTACATGGAGCGTCACACCGTAGCCAAGCTGGTTGGTGCTCCTCCAGGATACGTGGGCTACGATGAAGGCGGCGAGCTCACCAAGGCTGTTCGCCGTCGTCCATACTCTGTCTTGCTCTTTGATGAGATTGAGAAGGCACATCCAGACGTCTTCAACATCTTGTTGCAGATTCTGGACGAGGGCCGCTTGACTGACGGTCAAGGCCGTCACGTGGACTTCTCCAACACGGTTGTCATCATGACATCCAATATTGGTGCTCGCGAGATTGCCCGTACCAATACCATGGGCTTCTCGTCAGAAGGCTCAAAGGGACTCTCCGACAAAGAGATTACCAGCCGTGTTATGTCCGAGCTCAAGCGTGGATTCCGCCCAGAGTTCTTGAACCGTGTGGACGAGATTGTTGTCTTCAAGTCGCTCTCTACCGAGCAGCTTCGTGGCATTGTTGACCTCATGGTTCTTGAGCTGCGCGATCGCCTGATTGCCAATGGTATGTCCATTGAGCTCACCGAGGCCGCAAAGGATTTGATTGCCAAAGACGGAACCGACCCTGTCTACGGCGCTCGTCCGCTGCGACGCACCATTCAGTCGATGATTGAAGACCCACTGTCTGAGGAGCTCCTCTCTGGCCAGTGGACCGCAGGCGACATTGTTGCTGTTGATGTTGACGCTGAGGGTAAGAAGCTTGTGTTCACCAAGACCACGGGCGTCATCCCTGAGCCTCGCAAGAAAGAGACAATGGCGCAGCTTGATCAGATGGATGTCAGCATGGGCCCATCCTCGCTGCCACAGGGTAGCGCAGGCGGTTCGTCCGACCTGATGTCCTCCGCCGAGTAAGACACTCCGACCCGAGGTTCTGCCTCGGGTCTTTTTGTATCGCAGCTAAAATGGACAGTTCTCTTGGCAGAAGCTCTTGGCGAGAAACCCGTCTTCTCCAAACCGTCACTACACGCGCCGGCAACAAAACCGTATACTTGAAATGTTGAAACAAATTGAAGCCGTAAACGTACCAGATCGCAAAACGCAGCCTGTAAGCTGCAAGTAATTGAGGGAGAGCCATGGAGCCAACGCAACTTGATCCAAGCGCAACAGAAAACGAGGACCGTATTGCCACCGCTCTGAAGATGACTGCTCCTGGCACAGCGCTCCGCGTTGCACTGGACATGATTATCGCTGGTCGTCTGGGCGCCCTCATTTGTGTAGGAGATACAGAAAACGTCCTTGCTGCGGGCGGAGATGGTTTCAAACTTGATGTTTCCTTCACGGCAAACCGACTGTTTGAGCT
>JABZHQ010000088.1:0-3627 GCA_015258765.1 Atopobium sp. | reverse complement strand
GTAAGCAATATCGTTAACAACACCGATATGCTTGCGCTTGAATCCAACCCACGCCATGAGTCAATTGCTGCTGCACAGAATAAGGCTAAGCTGCTCATTTATGGCAACACTGCACAGCGTGGTGGTGGCATTGGTTCTAACGGTACCGTTATTACTGGTGAAGAGGGCACACAGGATGTAACTGTTAAGAAGGTTTGGGACACTTCCGCAAATCCAGATGCAGTTATTCCAGAGAAGCTCACTGTTTATCTTGTTGCTGATGGCTATCGTGTTGACTCCGTTGAGCTTTCTGCAGCTAATAACTGGGAGCACACCTTTACCGGACTTCCTGACAATGTAACTTTGACCTTTGAGGAGTCTGCTCCAACTGGTTGGACTGCTCAGACTCCTGAGATTAACGGTAACGTTACTACCTTAACCAATAAGGCCGATGCTCCTGTAACTCGCGATGTTCCAGTAACCAAGGTTTGGAATGGTACAAAGAAGGATTCTGTAACCGTTCACCTGCTTGCTGATGGTGTTGACACTGGTCAGACCCTTGTCCTTTCTGAGGCAAACAATTGGACCGGTTCATTTGTTGGTGTAAATCTTTACGCAGCAGATAATCACGTCATTGCTTACACCGTTTCTGAGGATGCTATTGAGGGTTACACTTCAGAGATTACTGGTGATATGGCTAATGGCTTTACCATTACCAACACCGAGACTCCAGTTACCCCAACTCCAACTCCAGAGAAGCCTGGTAAGAAGCGTAAGCACCGCACGCCTGATACAGGCGATGCAAGTGTTGTAGCTATGGTTGCGTTTGCTACAGTTGGTGCTGGCTTTGTTGGTGTTGGAGCATATGCTCGCACTCGTAAAGAGCAGTAAGTAACATACATTCACCTTGTATGCAGATCCCCCACTTTCATAGAAAGTGGGGGATCTTTGTTAGAAGGACAATTTCTAGTTTTAACTGGGGATGTTTACGTTCGCCGAATTTGCCAACCGTTTAACCAATAAGAGTGTTCTTCTCGCCAGGAGAAGTTAGAGAAGAACGACAATACTACTAGGTGTATAGTGAGTATCCGCATGAGTACCTTATTGGAGGTTGTTATGGAGCTCAAAGCTGATAAAAAGGTAATTGTCGAGCGTAATAACAAAGTTGTGTATGACAACGGAGACACAGTCGTTAAGGTGTTCAGCGGAAGCAAACCTTCTGCTGATATTATGAATGAGGCTTTAAACCTTACTCGTGCTGAGCAGGCCGGCATCAACGTTCCTTCTCTTGTAGAGATTAGTAAGGTTGGTAATTGCTGGGCTGTTTCAACCAGAAAAGTTGAAGGTAAAACAATTAGGCAGCTTATTGAAGAGCATCCAGAAAAAGAGGACGAGTATCTCAATAAGTTTATCGATATTGAGCTGGCTATTCACGCTCATAAGGCACCGCTTCTTACTCGTCAAAAAGACAAGCTCACCCGAATGATTAACAGCATTCCAGACATTCTTGATGAGGCTACAAGGTATGAGCTTCTACTTAAGCTTGATGGCATGAAACCTCACACTAAGGTTTGTCACGGTGACTTTGTTCCTTCCAACGTTATTCTCGCCGAGGATGGCGCTCCTGTAATTCTTGACTGGGCCCATGCAACACAAGGTAATGGCGCTGCGGACTGCGCTACAACTTACCTGCACCTGCTTCTTCATGGTGATGAGGAACTTGCCGAGAAATACATCAATCTTTATTGCACCAAGCAGGGCTGCACTCGTCAGTATGTAAACGAATGGCTTGGCATTATTGCTGCAGCAGAGCTTGCGCGCGGTCGTGTAAAAGAAACAGAGTTCCTGCTTAAGTGGGTAAATGTTTTTGATGCAATGTAGTTGGTTACAAGAACTTTAAACTAGCTGAGAAGAGCCTCGTCAGGGGCTCTTCTTTTATTACACTTCTTGTTGTTACATAAAGAAGCACAAGGAGTTGGCTATGTACGATATTGATCCAAAGCAAACCACCGCAAATTCAGAAAATAAGAAATCAAAGCTTGAGCGTATGAGTGCAGGTGAGTGGTGTGGCGGTGAAGCTGATGCAGAACAAAGCGCAGCTTTTTGGCGTGCTAAGGATCTAGCCTGGGAGTTTAACCAGACTAGCCCAAGCGATAAAGAAAAGTGTCGTCAGATTTTGACTGAACTTCTCGGCGAATTGGGAGAGGGAAGCGCAGCAGTTTCTCCTTTTAATGTTGATTATGGCTTCAACATCAAAATTGGCCCGCACAGCTTTATCAACCACGGTGCATATCTGATGGACTGTGCGCCTATTACTTTTGGTGCTCATAGTTTTGTGGGCCCTCAGTTTAAGGCGTACACCGTTCAGCATCCTTTAGATGCCGAGGAGAGAAATGCTTGGTATGAGCGAGCTCTACCTATTACGGTAGGAGATAACTGCTGGTTTGGTGGAAATGTGACGGTGCTTCCCGGTGTAACTATTGGCAATAACTGCGTTATTGGTGCTAATAGTCTGGTTACTAAAGATATTCCAGACAATTCTCTTGTTGTTGGTTCTCCCGCAAAGGTCGTACGTCAAATTACTGAGGCGGATAAGCTGGGACTTAAAGACCTTTTGGGCTAGTCCTGTTAGGCTAGGAGCGCGTGGCTTCGGGGTATAGGACTTTAAAGTGCACTGTTTCGGGTTTGTTTAACTATTTATTTGATGTTCGAGGCGTCCGCGCTATAATAATTAAAAACGGGGAGCTGGGAAATGGCCCGGCTGAGAGGCAGCACTGTATGCTGCGACCCATTAACCTGATCTGGGTAATGCCAGCGTAGGGAGCCAATGCCGTCCTTACGCACTACAAGAAGGAGGGCATATGAAAAAACTTTCTCAGTTTACACTGCAAGCCATATCCCTTACTTCTTTTCTTGTGCTTTGGCAGCTTGTCATTGTTGTAGGAATTATCCCAAATTATCTTGTTCCAACTCCGGTTCAGGTTGTATTTGCGCTGGTCAAAGACTTCCAGCTTCTTATGACGCATACAGGAATTACGCTTTTAGAATCCCTTGTTGGCCTGGCCATTGGAGTTTTTATTGGCTTTGCGCTTGCGGTTCTTATGGACTTCTTCAAAACGCTGGACAAGCTGCTTTCTCCACTTGTAACTATCTCACAAACTATTCCTATTGTGACCATTGCGCCGCTTTTGGTGCTTTGGTTGGGCTATGGCCTCTTGCCCAAGATTGTTCTTGTGGCTATTTCAACGTTTTTCCCTATTACCGTGGCGCTGAACTCGGCATTTAAATCGATTGACCCCGATATGGTTGATCTGATGACCACCATGGGAGCTAGTCGTTGGCAGATTTTCTGGCACGTCAAATTGGCCGCCGCTGCACCACAGTTTTTCTCGGGACTCAAAATGAGCGTGACTTACGCCGTAATTGGCGCAGTAATTGCAGAGTGGCTGGGAGGCGACGCTGGACTGGGCGTCTATATGACACGCGTCAGAAAAGCATTTGCGTACGACAGGATGTTTGCAGCAATCGTGGTGGTTTCTGCATTGTCACTGGTGTTGATGAAGCTCGTAGAACTTGTCCAAAAGCGTGCACTGCCTTGGGATACCTCTCAAGACAGTGGAGAATCCACGCACTAATCTCAACTGGTTC
>JABZHQ010000018.1:0-16675 GCA_015258765.1 Atopobium sp. | reverse complement strand
TCCTACTACTCCTACCACTCCTACCACTCCAGCCACTCCTGGTACTGGTACTGGTACTGGTACGGGCACCGGAACAGGAACAGGAACGGGCACCGGAACAGGAACAGGAACGGGCGCCGGAACTGGAACAGGAACTCCATAAACCTCTGATTTATCTACAACAAAAAGGAGTCTGCACTAAGCAGGCTCCTTTTTCTTTTTGAATGAGGTGTGCTTTTGACGGGTTTCTCGCCAAAAGATTTGTGTTTTATAGAACGCTCTCTACATTGCCAAGCTGCGTAATGATGCGCACCACGTCTGCAGCGTGCTCAGTCTTATCCACAATCATCAAAACGGTATCGTCGCCGGCAACGGTGCCAACAACGTGGTCAAGCTCAACATCGTCAAGAGCAAACGCAACGGCTGACGCAGTGCCCGGATGGCATCGAATCACAATAAGATTCTCTGCTGCCGTAGCCCCAACCACAAACTCAGAGAGCATTTTCTGCAAATGCATATCTTCAGAAAGCACATAGGCGCCCTCAGGAAGCTTTTGCAAATCCATTTCTGCAGTATCACGAGAAACGGTTGCTTGAGTACAGGCAAAGCCACGATTTTTGAGCATGTCAACAAGATCGCGCTGTGTGCGGATGGACTCGCTGCGAACAAGCTCACGAATCACGTCCTGTCGAGCATTTCTATGCTTCACGACGCCTTCTTTCCTTATACGACTCGCTAACTTTGAAAACAAATGATAGTGAATAAAAGAATATACTTAATCAACCCTTATGCGCATGCCAAACCGCTAAACGGTGCAAATAACCCGCTCGTCGGTCGGAATATTGCATTCACCGTTTTCTAAAAGTATTTATACACTTCTCGCCGTATGATTCATCATGAGTGAAACTATTTTTACGGCTTGGAGGCCACCATGCCCCTGAATGATTCACCTGATAGAAGACAAGGCTCCTACGGAGATCCTGCAATGCGTCGCCGTCCTCCACAAAATGGCCGTCCTTCTCATGATGGCGGTTTTTCTGATAGGCAGGCAAGACGTCGCAAGAGAAATACCCTTGGTTCGCAGGCAGTTCTTTTTAAGAGACAGTCTCTACTACATCGCATTGATTCTCGTATGAGAACCTATATTGTCATTGGTCTAGCAGTTATTGCAGCACTTTTACTGGTCTTTATTGTGTCGAGCTGCGTACGCGGTTGCGCTAAAGAATCTGCTCCAGAGGTAGAGGCCAACTCCGTTGATTCTCGTGTTGCTGTGGGAACTTCAGAGGAGCTGACTAAAGCCCTGGCAGCCAAGCTTGATCAGAACAAAAATCTTGCGTGGATTGCAGAACACGCTGATAAATACAGCGATAAAAGCCTCATTGAGCTGGCACTTGCCCACCCCGAGGCTATTGATTTTGTTGCAAACTATCCCGATTCTGACGGCAAAGCCAAGACCTACGACGATTCAATCACCAAAGGCACAGCTCCTCAGCTTTATACCTGGGACTCCAGATGGGGTGGCGTCTCATATGCTGGTTCTGTAATTGCCACCAAGGGCTCTGGTCCCACTGCACTCTCTATGGCATACATGGGCCTTACCGGAAAGAACAACTGGACTCCAGCAGATATTGCGGGCGCTGTTGAAACAGCTAAAGCAACGGACACCGACTCTGGAATGAACAGATCATTTCTCGAGAAGAATTTAGCTAACCTTGGTCTTACCGCTGAGAGCTATAACATTTCTGCCGACAATATCACCACGCTTCTAGATGCTGAAACCTTCCTGCTTGTTGAGGTTAAGGGCAATAAGCTGAGCTCTGATGGCGATCACTGGATTTTGGTAACCAGCAAGAACGATGACGGCACCGTAAACGTTCACGACCCTCTGTCCCCTGAGGTAAGCGCACGTCCATGGGCGGCAGAAACTATTGCCAGCGCTGCAAATGCCCTGTACACCGTGACGGTAAAGGCTGCCGAGTAGCTGCTAAGGCCACTCATTTGGTGTCTGCTTGACACTTACTTGATGCTATAAGATTCTGTAAATTGAGTCCCGCATTTAAGAGTGCGGGACTTTTTCGTGCAGCTGGATGCCCTTATAGAGAACACGTAAAAACCCAGCATCCACAAAAAGTGAATGCTGGGCTGGACGGGTTTCTCGCCAAAAGATTGTGCGGAGAAAGACGTTTTAGAAAAAGCAGATTATGAAAGCACCTGCTGAGCAGCCTCGCTAAGCTCCGCAATGCGAGCCTCGGCCTCTTCGCGGGTAGCACCGTTGGCAAAGAGGTAGGCTTTGACCTTAGGCTCAGTGCCCGATGGACGGAAGATAACCTTGTTATCTCCCTCAAGCCTGTACTCAATAACGTTAGAAGCTGGCAGCGTCTGAGGAGCCTCTTTCTGAAGGCCCGAAACGCGAGGCATTTCTGCGCACTCAGCGTAGTCAGTTACACCAACAACCTTGTAATTGCCCACCATTTCCAGTGGATTCTTACGAAGACTGCTCATAATCTGAGCCATCTTTGCAGCGCCCTCGGCACCTGGGTAAGCAGCGTTGACAACGCCATTGAGGTAGTAGCCATAGCGCTGGTACAGGGCATCCATTGCCTCGTAGAGGTCCATGTTGCGAGCGGCGTACCAAGAAGCCATCTCAACACAGAGCATGGTAGCGACAATAGCGTCCTTATCGCGAGCATGTGTACCAACAAGATAGCCGTAGGACTCCTCAAAGCCCATGAGGAAGCGATCCTCCTCACCGGCATCCTTGAGCTGGTCAATTTGGTCGCCAATGTACTTGAAGCCCGTGAGCACGCGGCGCATCTCAAAGCCGCGCGCACGTGCCAAGACGTCGGGCATAGCAGAAGATACGATGGTGGAAACAGCTACCTTATCCTGGGGTTTCTCGCCACGCTCTTCAGCCATGGTAAGGAGCCAGTCCATAAGCAGGACGCCCATCTCGTTGCCGGAAAGCAGCACGTAATCGCCGTTATGTGGGATTGCAGTACCCATACGGTCGGCATCTGGGTCAGTTGCAACCAGGAGATTTGGCTTTACCTTGTCAGCAAGCTTGAGGCCCAACTCAAGTGCCTCGCGGAACTCTGGATTTGGATAGGAGCATGTGGGGAAGTTTCCGTCTGGCTCTGCCTGCTCTGGAACAACGTCAACGTCATTGACGCCAATCTCCTTGAGGATGCGCGTGACGCACTCCATACCCGTGCCGTTAAGCGGCGTATACACAACCTTGTAGCCGTCGGCAGCCTTAAATCCTGGAATAGAAACGCGCTTGATAGCCTCAATAAAGTTGTCCAGGACCTCTTCTGGAGTCCAAACAATCAGACCCTTCTCCAGGCCTTCTTCAAAGTCCATAGGCTTGACGTCAAAAGGATTGACGCGTGCGATGTTTGCAGAAATCTCAGCCGCTGCCTCATCCGTAATCTGACCACCGTTATCGTTGTATACCTTATAGCCGTTATAAGGCGCAGGGTTGTGGCTTGCGGTAAGCACGATACCTGCGGAAGTCTTGAGATAGCGGACAGCAAAAGAGAGCGTTGGGACAGGCTCGATACGTGGATAAACGTACACGCGGATGCCATTAGCTGCCAAAACACCAGCTGCAACCTTCTGGAAGTCCTCACCCTTGAGGCGAGAATCCCTTGCAAGAGCCACGGTAGGATTTTGATAGTGAGCGTTGAGGTAATCCGCAAGACCCTGGGTTGCCTGAGCAACAACATAGACGTTCATGCGATTAGTGCCAACACCAATGGTGCCACGAAGGCCCGCGGTACCAAAAGCAAGCGAACGATAAAATGCGTCGTAGAGCTTATCTTCTGCTTCTGGTTTAGCAAGCTCACCGAGCTCTTCTACCAGGTCTTCTTCGGTGACGTTTGCACGCCAGGACTCAAATGCTTCCATAACTTTTGCATCCATAAGGACTCCCAAACCTCAAACAGCTCTCTATTTCTTAGTAAAAGATACTATGCGTATTTTAAGCGAAAAATAACAGATGATTTGGGACATTATGTATGAACTTCCGCTCTTCGGTGAGTGGAGGTTGGTGCGGGCTGCAGACGCGCTGCTCACAGCCACGCACGACCGAGGGACGACTCAAGGGAACGCGCGCGGCCGAGCACCCACGGGTTCTTGATGTATTTTCTTTTCCCCAACCATTTGGCGAGAAAAACATGGGAAAATGTTGCACTAGTATGTATTCAATTCCTACGGGCGAAAGGTGTCCCGATGTCTCAAGAACTTGAGTTCTTTGCAACGTGTCCAAAAGGCTTTGAGAAGCTTCTTGCACAGGAGCTTGACGGCCTGCGCATCAAAAAGGTGCGTCCTCTTGGCGGACAGGTTGCGTTTTACGGCTCACTTGCCGATGCTTACCGCGTCTGTTTATGGTCTCGTCTCACGTCTCGCGTCATTTTGGTGCTTGATCGCGTTGGCGCTGCAACTTCAGACGCTCTCTACGAAGGCCTCTCCCACATTGCTTGGGAAGACCATATTGGTCCGCATGCCACCATTGCAGTCAGCGCTCACGGCACAAATGACCAGCTCAGAAACACCAACTTCATTGCTGTCAGAACAAAAGACGCTATTGTAGACCGACTTGCAGCAAAGCGCGGAAGCCGTCCTATGGTCAACACGCTTGCACCTGACGTAACTATTGTCGTGCGCGTCTCACGTAACCGCGCCACAGTTGGCATTGACCTTGCTGGTGAGGCACTCTTTAAGCGCAGTTTGACTGGCGGTCGAGGGCCGGCACGTGAGTTTGCGCCGCTCAGGCTGGACTACGCTGCTGCTCTTCTGTACCTGCAGGCGCAAACTGCCGCGAGCGCATCGCTCTTCTCGCCAGATGTGCCGCTGCCGGCGCTGCTGTTCCCGGGAGCAGGCGCGCTTGCGCAGGAGGCAGCGGGCATGGCGCTGGACGTGGCGCCGGGCATTCTGCGCGCTCGCTGGGGCATGACGGGTTGGGCTGGTCACGACGACGATGCCTGGCAGGATTTGCTTGCCGAGGCCGACGAACGTGCCGAGAAGGGCCAAGAGCGCCAGGTCACGCTCTATGCAGCGGACCCTCGCCCAAAGGCCAAAGAGGCTGTGCTTTATACGCTTCGTGCAGGCGGTCTCAAGGCTGACGTACAGTTCTTGGCAGCTTCTGAACTGCTAAAACATGCAGAGCACTTCACGGGCATTGTTGCCGATCTCTCGTGGACCAAAGAAGAGCCCACACTTCAGGGCTCCGCTTACTCCACGCTTGGACTTTTTGCGGGACAGGCAAGCACGCTTCTTACCAGCGATACAAATACTGATACGGTACTCAGAGCAACTCCATCGCAGACACTTTCTGTCTACGTGGGCAACTCCATTGCCACCATGCGCTGCTACCCTGCCGCGATCGCAGAGAAAGCAGGTGGCGGCGAAGCTGATGCCACTGCACCTGCAAGCAACTCCGAGCTTATCTCGGTTCCTGCAGGTCCCACTGTCATGGTTAACAACCAGCCGGTAAGCGTACTGGTGCCAGCGTCTGATCAGTTTGCCGCACGCCTTACTAAGGTGGCCAAGCAGCGAGCTAAGTGGGCTCGTAAAAACGACGTCTCGTGCTACCGTGTATACGACGCTGACCTGCCCGATTACGCCGTCAGCATTGACATCTACAAAGGCGCCACAAAGCCAACTACCTGGCTGCAAATCTCTGAGTACGCTGCATCTAAAGAGATTGATCCAGACCTTGCAAAGCGCCGCCTCCTAGACGTCCTAGCTTTGGCTCCTCGCATTCTAGGCGTACCCAGCTCAAACGTAAATCTACGAACAAGAACGCGTGCAAAGGGCGGCTCTCAGTACTCTGATGAGGGCAGTGCAACCGACAACTCAAGAAAAGAAATGCTGCTCATCGATGAGGGCGGCCTACTCTTTGAGGTCAACTTTGCCTCAAAGCTGGACTGTGGAATCTTCTTGGATCACCGCGATACGCGCGCAGAGATTCGCGAGCTCATGAAGAGTGCCGGCGCAGCTAAGAGCTTCCTCAATCTCTTTGCCTACACAGGTACCGCTACCTGCTACGCAGCAGATGGTGGTGCACTTCACTCCACAACCGTTGACCTCTCCAAGCCTTCGCTTGAGTGGGCCAAGCGCAACATGAAGCGTAACGGCTTTGACGGCGAGGAACACGAGTTTGTCCAGGCAGACGTCCTGTCTTGGATTACCGAGATGCGTCACACCAAAAACCGCTGGAACGTCATCTTCTGCGACGTCCCCACCTTCTCTAACTCATCGCGCATGAGGCAAAGCTCGTTTGATGTCCAGAGAGATCACGCTGAGCTTATCATTGGCATTTCTCGCCTTCTGACTCGCGGTGGCGTTGCCATTTTCTCGTGCAACCTGCGTACCTTTAAGCCAGATGTCGAGAAAATCCAGCGAGCTGGCGTCGACATTGAAGACATAACAAGTGAAACTATTCCGGAGGACTTCTCAAGAAATAAGAAGATCCACCATGCATATAAAATCTCGAGAAAACCGCGGGAAAATGAGTAAATTTTTCCGCTTGCAGACAAAATAAGTACGTTTGTACATTCGTCTAGTTATAACTAGGTATATGGACTAACATATGATGACGAACCGTACTAATCATCTGTTGAGAGGATTAATGGATGAATACAAGTAAAGCTGCATTTCATGCGCTTTTCTCTAAGAACAAAGCCAAGAAATCAACTGGCATTCCTCTAAGTGCTGGCATGGTACTTGTTACCCTTGGCATCGTCTACGGTGACATTGGCACTTCTCCAATGTACACCATGAAGGCAATTATCGCTGGTAATGGTGGACTTCTTACCATGAGCACCGATGTTGTTTTGGGTGCTCTGTCCCTCATTATCTGGACGCTGACACTCATTACAACCGTTAAATACGTCATGGTTGCAATGAAGGCAGACAACCACAATGAGGGCGGAATCTTTGCGCTCTACAGTTTGGTTAAAAAGTGCGCCAAATGGCTGATTATTCCTGCCATGATTGGTGGCGCAGCTCTTCTTGCTGACGGTATTTTGACCCCAGCTGTTACAGTAACCACCGCTATTGAGGGTTTGCGTACTATTCCTGCAGCTCATGCTATTATTGGTGATAATCAGCACATTGTTGTCATGATTACCATCATCATCCTCTGTACCCTCTTTGCCTTACAGAAGGCAGGTACTTCTACCATTGGTAAGGCCTTTGGCCCTGTCATGACGCTTTGGTTCTTGTTCTTGGGTGCCATGGGTGTTATGAACATGCTTGCTGACATTAGCATTGTTCGAGCACTTAACCCAGTCCGCGGCATTCTGTTCCTCTTTGATGGCAAGCTCAATGCTGCTGGCCTCATGGTTTTAGGTAGTGTCTTCCTTTGTACCACTGGTGCAGAGGCGCTTTATTCTGACATGGGTCACGTTGGCAAGAGCAACATTTACGTAAGCTGGCCTTTTGTTAAGGTCTGTTTGATTCTGAACTACCTTGGACAAGGCGCGTGGATCATCACTAACCACACCAACGAGAGCTTCAACGCAATCAAAGACCTCAATCCTTTCTTTGAAATGCTTCCTGGTCAGCTTAGACCATTTGCCGTTATTCTCTCTGCGCTTGCTGCAATTATTGCCTCTCAGGCACTGATTACTGGCTCTTACTCCATTGTCTCTGAGGCTATTAAGCTTGACCTTATGCCTCATATCAAGATCAACTACCCCTCCACAACTAAGGGCCAGATTTACATTCCACTTGTAAACAACATCATGTGGGTTGGCTGCATTGGCGTTGTACTTCTCTTCCAGAGCTCCGAGCATATGGAGGCAGCATACGGTCTTGCAATTACCGTTACCATGCTCATGACCTCAATCTTGCTCTACACCTACCTGGCTGTTATCAGAAAGCGCCTATGGGCGGCCATTCCATTCATTCTTTTCTTTGGTGCTATCGAGGCTATGTTCTTCTTCTCAAGCCTTACCAAGTTCTTCCACGGCGGCTACTTTACCGTTCTTATGGCTACCGCAATCTTTGTTGTCATGTTTGTCTGGCGCCGCGGTACCGCTGTTGAGAGGACGCAGAGCGTTTATCTCCCCGTAGATAAATATATTGACCAGCTCCGTAGCTTGAGTCACGATGCAGATTATACAACCCTCGCCGATAACCTGGTTTTTCTTACTAATGATTCATCCTTTGACAAGCTGGATCGAGACATCCTCTATTCCATCTTGGATAAGCGTCCAAAGCGTGCTAAGGCTTACTACTTCATTAACATCTCGCTGACAGACGATCCAAATACCCGTGAGTTTATCGTCAATGACTTTGGTACAGACTTCCTGTTCAAGATTACCCTGCGTCTTGGCTTTAGGGTAAACCAGCGTATTAACACCTATCTGTATCAGATTGTTGGTGACCTGATTAAGAACAATCAGCTTGCTCCACAGAATCACAAGTATTCCATTTACAAGGAGCACTCCGAAATTGGTGACTTTAGATTCTGTCTGCTGCGTAAGGTACTAGCTCCAGAGACTGACATCAACGGTTTTGACGCTCGCTGCCTTGAGCTCAAGTACTTTATTCGTCGCATCTGCGGATCTCCTGCTCGCTGGTATGGTCTTGAGAACTCCAACATTGTCTTTGAATACGTTCCTCTGTTCTCCAAGGTTAAGCGCGGGCAGAAGCTTACTCGTATCACGCTTGATGACGCAGCTCAGACGGGTTCTATGCCACTTGTTGAGGCTCCTATGAAAGAGCGTATTGCAGAGATTGAGGAAGACGAAGATATCTTTGCAGAAGCGCTGCACAAGGAGCGCGTTGAAAACGCAGCTACTGTTGCAGACTACGTTGGCGGCGATACCGCAAGCTTCCGTCCTCTTAAACTTGACGAAGAAGAGGTTGATGAAGATGTCTTTGAGGAGCAACAAGACACCAATCACTAGGCCTAGCGCGTAGTAGTTTTACTTCTCACAACAAAAGCCGACAGATTGTATCTGCCGGCTTTTCCTTTAAACAATATGTCTCAAGCAAAACTCTGAGACACTACTCCTTCAGCGCCAAGTGCTTACTCCCCCAGTGCCCACGTAAGGAATCGCGAGAAACCCGCCTCATCGTTAGTCAAAGTGATATAAGCTGCTACCTCAAAATCTTCACGACGAGCGTTGGCAACTGCCGTGCCCATTCCTGCGGCGGAAAGCATGGCGACATCATTGAGCGAGTCACCAAAAGCTGCAGCATTATCCGTTGAAATGCCAAGATGATTGCAGAGCCACTGAAGTGCAGCACCCTTTGAAGTGCCGTCGGCCAGGATTTCCATTCCCATACTCATGGAAGCTGTGCCACTGAGTCCCTTTACCGAAGCTACAGCATCTGCTACAAGTGCCTGGTATTTCTCGCCTTCCGCAACAGACCAGTAGGAACCAAGACGCTCAATGGTAGTAACGCCTTCAATAAACTCCTCAACACTTTGATCAAAGGGGGTGCGAGAACGCTGCATAAATGCTGCGTGATCTGCAGGAATACCAAGCTGTGTAATCAGATTATGCCTTGGGCGTTCCAGATAGACACCTCCGTCTGCAAAGATGTCAAAAGTCACAGGATAGTCCTTAAGCTTTTTATACAACTCAAGTGCCTGCTCTTTTGTCACTGTAGACTCGTGAAGAACAGCCTGAGTGGAAAGATCTCTGATAACGGCACCGTCGCAAGAAACCACATACTTAGAAGCAGGATGGTTCACAACCTCTTTTGGAAGCACGTTAAACGCGCGTCCAGAACAAGGAACAAAGGGAATACCTAGCTCAGCCAGGCGATCCAACATTGCCATGTTTTTGACATCAGGAGATTTGTCAGTATGCAAAAACGTCTCATCCATATCGGAAAAGACAATATCTACTTTCAGATTTGATACATCTTGAGTGAGCCAAGACTGCTTTTGAGCAATGAGTTCTTCAGTTGAAAGCTCTGACAAAACACTACCTCTTTATGGACGATACATAAACGTGAAGACCTCTTCACGCTGCATATTTACTTGTACACCAAGCTTTTCTGAGACGGCATCAAGACGCTCTTTGAGGCTCAAGAAAGACTCAGCATCCTGAAGTTCAACCAACATGGTCATAGTAAAAATACCAGACAAAATGGTTTGAGCGATATCCAGAATATTAGCGTTGGACTCGGCTAAAGTGGTTGAAATTGCCGCAACAATTCCAGGAGCATCGCTGCCCAAAACAGTAACAACAGCGCGATTAGCGGATGTTTCTGAAGCCATAATTTCCCATCTCTTGAACGGATGGGTTAATTATAAGCTACGCTTTTCCAATTTCTACGCCATAGCGTGAACTAAAAACCTTTTGAATCTCGTCAACGGTGCAATTAAGCGCCGTAATAAGCTCGTAAAGACCGCGATTACTGGCCATCTTAAAAATTCTCTCGTGAGAAACAGGTGGTTTCTTGTTGAGCGAACGCGCCTTATCAATACGAGCTCTAAATGTTTTAGCAATGCTAAAGGAGTCTTTACAAGAACCTTCTCTAATAGCGTGTCTAAAATGAGATTCCTCAAGCGACGCATTATGAATATGGAACGTAATAAGCTCAATTTGAGGATAGGTATCAACAAGATTCATGGCCTCGTCGTGCGTCATAAGATCACGAAGCCTGAACTCTTGATTAAGAGGAAATACAATCTGAACAGGGTGTTTTTGCCCAATAGGAGACAAAACGTAGGCCGGAGTAGGCTCCGAAACTACATTTTCAACAAGACATACGCCCTGACCTGGGTGAACGCAAAACTCGCCAACAGCTCGCATAACACCACTCCTCTCGGATAACAATAGTATATCATGAGAGGCCTGTTATACGCTAATGACCTGCAACTTTATAACTTGTCACAGGTCATTCAATAACATAACAATATTTTATATAAGGAATCTAATCAATCATTGTGATGGACTCAATGACTGGCTGCTCTGAAGCAGGGATAGTTCCATTTGAATCGGTTGGGGTTACGCCTTTACAAATTGCATCGACAACGTCCATTCCACTTGTTACCGTGCCAAATGCAGCGTAATTTCCATTCAGAGTTGAGTTGTCTGCCTGCATGATAAAGAACTGTGAGCTTGCAGAGTTTGGATCTTGGGCGCGTGCCATGGAAATAGTTCCACGTGTATGCGAGATGTTATTCTCGACACCGTTTTTGGTGAACTCGCCCTTGATTTTATTCTCGGATCCACCCGAGCCATTGCCCTTAGGATCTCCACCTTGAATCATGAAGCCATCAATAATGCGATGGAACGTAAGGCCATTATAGAAGCCTGACTCGGCAAGATGAGCAAAATTGGAAACCGTAATAGGAGCAACGTTTGCGTTAAGAGTTGCCTCGATAGTGCCGTAATCCTTCACCACAATACGAACATGGTGAATGCCCTTTGCATATGGGTCATCCGCTGCTACAGAATCAATGTAGCCCTTGTTTTGTGAGCTCT
Source organism: Atopobium sp. (assembly GCA_015258765.1). Taxonomy (GTDB): domain Bacteria; phylum Actinomycetota; class Coriobacteriia; order Coriobacteriales; family Atopobiaceae; genus Lancefieldella. The sequence goes on along the minus strand of JABZHQ010000018.1, from coordinate 5,240 downwards.
GAGACTGCGTCTGTTGCGTCTGCTGTGATTGCGAGCTTGCTTGTGACTGAGTCTTATCAGCACCCCTCATAAGAGAGAAGAATATTGCTCCTACTGCAAGCACAACAATAACAACAACACCATACAGTCGGCGATTCTTTGTTTGAAACACGCTATGACCTCCTCTTTAAGCAGACGCACACGAAACAATCCAAGACACCAAGTTGGCAGTTGCATTGCCTGTTCTCTCGGCAAGAACGTGGCCCTTATCCCAAACAAGCGTGTAATCAACACTGCTCACGCCCGAAAAATGCTTTAGAGACAGGCCCAAATTGAACGAGGTGCAAATTGAAGTATCAGTATTCTGAGCGCCCTCATTAATGCGCCAATAAGGAGCAACCGATGCTGTCTGATAGCCCTTGTAAGATGCGCTGGTAAAGTACAGTGGATTGAACATATCAACACGAGTTGGAATGTCATTCTCCAGCGTATCAGCCTTATTCAGATCAGAGGTCCAATCATTAGCGTAGCTGGACTTCCAATCGGCAAGCTTCATGTACGTATCAAGGTTCTTTTTAATGAGGTCAGCAGTCTGCTCATCAAAATGCAGCGTACTTTGCTCACCAACACCAAAAAGCTGATTAGCGCGTGTGCTTCTATCAGGAGCATCAAAAGCTCCAACAGGAAGCGACGCGCCTCTTAAAGCTCGCGAGAAACCCCTCAAATTCTCAAGCTCAACGCTCTGACGACGAAGGTTATATACAACCCAAATAGATTCTGAGCTCAGAGAGCCAAAATAGTGCTCAGCGGTATCGTAGATAGTAGATTGAACCTGCTGAGTAGCAGGGGCTGCATTATCTGTACCACGAACCGTTGCGAGATTTGGATCACCTGGGAATGTTGGCTCTTCCAGTCGCTGAGGCGTAGAGGTATAAGGGAATGCGTTGTCCCTAACAAAGTTATTCGCAGAGGTCTTGAGCTCGTTGATAAGAAGATCTGCATATGATCCAGCGGTATAGACGCCAGAGTTAGTCTCATCAAGGCTGACCTTGCTGTCATTGCTGTCGAGAAGATCCATGTTGTTGACAAATGAGGCATATGCACCAGCAAGATCTTGCGAGAGAGGTTGGGTCCATACACCCTCAGCACGAGAATCTGTTGCATCTGCATACTGACCGGCCGACCACTCATACGCTGCGTCTGCGAGGTCGTATGAAGTTGCAGGACACCATGAAGCGCTGCCGTAAATAGAGTCTGACAGCTGCTCGCCCTTCTCGCTATGCGTAGCAGCGCCAACAGCCTTAAGATATGGCGTATAGAGCGGAGAATCGCCTGAGGTTCCAAGCACCGCACTAAGGCCGCCGCCAGCTGCAAAGCCAAACACAAAAATCTTTGATGTATTGCATGGGAGCAGCTCGTTGTTGTAGCGCAAATACCTGATAGCAGCCTTGAAATCTACTGCTGGCCAAGGAGATCCACCAGCGTAAAGCTCGTCCGAGCCGGTAGTTGAATCGTAACCGGCACTTCTACCGCGGAAACCTGCGTATACGTACACAAAACCAGCCTCAAGGTACGGTGCGAGGCCTTCGTATGCGTAGCTTGTAGGAGCGCTTTGAGGGAACAGCGTTGCCGTGTTAATAGGCATGACAATTGGCGCGGTACGTGCGGTAAAGTTGCCCACAACGGCTTTCTCGCTTACTTCGCACTCGTACGTTGAGCCCTTCTTAGTTCCCGAGAAATATTTTCCAGGTACAAAGACCGAGAGAGTGTTTACCGACTTGCTTGCAGGCTTAGTGCAGTACTGAATGCCCAGCTGATAGTAGCAGTCGTTATCTTCGTCATAGCTCCACTGGGTCATGTCCAGCTTAAGCGACTTGAACTCTTCAAGGTCCACGTTAGATGCAGGCTGATTCGTATCCTCAGACGTCCTTGCCTGTGGAGTACATGCAGCCAAAGTACCTGCAGCTCCTAAAGTAGAAAGGGACAAGAATTCTTTTCTCGTAAAGGCCATAATTTCCCCTCGAATAGTTTATTCAGTGGAGGCAGCAACGACCGCTGACCTAGTTCAAGCTAGATAATCTATTGTACCAATTTGCAAACGTGTATGCTTAAGAGTAAGCGTTTAGAGAAACGAGTTAGCATGCCAAAAGTTGTCAACTTCTTTGACCTCATTCATCTCAATGAAAGACTTGCTCAGCAGGGCCTTTTGAGCAAAATCCACCTGCGTGACACATGTGGTAAGCAAACCCTCTGGATAGAACTCCCCTCTGGCGAGAAAACCGATGAGCGCGAGAAAATCGACGGTCAAGAGCTTGAGAAAACAAAAGAGCAAGTTGAGGCGTTTTTTGCAATAAAAGGTATGACCGTTGAATTTGACCTCACTGGCGGAAAAAATTTCTGGATTGTATAAATTGCCCGCTTGACGAAGCGCTTGAGTCTGTTATAGTAAATAAGCTTTTCGAAGCACCAATGGCTGGGTAGCTCAGTTGGTAGAGCAGGGGACTGAAAATCCCCGTGTCAGGGGTTCGATTCCCTTCCCCGCCACCACGACTTGAATCGGCTCAGAGAGAAATCTCTGAGCCGTTTTCTTTTATCTTTTGATGTAGACGTGGCAAGTAGTAAACAGTAAAGGACGCACCTCTTTTAAGAAGCACGTCCTACATAAAGTTTCTTATATTAAAAAGTAATCTAAAGCTATCTAAAGCTATCGATACGTACGCAACGCTTCGATAAGTTCGGAAGCTTCTATACCTAAGGCTTCGGCAAAAGAAAAAACTTCTCCGAGCTTAACGCCACGCTCGCCTGATTCAACCTTTGATATAAATGCTTGATCTCCAGCAAGATGCTCAGCAACCGCCTCTTGGGTAAGACGTTGCTTCTTTCGCAAATCGCGAAGGCACTGGCCCACTAATCTGTTAGATATCTGCTCCATAAGTGCAGCGTAAAACTATCAACTCAAATATGCCAAAATCGCATATTTTCTAAAAAAAGAAATTCTCCCCGACAAGTTCACGGGGAGAATTAAAACCTTTAAACGTAGCTTCTTGTGGTGTTTATTGAAGCGTTTATGGCATTAGAAGCCACCACCGCCGCCTCCGCCGCCGAAGCCGCCACCGCCGCCTCCGGAGAAGCCGCCACCAAAACCGCCGCCGGAGCTTGAGTTAGAAGAAGCAAGTGCCGCTGTTGAGACGGAATGAGCAGCTGTAACGCTCTTAGTTACGCTCTCAATTGCATTGGTTCGCATGCCATTTCCATAGTAATACCAGCTATAAACAGGCATAAACTGAGGATCTTTGAGCATCTCTGGCATTGCAACTTTCAGCTGCTCGATAACCTTATCCGCAACACCAAGCGCAACTGCCATAACCAGAAGCCTATTCCAGAGAATGACATCGGTTGGAATTGCTTCGTGCAGGTTAGTGAACTCAGTAAGCCACTTTCTTAGCGCACGAGTCTTAGCGAGCGTCTCAACACCTTCTCTGTTCATTAAATCGAAAGAGCCAATGTTTACAAGTGCAACCAGGCCGGCAATGACAAGAATAAACAGATGTAGTAGTAGATTGGCAAATGAAACATCAGCCATAACACCCATCATGAATGCAGCAGCGGCAACAAGAACATCGACAGCAATCAGAGCACCAAGAATTCCCTTACCGTGGAATGGAATCTTATTTGTTCCATACTTAGCAGCATAGCTAAGCTTGATGGGGCTCTCCCAAGACTCATATGCCTTATTAAAATCTTCTGGATGTGATGAAGCATACTTACCAATTTGTTTCATGGTAACAGTAGTATTTACCGCTCCAGATTCTCCAGCCTTATCAAAGATTAGCTTCATTGCCATGATATCAATCTTATTTGACAGTGAACTGCCAGGGTAGAAAGGCTGCTGGCTTTCTGAAAGGTCTTGAACCTTTGTAAGACAGTAATCAGACTTCTCCATACCAAGGAAGTTTGTACTAACCGTCTTATTCAAGCTAATGTACTTTGAATCAGAAAGGTGCATGAGAGTTGCCGTTAGAGCATCTCCCTTTATTTCCTCACTGTTATAAAGCATGGAAAGGACTGCCGGGTGATCATTAGATGGGACATCTCTGTAGTAAAGGTCATTAAACTGAGGGGTCATAACCTTTTTGTATTTAATACGCAGCAAGATTGCTGCTACAACGGTGATAGCTGCAAGTACTAATGGTGCATAAAGAATAAGAGCTACCTGAGTTTTTGCAACATCACGCTTGTGATTTGCCTCGTCAGCCCACGCTTGTTCCTCAGACAGAATGCTGCTCAGTTTATTCTGCTGAATGGGAGTTAGCCCAGAAACCCAATCGGTTGGGAACGTAATACGAGCTTCCGCAAACTCATCAGTTCCCACGCCAGGGACTTTGTAGACGACCGCATTATTGGTAATTTCTACATTTGCGTCCAGTGGACCATGTCCCCAGGCGCGAACAGTATCGCCAGCAACTATAGATTGTCCTGAAGGAACAGGAAGATGGATAGTAGCAGTGACATTTCGAGACTCAGAATCCCAGCCATCAGATACAAATTTCCAGTACAACTCTGCAGTGTCAGACCAGTTTGTTACAACATTAGTAATGTCATACTCGATAGTTATATGTGCATACTCATCATCATGTGCTGAATAAATCTTCAAGTTCAACATATTGCCTGATAGAGTGGGAACATAATACTCGTCTGAGCTGGCACTATTTCCATTTGAGTCTTTGCTGTAAAGCTGACGCGTTCCCTGCTTATCCTGAACGGTAACTGAAGTAATGTTTACTTCAACGTTCTGCCCATTATATTTATTCTTTCCAACTGGAAGATTCCAATAGACACCGTGAAAGCTTCCTCTGAAATAGAATGTACGAGTTTCTACGACATGCAACGTTCCGTCCTTTTGAACCGTCGCATCAATATTTACCGTATCTATTGAAAGGTCACGTGCAAATGCTTTTGCTGGTGCAATTAGAAACGCAACAGCCAAAAGCATTACGCAAAGCGCAATCCTTACAAACTGGCTCTTTTTAGAAGAGCGAAGCGAAACTTTATACATGAAAACTCCTTTATGTTACTTTCGCAACTCTTCCTAAAAGGATACCACGTACTAATTAATCTGCTGGTGAATATGAGTTATCCAGTTCAAACAAAGCAGGTGGCAGTCCTTTATCCCACTCCTCTCCTACTTCCTCAGAAAGCAAATACTCATCAGTTTCTATAAGAGGAAGGTTAGCAATTCTTTTATTTCTTGATGTTTCGAG
>JABZHQ010000087.1:0-3698 GCA_015258765.1 Atopobium sp. | reverse complement strand
TGCCCTTGGGAAGTCTACCATCACCAAACGTTGCACTTGCTTTGAGAATTCAAGCTAAAATTGCAAAAGAATCTGTGGATTTGCCTGATTTTGCAAAAGAATCGGTGGCGCAAATACAGATTCTTTGCACTTTTCAGGCGCACCCAGCAAAAAGTCGGCGCGTGTGGCGAGAAACCCGCGCGCTTGCAGCCACGCTCGCACTCGCGCCTGGCGAGAAACCCGTGTGCTCGCAGCTGCGCTCGCACTCGCATCTGGCGAGAAACCCGCGCGCTTGGCGCATCGTGTGGAGCATGGCAGCAGGGGAGAGCCGCTCGCCGAAAGCAATTTCTGCCTTCGTGAACCTTCTCCACAAAATCTTCACATATAGAAAAGACGAGTTAGTCAAGGATTTACCTGCAACATAACGTTTGTGCAGTTGAAAAACATAAACGCGTTAATATAGTCAAAACGTCTTAAAAAATCAAGTGTTTTTCTGTTGACGCGCATTAAAATCTTGACTAAATTACTAGGTTGCGACAATTGCCACCTTCCACCCTTTTGAAGGAGGACAACCTGGTGTCTACCGCTAAAAAGACTTCCCTCACCACGCCTCAGGCGCATACTGGACGCAGGACGTTCAGTAAGATTCCCGCAGCTATGGAGCTGCCAAATCTGATTTCTGTACAGAAGGAATCATTTGAGCGCTTTATGGGAGAGGGCCTTGCAGAGTCCTTCGCTGAGTTCTCGCCAATTGAGAACAGCGCTGGAACCATGCAGGTCACCTTTGGTGACCATCAGTTCGGCGACCCTGCCAATTCAATGGCTGAGTGTCGTGCAAAAGACATTTCATATCAAGCACCTCTTTTTGTTGACGTCCGTTTTGTCAACAAAGAGACTGGTGAGATGAAGGAGCAGCTTGTCTTCATGGGTGATTTCCCACTGATGACTGAGCGCGGTACCTTCATCATCAACGGTTCTGAGCGCGTTGTGGTTTCACAGCTCGTTCGTTCACCTGGCGTGTATTTCTCGTCAGAGATGGACAACGGTGTTCTGGTCCACAAGTCTCAGTTCATTCCTGCACGTGGTGCATGGCTCGAGTTTGAGGTTGATAAGCGCGGCCACCTGGTCGTCTCTATTGACCGCAAGCGTCGCCAGAGCGCTACCGTCTTCCTCCGTGCACTTGGCATTGCTGTTACCGATGACGAGATTCTCTCGCTCCTTGGTGATTCCGATGTTGTTCGCAACACACTTGAGCGTGATGTTGCAACCACACGTGAGGATGCTCTTATCGAGATTTATCGTCGTCAGCGTCCAGGCGAGCCACCAACTGTTGACTCCGCCCGTTCTCTGCTTGACGGCCTCTTCTTCAACGAGCAGCGCTATGACCTTGCACGCGTTGGTCGTTACAAGATCAACAAGAAGCTTGAGGAAGAGATTCCTGCAGACGTTCGTGTTCTTACCAGAGAGGACATCGTTGCAGCTCTTCAGTATCTTCTTGCAGTGCATGCAGGTGATGAGTCTAAGCACCTTGATGACATTGACCACTTTGGCAACCGCCGCGTCCGTACCGTAGGCGAGCTGGTCCAGAACCAGTTCCGCATTGGTATGAGCCGCATGGAGCGCGTTGTTCGTGAGCGTATGGCATCTCAGGACGCAGACGACATCACTCCACAGTCTCTGATTAACATCCGTCCAATTGTTGCTGCAATCAAGGAGTTCTTCGGTTCTTCTCAGCTTTCGCAGTTCATGGACCAGGCAAACCCACTTGCTGGTTTGACTCACAAGCGTCGTCTTTCTGCTTTGGGACCTGGTGGTCTTGCAGGACACAAGTCCGGCTCCAGCCGTCGTACCAACGTTCCTACCGCAGTCCGCGACGTTCACAACTCGCACTACTCCCGTATGTGCCCAATCGAGACTCCTGAGGGACCAAACATTGGTCTTATCGGCTCCTTGGCACTATACGCTCACGTAAATGAGTACGGCTTTATCGAGGCTCCTTATCGTAAGGTCACAGACGGTGTTGTTTCTGATGACATCGTTTGGATGACTGCAGACGAGGAGGAGAATCACATTATTGCTCCTGCTAACACCCCAATTGACCCTAAGTCTAAGAAGTTTGTTGAGGTTGACGCAGACGGCAAGATTGTTGATGCAGACCGCGTTATCGCACGTACCCGCGACTTCGACGGTTCCTTCGGTGCACCTGCACAGGTTCCTGTTGAGGACGTTGACTACATGGACGTTTCTCCACGTCAGCTTCTCTCCGTCGCAGCTAACCTCATTCCATTCCTTGAGCACGACGACGCAAAGCGTACCCTCATGGGTGCAAACATGCAGCGTCAGGCAGTGCCTCTGATCCAGTCCCACGCTCCATTTGTTGGAACTGGTATGGAGGGTCGCGCAGCTCAGGACTCTGGTGAGCTTATTTGTGCAGAGTTTGCCGGCGAGGTCACCGAGGTAGACGCAGCTCACGTTGTCATCTACTCCGATGAGCACGGTTCTCAGCGCTACGATCTTCCTAAGTACGAGCGCTCTAACCAGTCCACTTGCATCAACCACCGTCCAATTGTCACAGTTGGACAGAAGGTCGAGAAGGGCCAACCAATCGCAGACGGTCCATCTGTTGACCACTCTGAACTGGCACTTGGTGCAAACCTTACCGTTGCTTACATGCCATGGGAAGGCTACAACTACGAGGACGGTATTATCGTCTCCGAGCGTGTTGTTCAGGAAGACCTCCTGACCTCCGTTAACATTTCCCGCCACGAGATTGATGCTCGTGACACCAAGCTTGGTGCTGAGGAGATTACCCGCGAGATTCCAAACCTTGGTGAGGACATGCTCGCAAACCTCGACGATGACGGTATCATCCGCATCGGCGCTGAGGTTGGCCCTGGCGATATTCTGGTTGGTAAGGTCACTCCTAAGGGCGAGACTGCTCTGACCGCAGAAGAGCGCCTGCTTCGCGCAATCTTCGGTGCTAAGGCACACGACGTTCGCGATACTTCCCTCAAGATGCCACACGGCTCTTATGGCCGCGTTGTTGACGTTGTTCGTTTCAGCCGTGAGGCTGGAGACGACCTGCCTCCAGGAGTAAACGACCTGGTCCGCGTCTTTGTTGCTCAGCGCAGAAAGATCCAGCAGGGTGATAAGATTGCTGGTCGTCACGGTAACAAGGGTGTTATTTGTAAGGTTCTCCCTGTTGAGGACATGCCTTACATGGCAGACGGTACCCCAGTAGACGTTATTCTCGACCCACTGGGCGTTCCTTCCCGTATGAACGTTGGTCAGCTGCTTGAGTGCCACCTTGGCTGGGGCGCTGCACACGGTTGGGATGACGACGACGCAGATTCCAAGCGTTACGTTGAAGGCCCAATTCCTGTTGCAACACCACTCTTTGACGGTGCTACTGATGAGTCCGTTGCAGAGATTGTTCGCCGCACCAACATCAACATGATTAACAAGGCTCTCAAGGAGTACGGCGAGAACATGCGTGAGGAGTTTGTTCCACAGCTCAACGAGCGTGGTAAGACTACCCTCTATGATGGTCGTACCGGTGAGGCTTTCAAGAGCCCAATTACCGTTGGCGTCTCTTACATCTTGAAGCTCGGCCACATGGTTGACGATAAGATCCACGCACGTTCAACTGGTCCTTACTCTCTTGTTACCCAGCAGCCTCTGGGTGGTAAGGCGCAGTTCGGTGGTCAGCGCTTCGGTGA
>JABZHQ010000086.1:0-3726 GCA_015258765.1 Atopobium sp. | reverse complement strand
GCTCTTGGCTATTGGCTACGTTGCTAACCTGGTCATTATCATCACGCGTGGAGCTGCTTCTGCCACTCGTGTGATGGAGGTTCTTAACACCAAACCAGCGCTCTCTGATAAGGGAAACAAGCATCTCAACCTCACTGAATCTGACTTTGCCGGAACTGCTGTAGCATTCAAGGATGCCTCGCTTGTCTACGACGGTGGAGGAGAGCCTGCTCTTTCTAACATTAACCTCTCGCTTCAGGCTGGCCAGACGTTGGGAATTATCGGTGGTACGGGCTCCGGTAAGTCCAGTTTTGCTGCCTTCATCCCGCGACTCTTTGACACTCAAACCGGCTCTGTAAGCGTCTTTGGTCACGACGTCAAATCCTATACCTTTGAGCAGCTTCGTGCCCTCATTGGCTACGTTCCACAGCACACTTCCCTGGTCAGCGGCACTATCCGTACCAATCTCTGCTGGAAGAACCCAGACGCCACCGATGAGGAACTCTGGGCAGCTCTTGAGGTTGCTCAAGCAGCAGACTTTGTGCGCGAGAAAAGCGATCAGCTTGATAGCATTGTCGAGCGTGGCGGCAAGAACTTCTCGGGTGGTCAACGTCAGCGCTTGACCATCGCTCGTGCCCTGGTAGGAAGTCCGCGCATTGTCATCTTGGACGACGCTGCTTCCGCACTTGATTTTGCTACGGACGCGCACCTCCGCGCGGCGCTTCGTAAGCTCAGTGCCACCACTACAAGCATCATTATTTCGCAACGTGTAGCAGCGGTAATGCAAGCAGATAAGATTCTTGTTCTTGACCATGGAAAACAAGTGGGGCTGGGAACACACAAAGAACTTCTCGCCACATGCCCACTCTATAAAGAGATTTGTCTCTCGCAGCTTCGTCCTGAGGAGGTGGAGTAATGGCCGATATGTATTCTGGTGGAAGCACCTCCGCTATTGCATCAAGCGCGCCTGAGCACGGTAAGGGCGGCTCGGCAGATGTCATTTCTATGTCTGCGGCAGAAGTAACTCGTCGCCTAGCTGCATGGATTTCTCCTCACGGAGGTTTTCTGGTTCTGGCGGCTGTGTCATCTATTGCAACCGTTATTCTGCAGCTCTGGGTACCCATCATTGTAGGCGCCGCCATCGATCAGCTCATCAGGCTGGTCCAGGGCGCCGAGGCGGCACTTCTGCCAACACTCGCTCAGCTCTCGGTGGTAGTTTTGCTAGCAAGCGCTACACAGTGGCTTGCTTCTTGGTCTACCAATAAGCTCACCTACCTGGTCACCCGTGACCTCAGAGAGGCGGCACATACCAAGGTGTCAAACTTGCCTCTCTCGTACATTGACACGCATTCCCAGGGAGATTTGCTCTCGAGGGTAGTAAACGATGTAGATCAGCTTGGCGATGGCCTTCAGCAGGGCCTCACACAGTTCCTTACGGGCGTGGTTACCATTATTGGAACCTTGTGCTTTATGTTCTATATGTCGGTTCCTATGGGCCTTGTAGTTGCTCTGGCTACTCCGCTCTCAATTATTGTTGCATCCGCCATTACCAAGTACGCAAGCTCGTCTTTTGGCAAGCAGCAGGGCTACCAGGGACAGCTTGGCGGATACGCAGAAGAGATGGTCTCTAACCAGGAGCTTATTACCGCATTTGCCCACAAGGGTGCCATTATTGAGCAGTTTGAAGCTATTAACGAGAAACTCCGTGTAGTAGGAGAGCGCGCACAATTTGCCTCATCGCTTTCTAACCCCTCCACGCGTCTGGTAAATAACTTCATTTACGCACTGGTAGCTGCTCTTGGTTGCATTTGCGTTCTAACGGGAGTTCCTTCTCCACTTACCATCGGTCAGGTGCAGAGCTTCCTTTCGTACGCAAACCAGTACATGAAGCCTTTTAATGCTATTTCTGCAGTTGTTACGCAGGTTCAGACCGCTTTCGCAAGTGCTCGCCGCGTGTTTGATCTTCTCGACGCAAAAGAAATCAAGCCCGATCCAGCCGATGCTGAAATCATTCAGAACCCACAAGGCTCCATTGAATTTGACAACGTAGCATTCTCCTACGATCCCAAGCACCCACTGCTTAGCCACATTTCATTCAAAGCCGAACCTGGTCAGAAGATTGCTCTTGTTGGCCCTACTGGCTGCGGTAAGACTACCCTTATTAACCTGCTGCTGAGGTTCTATAGCATTGATTCTGGCGCTATTTATGTAGACGGACATAACACGCAAAAGCTCACAAGGGCATCGCTCAGAGAGCAGTTTGGCATGGTGTTGCAGGATACGTGGCTCTTTAAGGGAACCATCAAAGAAAACATCCGCTACGCAAAGCCAGACGCCACGGATGAAGAGATTATTGCTGCAGCTCAAAAGGCTCAGGCTCACGAGTTCATCCAGCAGCTTCCTCAGGGTTATGACACCATGGTGGGAGAGTCTGGCGGATCTCTGTCCCAGGGTCAACAGCAGCTTCTATGCATTGCCCGCGTTATGCTAGCCAATCCACCTATTCTGCTTCTGGACGAGGCAACGTCCAGTATTGATACACGCACAGAGCAGCTGGTACAGAAGGCATTTGACACCATCATGAACGGCAGAACATCGCTGGTTGTTGCCCACAGGCTCTCTACCATCCAGGGCGCCGATTGCATTCTTGTCCTCAAGGACGGCTCAATTCTTGAGCGAGGCACTCACGATGAGCTCTTGGCCCAAGGCGGTTTCTACGCCAAGCTCTACGAGAGTCAGTTTGAAGGTACGGACGCATAAATTAGAATGGAATTTTTAAAAGAGCCAGCACCTTGAATGGGCTGGCTCTTTTAATGTCACCTGTAATTGACAAACTGGAAGTTATTTTTGCAAGGTGATAAGTCCTGCACAGTCAGACATTTTTTCAAATCGCATTTCTGGAAATTGACCTTTTAGCTCATCCCATACAAAATACATTTCATCACTGTCCCATTCATCTGCCGCAATCCGCATACATTCTTGAAGTAATGACCGAGTTTCAAATGCTATATCTCCGATATATATACATCCTCCCTCGTTCAACAGCTTAAATAATGATGTAATAAAATCTACTTTTTGAAAGTCTGTAAGATGATGGAGAGAATATGTAGCAATGATCGCATCATACTTTTGTTTCTGTATAGGTTCCACCAAGCCATTGGAAAAATCGCCTTCATACAAACTTGCTTTAGGCATTTTCTCTTTTGCAATTTCAATCATTCTATCTGAAAAATCTTGTCCGTAAATCGTACAGCCGTTTTCATATAATCTTGAAGTCAGTACTGCTGTTCCAAACCCAATATCTAAGACAGTCTTCGCAGATGAACAAATTACACGATTATAGATTACATTAAGAATAGATTTGTAGCCTGCAAAAGGATACGAGCCGTATTTGTCAGACAAACCTACACTCTTATCATAATCATCTGCCCATAAATCAAAACCTTTTTTATCTTGCATATTTCACCTTGATAACTTGTAATTTGTCTACACCGCTTTAATCTTCTCATATATCCATACAAGTTTTATAGATCTCATTGCATAGAAATTTATACCTTGCTAAATTCAACAAATCCTAATTTGTCACTTTGTCTATGCTACAACTTATATCAAACCGGTTTTTAATAAACTACTTCTATAGTTGCATGACAAGGTTATAACGATAAAGCGATAAAAAAAGAACCCTGCTCGGCCTCGGATATTAACCGGGGTGGCGCGGGTTCTTTGACTAATATACCACATATAAAG
>JABZHQ010000017.1:0-16832 GCA_015258765.1 Atopobium sp. | reverse complement strand
AAAGGGTGCATCCTGCCTCTGCCAGAATTGACTGAGCAAGATGAATGACACGAGTAGTCTGCTCTTCAATTCCTCCATCTATTAGCTCCTTTGGGTCTTCTGCAGAGACCGCAATTTGACCAGTTACAAATACCAATCTACCTGCAGTAGTACCCTGAGAGTATGGTCCCATAGGAGCGGGAACACCTACTGCATTAATTGCATATTTCATAGAAGATCACCCCTTGCGCCAATGAAATCATCAGAAACTCTGAGTAAACCCCAACCCTTAAGTTTATCTTTAGCTACTACCACTTTAGTGTTACTTGCAAGTTCTGAAAACCATGGAAGATATGTTTTTAGACCTTCAATGAGCTGCTTATGGCCAAGAGGATGAACTGTCTCAAAAGAAAGCAAGCTTCTAAAAAGAATTACCGTATGTACTGGTGGAACCATAACCAGATAGGCGGGAACTTTCTTGGTTGAAACATTGGCTACAAGTGCTGGGATTGTTTGGTCAAGCATAAGATTGCAAAGCTTTGAGTCTTCTGGAAGCTTCTGTTCTCCCAGGTAGTCCATAAGGACCTTCTTGGCCTTTTTACCAGCAAGAAGAAGCGGTGTAAGCAGTGGAGTTGCATCTTCCAAAGACACTTCTGCATAAGGAGCTACATCGTTTTGCTCGACTGATGCAATGATAGAAAGCCACTCGTCTAGAACAAGAGAGCGCTCAGATGCATCAAGTACCACGTACTCGTTTTGACCAGAGCGCGCGAGAAGACCGATGGAAGACAGAGATCCGTCTCCCGTAAGTGCACACTCAAATGAAGTCTCTCCTACCTCAAGCTGTTTACCTGCAAAGACAGCTTCCACAAAATTTTGAGCTGATGTACCACTCACCAGCGTGTAGCCGATACCACTCAGGTCAATAAGAGAACAATCTTTCAGAGCGTCCTCAAGGGGTTTCTCGCCATAGAAAGATTGGGCTAAGTTGAAGCCTTCAGTTGAGGTTGAGAATTGTGCGCCAAGATACTCAAGCTCGGTATGAAGGATAGAGCGTTTCTGCTCAGACATTAGTTTCTCCCAAAGAGATACGGAGCAACCGAATACAGGTCAAAGAGGTTGTAGGCCGGAATAGTCCACAGCGTCAGATGTGCCTGGGTAATGGTGGTGCCTACCTGTGCGGAATCTTGGGACCAGTCAGTTGAAGAAATCAGCTGGTTGTTAGCTACTGGATAGTTGGGAGAAAGCATGGAGGTCTGGTAGGTGAAGTCTTTAGAGCCAGGCCATGCCATATACGTAGTAGAAGTTGATGGTTTAACCACTGCAGAGAGCAAGAAGTTGTCCTCACTCGTACGAATCTGCACAATCTGGTCGGTTCGCTGGATGCTTACGCGATTGTAATTACGATAAGCCCAGTTCATCAGAATGGCGGTATCGTCAAAACGACCTTGTGTAGTCTCGCAACCAAGCACGCAGGTGTAGAGCGTAATGTTTCCACGCTTTGAAGCGCCCAAGAAGGCAGTACCAGAGTCTTCAGCACCTGTTTTAATGCCGAGAAGACCTCGGTAGGTGTCCATAAGGTCATCGGTTGAGTGGAACGTGCGCTGCTCCCCTCCTACCGTTGTAGTATATGACCTGGTGTGCACTGCGCTTGCGATGAGTGGATAGTGCTCGCGCGCATAGCGTCCCATCAGAGCAAGGTCTCGCGCCGTTGAATAGTGGCCATCAGCATCGAGGCCATGTGGGTTCTGAAATTGCGTGTGAGTCATGCCAATTTCAGCGGCTTTCTTGTTCATTTGATCAACAAAGGCCTGCTGAGAGCCAGATACGTTGATAGCAATGTTATAAGCCGCATCGTTTGCCGAATACACCAGCATCATCATAATGAGCTGTCTAAGTGTTGGAGTATCGTCCGAGGTCAAGCCCGCTACTTGCGATCCCTCTTCAAGATCTGGAACGGAGATCTTGCAGGGCTCATCAAGATTGACGCCCGAATCAAGCGCAACAATTGCGGTCATAACCTTGGTAATGGATGCCATAGGAAGCTCTTGATCTGGATTTTTGCTCCAGAGAACGTTTCCTTGAGCATCAGTAACAATGGCGGTAGTTGCCTCAGTAAGTTTTGGCTCATCTGTTACAGAAGACTTGTGAGAAGAGGTATTTTCAGCCAAAACCGTAGTTGCAGGAGCAAAAGGAGCAGCTAAAACAAAAACAAGCAGCAAGCTAACAAGAAAAGCCAGCGTCTTATAAGAGAGCTGGCGCAAAGAAACATGGTTGTGCTTAAGGAAAGTCATAAACAACCTAACTTATGCTTGAGTGTTTTTACTATCTTTAACTATTTTAGCCGCTTCACCAGTATAAACAATTGCAGTAATTGCCGAGAAAACAATTCCTATATACACAAAGAAGATACCCAGTGCGCTGCTCTCAGAGTTAAGACCTGGAAGCCAACTGACGTTGACCAGGCCAAGGCCGGATACAACTGGAATGCCCAGAAGAAGCAGGCTAAAACCAGTCATCAAAAAGGCAGTTGCAGTTTTACCTACAAAGACAACATCAATAGGACGCCTGCGGAATTTGCGAACAGCAAGAGCGCCAAGAGTAAGGTAAACGTCTCGACCAATAACAAACAGCGGGATCCAGAGAGGAAGCTCACCAATAATCAAGAGGCCAAGAACGCCTGTGATAAGAAGGACTCGGTCCATGATAGGATCCATGATTTTTCCCAGCCAGCTGACGGTTTGCGTTCTACGAGCAATCTGGCCGTCAAGGAAGTCAGTAACAGCTGCAGTTACATAACAGCCAAGTGCTACCCAACGATTTCCACCTGTTGAGAAGAGCACAAGAAAGACAATCGTAAGAATCAATCTGCAAAAAGTAATGACGTTTGCAACAGTAAAAATAGCGTTAGAAGGGTTATTAGAACTACCTACCGGATCAGTAATAGTTCCCTCTGCCTGCGCCTTTGCTGCATCGGCGTCTGCTGCTTCTTTAATTTGGGATGCTACTTGATTAGCTAGCTGCTGCCTAGTTTGCAACGTTTCACTCCCCTTTTTGTAGAACATAACATGCGTCTATTTTAACGTAAGTTGCGCGATAGCAAATTATTCGCACATTTGTTTAACAAAGGACACAAGAACGCGGACGCCCTGAGCATACACGCGTTTCTCGATACGCTCATCAATTCCATGAACGCCGTTTGCCTCATCTTCTGGTGTTGGCCTAAAAGGACAAATGCGCAGAATAGAATCGCAAATTCCCTCGTAGCGGACAGAATCGGTGCCACCACACACAAAGGACGGAACAAAGGTAACACCTGGATGGTAGTGCTCCATAATGGCCTTGAGCTCATGATAGCCAGCACCAGTCGGAGAATCAATTCTTCCCGCGGGAGTGGAATGCAAAGCCTCAACCTTAATGGAAGGGTCGACCTGAACTACCACCTGTGTAATGTGTTCAACGGTTTCTTCAACGCTTACCCCAGGAAGCAGCCTAATATTGATAGTTGCACTGACATTGCCAGGCATAACGTTAGCCGCACTGCTTGAACCCTCAAGCATATTGAAAGCATATGTTGTAGTAACAAAGGGATAGAGCTCTTTGATCTGAGCTGCGGCAAGCGCAATCTTATCTTCATTAGCATCTACATCATGCACCAGAGCAGCAAAAGGTTCTTCGGTAATTTCTGGTGCAAGAACCTTAAAGGTTTCTTTAACAATATCGTTAAGCTCAGGCTGAGGTTTAGCCTCAGAGAGAGCGGCTAGCGCGCAGCTCAAATGCTCAAGCGAGGTTCCGCCAAAAGGATTAGAGGAATGTCCGCCATGACCAGGCGCAGTAAGCCTAACGTTCAAGAAGCCCTTCTGCGAGATGCAGATGTCGGCCACGGTAGCCTCAGGCGCACCGTAGGCGCTGCCATCAAAAAACGTAGTGGTGCCCTCGTCCAAGAGGCAAGCTGCACGTATTTCTCGCGAGGCCATAACCTCTGCAAGCTTGGTGGCACCATGGCTCAAGACCTCCTCGTCTTCACCAAATGCCAGGTAGATAGAGCGTCTTGGCGAGAAACCCTGTGAGAGCAGAAACTCAAGTGCCTCAAGCTCGCCCATGAGCATGTCTTTGATATCAAGCGCGCCACGTCCCCAAATATACGTGTCGTCGACATCTCCACCAAAGGGATCGTGCGTCCATGCGTCTTCTGTACCAGGAACAACAGGAACCACGTCTTGATGAGCAATAAGCATCAATGCAGGAAGCTCGTGGTTGGATCCCGGAATCTCAATGAGAAGCGAGTGACCAACCACTTCAACGTTAGAGGCCGCTGTCATAACATACGGGAAGCTATCAACAATGTGCTGTTGAAGACCATCAAACTGAGACCAATCGGTTGTCTCTGCATCGGTATACACCGTCTTAAAAGACAGCGCCTTTGCAAGTCTCTCAGACATTGCCTCTATGTTGAGCTCTGGATATTCATCCTCGTGAGCAAAGTGGTCGTAAATATTCATGGACCTCTACTAATCTCGTAGTTTTAAGTTAACAACGTAATAATAACGGCAATTTTTATGCGTTTCTCTACTCTTGCTGGTAGAATTAACAAAACACTCATTTAGCACACGCATCTTGGGAGCCCTGATGATTAAGCTTGTTCTTTCCGATATGGACCAAACACTAAAACCCGCTGATACTCCGGCAATTTCAGAAAGGACTCATCAGGCAATTAATAATCTTAAAGCCGCAGGTATTGCGTTTGGTCTTTCTACCGGAAGGCCAGTTTATGATGCACTTTCTTATCTAAAATCTGACGTTTCCCTGACAGACACTGGCGTGTTTTCTAGTGGAAAGATTCTCTACTTTAACGGCAAGCTCATTTTCACAAAACAATTTACCTACGAGATGATGGAGAAGATCTACGAGGTTATTTCTCCAATGGAAGATTGTTTGCTTACGTATTATCAAGAAGGTCCGCTTGAGCAGCCTTTAGATACGTCATTTACCTCTTGTTGGAAAATAGTTGATACCACTCAAGAGGTAGTAGATCAGCTTGCGGCCTCGTTTAACACTTTTGTGCCAGGACTTGGACCACAGTCTGTTCCAAGAGATGTTCCTATGTATGCGGGAGGTCTTCTCTTACCTCAAGATGAAAAGCGCGCGCAAGAAATCTATGAGGCTGTTACCAGTGCAGTTCCAGAGGTTGAGTTGGTTTCTCCCTATATTGGTTGGTTTGACATCAATTATCGTGGTTGGAATAAGGCACAGGGATTCGAGAAGCTCATTGAGACTATAGGTCTTAAGCCAGAAGAAGTTATTGTGTGCGGCGATTCCGAAAACGATCTTGATCTTCTTAAGATTGCTCATCACTCATGCTGCATGGAAAACGGAACTGACGAGGCTAAGGCTGTCTCGAAGTATCTGTTGCCTAGCGTGTATGAGGAAGGCGTAGCTCAGCTCTTAGAGGCGCTTACAGAGGCTCAGGGAGACTTTGATTCTGACGCTGTCCAGGCTGTCTTGAAACATGCTGTATAGGATTAAAGCTTGATGCAGAGTGTGGCAATATAGTCATTTCCATACTGTGATAATCGATTCCTTTTATCACATGACTCATAAAAATCGATCATAGCAAGGCCATTTTTAAGTTGTCCTCTAATTTGAGCTTCTAAGGTATGGCTAAATTCATATCCATATTCTGGATCTATGGTTATTTTGCCTTCTTCTTCAAGCTCTCTTGAATTAAAAGGTATCGAAAACTTTAAAAGCAACTCCTCATCGGGGTGGTCCCATACAACGTCAGCATCATACATGTACGTCCAAGGATTCATGAAGCCGACCATTAATAAGCCGCCCTTTTTCAATACGCGAGCAGCTTCTTTATACATGTTTTCTAAGTCTTCAATGTATACATTCGAAACTGGATTAAAAATAATATCGAAAGTTTCATCTTCGAAGGGAAACGTTTTTGTCATATCAGCTTGAACGGTATTGATTTTTAGGCCTTCTCTTTTAGCAACCATCTCATCTTTTTGTAATTGTGATGTAGAAAAATCCATTATGGTTACGTCATAGCCTTTAACAGCAAAAACAGGACCCTGTTGTCCACCACCACAAGCTAAACCTAGAATCTTTTTTCCGTTAGTCTTTTCAAACCATTCTGTTGGAACTTTTTTGCCAACAGTCAATGCAACGGCAATTGGATTATTTCTAGCCTCTTCTAATTCTTCATGCGTCAATGGCTGGGTATAGTCATTGTTAACCTTATTCCATCTATCTTGATTTAATTTTAAGTAGTCATTCATCTTATAATCTCCTCAAAATAGTGTTGTATTTTGATTTAAGTCGCATGTAGAACCATTACATTTTTCTTGTCGCTACAAATTATAATTTGTTTTCTCGCTGTTTGTATCACATGCATTTTTAACTAATTGATACAGGTCTACAGAGCATGCAACCTAGTACACATTGTCTTATCTCTAAGTGTGATATCTGAATCGTAAAAAAGTGGCTGCATTTGACGTATTGTCTGCAGCCACTTTTGTATTACTCGTACATGTCAGTTTGCTTACGCTTTAATTGCACCAATCTGCTTGTTCTTCTCGCTCCTACTTAATCAGTCCACTATTCCTGAGCAGTAGTTCAATATCGGTGCCCTTAACAGCTTTAAGAGCAACCTTCAAGAGCATCTTCTCCTTGAACGAGAGTGGCGCCTTATCAAGCGTTTTCTTGTCCAGAGCATAGAAGGTTGCCCTTAGAAGCTCTCTGATGTCGTACTGAGAACCCCAAACCTCTGGTACGCCCCTATCAACGTCCATCAACGTGTAGACAGACTCCATACCAGTGCGGATTGAGTATTCCGTAGTAAAGATGGTGTCACGAGGAGTCTCGGCAAACTGTCCAATAAAGGCAAAGTTAACGGAACCCTCAGGAACAACAAGAGGCCTGTCCTCAGCCTTTCTTGGCTGGAAGAATGCGTTGATGTAAGGCATGAAGCACGTAGTGGTGTTGCAGCGGTTCTTGGCCCAGTCCTCAATCTTCTTGGTTGGAACGCCAATGTGATAAAGCCACTCCTGGCACACTTCTTCACCGGTGCAGTTACGCATGGCCTTCTTAACAAAGTTACCAGGCTTGTTAGTGCTTAGTGCATAGACCCAGATAAGTACGGTGTCCTTGTCCTGTGCTCTGAACTGTGGCTGACGGTTGATGGTCCACGAGAGGTACCAGTTATCGGTACTGTCCTTGACGGTTACAATACCGCCAGTTGTGACCTTACCTTCTCTTGGATCTCTCTTGCAGACGCCAATAATCTTCTTGATAATCTCTTCGTCTTTTGTCTGGATAGTGGCGCTCATCCAGTTAGTTGCCTCAAAGTCACTACAGAAATTATCGGGATTGCCGTACTCACCATGCTTGGCCTGAGCTGCAATGTTCTTCCACAGATCCCAGGACTCTCCTACGCCATTTCTGACGTTGCTGATGTCAGGAGCGGTATTTTGATCACCATAGCAAGAGGTATCGGTGCAGCAGCCATTGGTGATAAACACCAAATCGTCTTCGGTTAGATCAATGGTTTGCTGTGAGCCGTTCTTCTCGTAAACAATCTGAGTGGCTACCTTTTTACCATTGGTGTCGTTGATGATGACGTTCTTGACATCCATACCGTAGTCAACGCTTACGCCGTGATTCTCAAGATACCTGACCAGTGGCAAAATCATGCTCTCATACTGGTTGTACTTGGTAAAACGCAGCGCAGTAAAGTCAGGCAGACCGTCAATATGGTGACAGAATCTGCAAAGATAGCGCTTCATCTCAAGAGCAGAGGACCATCTTTGGAACGCAAACATGGTCTGCCAATAAAGCCAGAAGTTAGTGTTCCAGAAAGAATCAGGAAGTACGTCACTAATCTTCTTGCCCTCAAGGTCCTTCTCGGGAGTCATAAACAGCTTGGCAAGTGCAAGTGAAGACTCTTTATCAAGCTTGAACTTCTTGTCTGTGTGAGCGTCCTTACCGCACTTCTCGGAAGCCCTGCAGAGCGAGTAGTTTGGATCGTGCTTGTTGAGCCAATAGTACTCGTCAAGTACGGAGACGCCAGGTGTTTCAATAGATGGAACGTCTCTGAACATATCCCACATGCACTCAAAGTGGTTGTCCATCTCTCGGCCACCGCGCATGTAGAAACCCTTGCTTACATCTTTGCGGCCGTCACAGCTTCCGCCTGCAAGCTCAAGTTTCTCTAGCAGGTGAATCCTGGAACCCTTAACCTGGCCATCACGAACAAGATAAAAAGCAGCAGCGAGGCCTGCAAGACCTGTTCCGATGATATAGGCTGATTTTCTGTCGGCATC
The DNA here is from genome assembly GCA_015258765.1 of Atopobium sp. Lineage (GTDB taxonomy): Bacteria > Actinomycetota > Coriobacteriia > Coriobacteriales > Atopobiaceae > Lancefieldella. The sequence continues at coordinate 8,523 of JABZHQ010000017.1, read as the reverse complement.
TTTGGGCTTTTCTGGTTTAGCGAACGATTCATACGTTCCAGCAGAGTAATACATAACTTCCTCCTTAGCTTTCCGCTTGAATACCTGCGGAAATTAGTAAGTCGCCCTTACCTTGTGTCCACTATAAACTTATAAACTGCTAAAGAAAATGCACAAAAAGAGCGGGCTGTCCGATAAAGTGACAGTCCGCTCATATTGCTCAATTTCACGACAAAGAGGCTATTTTGTCGTATTGCTATTTGTTTCTTTTAGCATTGGTCAGTGCGTGATTAAACGACCCATGAATAAGAGAATTGAGCCTATCAACAATGATTTTAGGATCTTCGACCATTCCCCCATCAATCCACTCAAGCACTAATCCCACAAAACCATACTTATAAAAATTTGCGATAAAAACTTTGTCTTCTTCCCTAACAACCATTCCCTCGGCTTTTTCTTCGAGCACGTCATAGAGAAGCTGATAGGTAACCTTATACAAATATTTGTATAAATAGTCCTGTGGCACATTGTGATAGATATTGACAATAAAGGCTCTGTCCTTTTTGATCATGTCAAAGATGGCGAGAAACCCCTCTTGCCAGGTATCGTAAGTTTTGTTTTCTTTGAGCGCGCGCTCTGCATCTTGTTCGCAAATCCATTCGGTAAGCTCAAGCGTATCGTGGAAATGGTAGTAGAACGTTTGACGGTTCATCTCGCACTTCTCGGCAATGTCATTAACCGTAATCTTATTCAACGGCTTCTCTAGCAGCAGCTCTTTAAAGGCAAACGCGATGGCCATCTTTGTTGTAGCCTTGCTCATGTACAACTCCCAAAATCTTTGATTGAGTTACCAAAGTATACCGCGCTCCTACCGTGACAAGTTTTATAACCAAACACCTGCTAAATTGTTTCAAAAATAGCAATTAATTTGGCTTTTTTCGCAGGTAATGATGTGGTTAACTTGTATTAGTTAGATATAGCTAACTTAATTTCTTTCATAGTATGAAGGGGGTCTTAGTATGGAAGTTGGTCACGAGTTTTTACTCCGCATGGGCAAGACAAGACTGCGCCCCGGAGGTATTGAAGCGACCAATTGGCTACTTAATTCCGTAGAGATTACGCCAGAAACTCAGATTCTTGAGGTTGCTTGCAATATTGGAACCACTACGGTTGAGCTGGTAAAACGTTTCCACTGCCATGTAACGGCAATTGACCTAAATGCAGATGTGCTCCCTAAAACAAAAGAAAATATCGCGAGAAACAATATCGAGGAGTACGTAACAGTGGAACAAGGAGACGCTACAAACCTCTCCTACCCCGATAATAGCTTTGATATTGTAATCAACGAAGCAATGCTCACTATGCTCTCTGATCAGCAGAAAGAGGCTGCTGTAAAAGAGTACGCACGCGTACTCAAGCCAGGTGGAGAGTTATTGACCCATGACGTTCTTCTGCTCAAAGAAGACGATGAGTTAGTCCATGAGCTCTCAAGAACCATTAACGTCAACGTAAAGCCTCTAACCCTTACAGGTTGGAAGAATCTCTTTGAATCGGCGGGTTTCTACCCAGAAACCAAGAACGGCAAGATGACGCTCATGAATCCGGCGGGACTTATTGCGGACGAAGGCGCTGATGGTGCTCTGAGGGTTATTAGAAACGGCCTTAAGCCAGAGAATACCAAGATGTTTACCAGCATGTTTACGTTCTTTAACGATCACGCTGACGACCTCAACTACATTGCCGTAGTGAGCAGAAAGCCAAGATAGCCATCGTTTCAAGCAAGGCGTCGTCTCAAGATTGATGTACGGTTGCCCAAAACAGGCATCAGTCGAGCTAGACTCGGGCTTGATAGCAAAGAAGGAAGCTGGCAGAAATACCAGCTTCCTTCTCTTTTATTGCGTGTTATGTGCGGAGTTTACTTGGCCTTTGCGCAGGCAGCCATAGCAACAGAGCCAATGTAGTTGACTGGGTTGGTAAAGTTTGGCTGGAACAGAAGGTCAACAGCCGCAAGGTTGTCGATGGTCATACCAGCGGCAATTGCAACGGACACAACGTTTGCTGCCTGAGCAACATCGTCATGTGTCGAGAAGAACTGTGCACCCTTGATAAGGCGAGTCTCTGGATCCCAGACAAGCGTAGCGGTAACTGGCTCGGTGGTTAGCATGAACTCAGGACGGTAGTTCTCGGTAATGGAGACGGAATCATACTCGTAGCCACGAACCTTGCCACCCTCAACGGTGAGGCCTGCTGCAGCCATGGAGTAGTTGTAGAGCTGAACTGCGCTGGAAGCCTGAGTACCTGCATATGCAGCGGTTGGCTCAAGCATGTTAGGACCAACGTGCAGGCCCTGACGGACAGCGTTGGTTGCCAGAGGAATGTAGTCCTCTTTACCAGTGACGTTGAAGATAATGGAAGCGGAGTCGCCAGCTGCAAAAACGCCAGGCTCACTGGTGCGCATGTACTCGTCAACCTTGATAGCGCCGTTAGGAAGCATATCAAGCTGGTCGTCAAAGAGGTCAGTACGAGGCAGGAAGCCAATGCCCAGAATTGCATAATCTGCAGTATAGGAGCCCTTATCGGTAACAACGGTGACGGAATCACCATTGTCCTCAAAGCTCATGACCTTCTCGCCAAGTGCAAGCGTGACGCCGTGCTCTTTGTAAGCATCCTCAACCTGATCAGTGATTGCCTTATCAAAGTTCTTTGCAAGAACGCGAGGAAGCATGTCGATGAGAGTGACGTCCTTCTGACGCTCGGAGAGCTGCTCTGCAAGCTCGGCACCAATGTAGCCAGCGCCGATAACAATTGCGGACTTGGACTCTGCCATGGTGTCGTGAATGCGACGACCATCAGCCCAGTTCTTGCACTGAAGAACGCGAGGTCCGTCGATGCCAGGCAGTGGAGGAACAATTGGCTTAGAGCCAGTGGTGACTACGAGATAGTCGAAGTCATCCTCAAAGGTCTCGCCCGTCTTGAGATCTTCCCAAGCAACGTGCTTGGTCTTAACGTCTGCAGAAGTGACGTTGGTGGTCATGTGAACGTGAGCGCCAGCCTCTGTAAGGGCTTCTGGAGAGCTGTAGAACATCTTGTTAGGATCGCTTACGTGGTCACCTACCCAAAGAGCAATACCGCAAGACAGGAAGGAAACCGTGTCATTGCGCTCAAAGACGTGAACCTCCCAATCTGGGTGTGCGCCCAGGATTGAAGAAGTGGCAAAAACGCCTGCATGGGTACAACCGATAACTGCAACTTTAGCCATAGAAACCCCTCTGTTAAATGCTACTAATGACTAACATTAATTGTTACTTTGACAGTGGCATTATGCCATATTCTGTTATCGAGAAGAGCGTCATTCTTGAACGTTCTTTAATAAATCGAATATTTGGAGTTCGTGTACCGTTTACGAAATAGATCTAGATCTGCTAAAGGCTGAAATATAAAATTTAAAATAACGTAAAATGTACAGGAGGAGCAAATGGTTTCTGAAGATAGTATCATTAAGCAACATATTGATAAAATTATCTCTGTAGCAAAATCTCGTAACATTACACTAGATGAAAATCATGCATTCGATTATTTTTTGGTTTCATTATTTAAATCATTTGATTTGAAAATTACAGATGAAAATTTTTATGATTCAAATTTTAAGGATATTGAATTTTGTGTAACTGACGGCAAAGATGATGGCGGAATAGATTTTGTTATTTTTGATGATTCAGATACACAGAAACTAATTATTGGACAATCAAAAAATACTAATGACTTGCAACCTAATAAGGTTGTTGAAGAATTAAGAAAGATGAAATCTACTCTTAATAACTTTAAATCAACATCGCATCTTTCAGTTTATAACGATAATTTAAAAAAAGCATTATCTGAAGCTTTAGATACTTTTGAATCTGAATCTGATATCAATGTTGAATATTACATTTGTGCTACCGCTAAAATTGACAACACAACTACTATTTTCAAAAAGATTCAATCAGATGGTCAATTAGATCTAAGTACAGATGAAGTTTCAATTTACACATTTAATAATTTGACCGAAGAGCTTGAGCATCATTATGAAAGCAAAAGTACTGTTGATGAGTATAAATTTGAAATAGATGAAGCGAATAACTATTTAAAATATAATTCCCAAAAATACAAAGGTGCCTTTGCAAATATCTCGTCTAAATCACTCATAAATTTGTACAACAGCAAAGCAAATGATGGTCTATTTGATCTAAATATCAGAAATTATTTTAAGTCTAAAGGAGTTGATTCTGGAATCATCCAAACGCTTAATAAATGTCGCTCTGATTTTTGGTTCCTCAATAATGGATTAACTATTGTTTGTACAGATTTTAGTTTTTCAGGCAAAAGTCTAAAAGTTAAAAATTTCTCAATAGTTAATGGCGGGCAAACTACATATTTGATATCAACATATAAAGGAAATAATCATGACGAATTTTTTATTCCTTGTAAGCTTGTATCAAATGGCGAACCTATAGATGATTTAAGTGAGGTTAACGCTAGATTTTTCTCACAAATAGCTCAAGCGACGAATACACAAAAAGCAATATCGCCTAGAGATCTAAAATCAAATTCTAATGAAATGATATCTTTACAAGCGCATCTTTTAAATAAGTATCGAATTAATTTGACAATTAAGAAAGGCACAAAAAAAGTAGATAAGAACAAATTTGATATTGAAATTGCTAATGATCAATTTGCTCAAATAATGACTTCATTTGTATATCAACAGCCTGGAAAAGCCCGTAGTTCAAAGATGTCGCTTTTTGAAAATGATGATTACTACAAGCGTGTATTTAGACTTAAATACTTGAAAGATCAGGACAAGTCTGACTTTGCCGCTGATCTAATTCGCTTCGACAATGTATATACAAAAGTATTAAATTCGTTGAAGAACAATATTAAAAAAACAATAGAAGCTGATGTCTTAAGAAATGGTAGATATATGTTGATGGGTCTGTTCGGTCTGCTTTATACAATAGTCAATGACGATTACACAGTAGACGAACTTTACCAAGAATCAGGTGAAGGATATTTTGCATCTAACTTCGTATGGGGTTCATTTTTTGCATATGAAGAATATGATGAAGTTGAAAAGAAGATCGAAAAATTAACCAAGCTGCTATTGAGGCTTGCAGCAGAACAGTATCAAAATTTGTTTAATGAGAAAGCTGTGTCAAACACTTCAAACTTTACAAAAAAAGATACGATTTACAGGGAAAAGATTACTGATTCAATTCTTTATAACTTAAGCAATGAAACTACAATTGGAGAACAGATTCTAGAATATTCAAGTTTTTTGAAAAGATACTAGTAAAGAATAGAAAAACGCCTCCCAGCGCTTAGCTAGGAGGCGTTTTAAGGAAAGGACTAGAAGGGTTTCTCGCCAATTAGGCAAGCATCTGAGCAAGATCCTCGGAAGCATCGCCGATTGGGCCAATACCGTAGTTCTCAACAAGAATGTTAAGGACGTTAGGGCTGACAAATGCAGGAAGGGTTGGTCCAAGCTTGATGTTCTTGATGCCAAGGTGCAGCAGGGTTAGAAGGACACAAACTGCCTTCTGCTCGTACCAAGACAGGACAAAGCTCAGTGGCAGGTCGTTAACGCCGCAGTCAAATGCACTTGCAAGAGCAGTTGCAATCTGAACAGCGCCGTAAGCGTCATTGCACTGACCAACGTCAAGAATACGAGGGATGCCACCAATGGTGCCCAGGTCAAGGTCGTTGAAGCGGAACTTACCGCAAGCAACGGTGAGGACAACGGAGTCTGCAGGAGTCTGCTCAACAAGCTCGGTGTAGTAGTTACGACCAGGGCGAGCGCCGTCGCAGCCGCCAACAACAAAGAAGTGCTTAATAGCGCCCTGCTTAACAGCATCGATGATCTTATCGGCAATGCCAAGAACGGCACCGTGACTAAATCCGGTGGTTACCTTGTGGCCACCGTTGATACCGGTGAGCTCCTGAGCCTCAGCGTATCCGCCAAGCTCCTGAGCCTGCTTGATAACAGCGCTGAAGTCCTTCTTGCCGTTAGCGTCCTCGTCAATGTGAACGAGCTCTGGGAATGCAACAAGCTCAGTAGTGTAGACGCGGTCCTTGTAGCTAGGACGAGGTGGCATGAGGCAGTTAGTGGTAAAGACAACAGGAGCTGGAATGTCCTTGAACTCCTTCTGCTGGTTCTGCCATGCGGTACCAAAGTTGCCCTTGAGCTGTGGATACTTCTTGAGCTCTGGATAACCGTGAGCTGGGAGCATCTCGCCGTGGGTGTAAACGTTAACGCCAGTGCCCTCGGTCTGCTCAAGGATCGTCTTGAGGTCAAGAAGGTCGTGGCCGGAAACAACAATGAAGGGGCCAGGCTCAATAGTCAGAGGAACCTCAGTTGGAACTGGGGTGCCATAAGCGCCGGTATTTGCGCTGTCGAGAAGAGCCATGCACTTGAGGTTGACCTCGCCTACCTCAAGGGTAAGAGGCAGCAAAACGTCAACGGAGGACTCGGTAGCAAGAGCAGCAAGTGCCTTTACAAAGAAAGCGTCAACTGCGTCATCAGTCTTACCAAGAACGCGAGCGTGGTAAGCATAAGCAGACATACCACGGATACCAAAGAGAATGAGGGACTTGAGGGATCTAATGTCCTCGTTGTCGGACCAAACGCCGCCAAGTGGAAGATCCTCAACAGGCTCTACGTCAGCCTCTGCAGCTAGACGGTTCTTCTCGTCACGAACCTGAGCAGTAATTGCGTCAACAGCGCCCTTGTCAAAGTTGACGTTGGTGATGCAGGTAAACAGACCATCGACAATCAGCTGGTCAGCACGGTTAGAACGCTTGCCAGCAGCAAGCTCGGTGCGAGAAAGGCCAACCAGAGCGCCGGTGAGCTCGTCCTGAGCAAATGCGACGTCAAAAGGCTTGCCACAAACGCCAGCAGCACCGGTACATGCAGTACAAGCAGCAGTCTGCTCGCACTGGAAACAGAACATCTTGTTATCCACTATTTTTCCTCTCCATAAAACCATATAGCGAGAAGAGATTTGCTCTTCTGGGTTTCATGATTACAGGAATGTGGAATAAGGTATGTTGTAATTACAACAAAACGATTTCTATCCAGGATTTTTTTGGAGAGTATATGAACGTGCAAGACATCAAGCCCTCATTTTTGCTTAACACAATTGTGTTTAAAGGAGTAAAACCTGAGCTGTTAGAGGCACTTTTAAAGCATTTACGTGCTGTTGTTCGCACCTATGAGCCTGGAGAGATCATTTTGTGCGCTGGCGACAAGGCGCATCAATTTGGCATTGTTATCTCTGGCGCTATCCACGTTGAGGGATCTGACGCTCAGGGCAATATCTCTGTGATGGGAGCTTTCCATACCAGAGACACCTTTGGCGAGGCGTATGCGGCCCTTGGAAACGTACCGCTTTTGACCTCGGTCGTTGCTACCGAGAAATCGGAAATTCTGCTGCTGGACGTGCGTCAAATTACTGCCAGAACGTGCGACATCTGCGGTGGCGTGGACATTATCATCAGAAATCTTATGGCTTCAATTGCTCAAAAGAACATTATGCTGAGTCGACGCATTCAAGATGCCGCACCAAAAAGCATTCGTGGCAAACTGATAGCGTACTTGCATACGCGCTCTCAAGCTGCAGGTTCTGAGGAGTTTGATATCCCCTTCAACCGACAACAACTTGCGGATTATCTTGGTGTAGATAGAAGCGCTCTAAGCGCTGTAATATCTTCTTTAAGCAAAGAAGGTGTTTTTGAAGTAAAGCGAAGTCACTTTAAACTTTTATAACAGCAATTCAGCCTAAGGAGGCTTTATGGCAGAGATTTATTTAGCAGGTGGATGCTTCTGGGGACTTGAAGAGTACTTCTCCAGAATTAATGACGTCACCGCAACTACCGTTGGCTATGCAAACGGAAAGACTTTGGATACCAATTATCAGGAAGTCAAAGCTACAGATCATGCAGAAACAGTGCACGTTACGTACGATGAGACCGTTGTAAGCCTCTATGACATTCTGCGCTACTACTTTAGGGTTATTGATCCCCTCTCAGTCAATAAGCAAGGCAACGACATTGGTAGACAGTATCGCACGGGTATCTATTACACAAACGATGCTGACCTGCTTGTAATCGACCGCATTATGTCTGAACAAGAGTCTCTCTTTGGTCAGAAGCTTGCCGTGGAGGTTGAGCCACTGGATAACTACGTGCTTGCTGAGGAATATCATCAGGACTACCTAAAGAAGAATCCTGGCGGATATTGCCACATCAATGTTGATGATGCATATAAGCCGCTTGCGTAAGTCGCTCTCCTAAACAGTTCAGTTCACGTTTACAAGAAAGGCGCTCGCTTGTGAACTGCCTCCCATTTCTTGGACACGAGAAATGGGAGGCAGTTCAAAACACACCTAAGTCGGATAATCTGTTAAAAAGACGTATACATGACGCAGAAATTACCACAAACGTGCAGATTATCTTCATTAGGTGTGTAAAATGCCCGCAATTGAGCAGAATATCTGACTTAGGTGTGTT
>JABZHQ010000085.1:0-3769 GCA_015258765.1 Atopobium sp. | reverse complement strand
TTTTTTATATTTCTCTATTCATTTTCCAGCATATTAGATGAAGTTTATGCATAGAAATGTATATCAGGCATTGGTACTCTTTAATTGTCACACAATAAGCCCCAGTCGTCCGATTATCTTGACTAGAAACATGACAGTTCTTCAGCGAGGCGCGGCTAAGCTGCACCATTTTGTACGCCAAGCTTAAGAAGTCGGCGCTCAACTGCATTGCAGGAACGTAAAAGAACCCTCGCACCTGAAAGATGCGAGGGTTCTTGCTTGAAATGCTTTATCTACCTGCGACTTCACGCTCGCAGCGCCTGCCGCACTCGCAGAGTGTGTCTGACCTGCGGGCTAGCGCTCGCCGGCGGCGCGACGCTCGGCGTACTCGGCAGCAAGACGAGCCTGGATGTCGTGCGGAACCTGCTCGTATCCTGCCAGCTCAACGGTATATTCGCCCGTTCCGCGCGAGAGGGACCTCAGCCTTGTAGCGTAATCGGTAACCTCAGCGTATGGAATCGTCGCCTTAATGGTGGTCTCACCAGCGGAAACACCGGTACCGGAAGACATTCCCTCTACGCGACCGCGGGAAGCGGAGACGTCGCCCATGACGGAGCCTGCATAGCTGTCTGGAACGGTAATCTCCAGGTGGGCCATAGGCTCCAGGAGAACAGGTTCTGCCTGGTCAACAGCCTTCTGGAAACCAATGCGGGCAGCCGTCTTGAATGCCATCTCGTTGGAGTCGACTGGGTGGTAAGAACCCTCGTAGACAGCAACTTTAACGTCAATCATAGGATAACCAGCCAAAACGCCTTCGCGCATGGTCTCCTGAACGCCCTTGTCAATGGCGGGGATGAAGCCGCGAGGAATGTGGCCGCCCACAATTTCGTCCACAAACTCGTAACCTGCATCTGGGTTTGGCTCAATGCGCAGCCAGCAGTCACCGTACTGGCCAGAGCCGCCGGTCTGCTTCTTGTGCCTACCCTGAGCACTTGCAACTCGACGGATCGTCTCGCGATATGGGATGCGAAGCGCAACTTTATGTGCGGAAACGCCGGCTCGCTGCTCAAGACGCTCGAGAAGAACGGCTACTTGTGCCTCGCCGATTGCAGAAACAATGGTCTGGCCGGTGTCCTCGTCACGCTCAACCTTAAGGGTTGGATCGGCGTCGGCGGCCTTCTCCAGGAACGCGAAGAGCTTGCCCTCGGTACCGCGCTCGTCAGGCTCAATAGCTGTGCGATACAGGGAGTTGGGGAACCTGAATGCGGCAGCCTCAACCTTACCGGTAACGGAGAGCGTGTCGCCCGTCATGGCCTCGAGCTTTGGAACTACCACGATATCGCCAGCTGCGGCGGTGCTCACGTCAGCCGTTTCTTTGCCGCACATACGATACAGGTGAGAAAGGCGCTCGGGCTTGCGTGTGCGAGCGTTGATAAGCTCGGAACCTGCAGAAACAGTACCTGCAAGCACCTTTACAAAGGTAAGCTTACCGTTCTGTGGATCCTGCAGCGACTTGAAGGCAAACGCAACAGGGCGCTCGTCATCAGGTGAAATATCAAGCTGCTCGCCGTTGACCAGCGGAATGCGGCCAAAGTCGGACATAGTTGGGAACCAGCCGTCAACGGCGTCAAGCAAGGAGATAACGCCCTCTTCGCGGACGCAAGAACCAGAGAAGACAGGAACAAAAATGCGCTCCATAAGAGCCTTGCCCAGCAGACCCTCAAGCTCTTCCTGCGTAATCTCTCCGCCCTCAAGGTAGCGCATCATCAGCTCATCGTCTGCCTCAACAACCAGCTCGGTCAGGGCAGCGCGGGCAGTCTCTGCCTCTGCTTGGAACTCGGCAGGAATATCGGTGACCTCAGGCTTGCCGTCTACCAGCTTGCGCGCCTTCTGATGGACAACGTCGATGATGCCGGAGAATGCCTCGCCGGAGCCCATTGGAATAGTCACTGCACCAAGCGAGGAGCCAAAACGATCCTGAAGCATAGCCATCGCGGTCTCGTAGTCTGCATCAGGGCGGTCCAAGCGGTTGATAAACAGCGCGCGGCAGAGAGAAAGATCCTCGGCGGCAAACCAAAGCCTGGTGGTAATAGTGCCAGGTCCACTAGCTGCATCAACGACAAACAGCGCAGTCTCAACAGCGCTCATTGCCGAATAGGCGTCGCCCACAAAGTCAGGATAGCACGGTGCATCGAGCACGTTAATGCGTGTATTTTCCCAGGTAATTGGTGCGATAGTAGTAGAGATAGAGAATCCGCGCTCTGACTCTTGTGAATCGTAATCAAGCGTGGGCTTTGTGCCTGCGTGGCCGCCTAAACGAGTGGTTGCACCCGTCAGATGCAGCATTGCCTCGGCAAGCATGGTTTTGCCCACGCCACCTTGGCCCACCAGGACCACATTCTTTACCTTAGAAACATTTTTTTCGGCCATGATGCCTCCTCTGACTGCGGCAAGCAGCCGAGAAGGTCAGCCGATAGTTCGCGCCCGAGTCTAGCGCGATATGCTTCGGCCCTTCCTGCTACTTACCGAACAAGAAAACCTCTAGCCACCCTACCGTACCGCAAAGCACAAAAAGAGACACCCACCATTCGATAAACGACATGTGGTGGGTGCCTCAAAGTTTCTTCTCGACAGAAGATTTTGTGTTGTTACCGCAGGTAGATGGTGCGAAATCGCAGAACGCCATCCGTGTGCATCACTAAAGTTAGATTCTAACTCCTCGGTGAACGGTGTTGTTGAAAATCAGGTAACCGATAATTGCGTTCACCAGCGACAGCGTGACAAAGATAATGTTGGGAAGCGTCTCGTTGACCACGCCTGCCGAAGAGCTAAACGAGTCCATAACCGGGATAATCATCATCATGAACGTACCGCCGATAACAAACATGGAGCCCAGCGTGCCCGCAAGAGAAGATACGGTGACCGAAAGGCTTCTCTTGGTGATATCAATGACGGAAGTCCAGTCAAAGTTTGGTCGTCGAATATCAATGGCCAGGCCAACGTTAGACACCAAGAACACAATGCAGAGCGGCAGAATGACGTTTCTCAGGGCCGTTTCAATGGTGATGTGACCAGGAATCAGGAAGAAAATCTGGGTCACAACACTAAAGATGAGCACGTAGATCATGTTAACGGCAATCTTTGCGCCAAAAATCTGCTTTGAAGATACGGGCATGGTTGCCATCAGCCAGTTTGAGCGGCCTTCCAGCGAGTACGAAATGGCAGCAGAGTTGGCGGCGCAGAACATCGAGGTGCCAAACCAGGTGGTTACCATGCCAAAGATGGTTCTTGCCAAAGGGAGATAGCGCGGGACCTCGGACGCAGGAACAAAGTAGGCCACGATAGACGACGTGCTAAAGAACAGAGAAATAAAGGCGAGAATAACCATCAGCAAGCAGCCAAAAAGCATGTTTATAAAGACTGCTGGGTAACCTGTGATGGTCTGAATCTCTTTTCTGATCAGAGCAACAAAAGGCGTCGCGGACTTGGTGGAAATCTGTTTGGTGGTGAACTTCTTCTGGACCTTATCCTCGCTTACCAGCGCATTAATGCGGTCGTTGAAGCGAGAAATGATTGCCACAATTGCTGCAGGAGCACCAACAGAAACCAGGACAAACAGTAAGAAGCTAACAATGGAGCCTGAGTTAAAGAAATCCGCAATCCACAGTGATGGAAGATAAACTACGCCAACTGAACTTGCAACGCTAAAGACGGTGTCACGGAAATTATCCACCACACCTGGGACAAACTTGTCTGCGTTGAAAGATACCGTAAAGATAAAGAACAGATA
>JABZHQ010000016.1:0-17095 GCA_015258765.1 Atopobium sp. | reverse complement strand
GTCATGATTTTTATGGCTGCAGTAGCTTTCCGCTATGGCGAGAGTAGCCTTGCTGTTTTTGCCGCATCTATCGCAGGCGCTTGTATTGGTTTTTTGTGGTTTAACAGCTATCCTGCAAGCATTTTTATGGGAGACACCGGCTCTCTTGCCTGGGGCGCTGCCTTTGCGGCCCTGGCCGTTCTTACCAAGACCGAGGTAGTTTCCCTGGTCATGGGCGGTCTTTTTATCATCGAGGCACTGTCCGTTATCATTCAGGTTGTCAGCTACAAGGCAACTAAAAAGCGCGTATTCTTGATGGCTCCACTGCATCATCACTTTGAGAAACTTGGCTGGAACGAGACAAAAGTAGTCTTTAGATTCTGGATTATTTCCGGAGCATTTGCCGCTCTGGGCTTTGCTCTGTACTTCCAGCTTCACTAAAGATATTGCTCTGAGAAAGGATCGATTGCGTGTCGCTTCTAGAAACACTTGGAAATGTTTGTGTTCTTGGTTTCGGTAAGACCGGCGTCTCTGTCTGCACGTATTTATTGCAGCAGCCAGAGGGTCGTGTGTCTTCCATAACGCTTGTGGGCGGCGCAGATGCTACAGTTGGCGAGAAGGTCCAAGAGCTTGCAAGCTTAGGCGTACAGGTTCAATGTGGCTCTGATCAGGTTGAGGGCACCTTTGACCTAACTATTGCCTCTCCTGGTATTCCCGATACTTCTGAGCTGTTCTTGAGTGCAAAGGCAGCTTCTCAGCAGATTATGGGCGAGCCAGAATTTGCCTATCAAGAGAGCCCTTCACAGTGGATTGGCATTACCGGCACAAACGGTAAAACTACTACCACAAGTTTGACCACGTCAATCCTGCAGTATGCAGGCCTTGATGCAAGCGCTGTTGGCAATATCGGATTAACTATTACGGACCAACTTGCAGAGAGAAAACCTAAGAGCTGGTTTGTAGCAGAGCTTTCAAGCTTCCAGCTTGCTACTACTCAAAAATTGCATCCTCACGTTGCGATGCTTTTAAACATCACACCTGATCACCTTGAGTGGCATGGTTCGCTCGAGGCGTATGCAGCAGCTAAAGAGAAGATTTTTGCCAACCTTGATGCAAATGACCTGGCAATTGTTTCTGACTTGGATGAGTTTTGCCAAGACGTGTCTTCTCGCCTTGAGGCTCGAGGCATTGCCGTATGCCATCTTGCTCAGACAGATCCCGGTACACAAAACGCCGCCTTTGTACGCACTGGTGCGCTGGTAGTCAGGCTATCTGGTAAAGAGATGGAGCTTGTAGCAGCTGATGCACTCCACATTAGGGGAGCGCACAATGCACTCAACGCTCTTGCTGCAGCTGCATGTGGCCTATTCCTGGGACTTGATATTGTTTCTATTAGGCATGCCCTGTTGGACTTTATGCCGCTTGAGCACAGAATTGAGCCAGTTGATACGGTTAATGGTGTTTTGTACGTTAACGATTCCAAAGCAACAAACACTGATTCAGTTGAAAAATCATTAACTTCATTCCCAGGTAAAGACGTTATTTTGCTACTTGGCGGTCACGATAAGGGCACAGAGCTTGATGAGTTTGCTCAGAAGGTGTCCGCTACCTGTGCATACGCAATCTGCTTTGGAGAGGCAGGTCCTCGCTTTGCAGAGGCGCTTCGCCGCGTTTCTGGCAGCCATGCAGAAGTGGTAGAAGAGCCTCATATGCATGAAGCTTTTGACCGTGCGGTAGAGCTTGCTCGTCCAGGTTCTGTAGTGCTTCTCTCACCAGCATGTTCCTCATTTGACGAGTTCACAGGCATGGCTCAGCGTGGTCGTGTCTTTAAACAGCTCGTGGCAGATCTTGCTCAAAAAGAGAGCGGTCGATAATGGCTACCAGCAGAAACAGAACAGGGGAGCGCGCGCAGCAACCACGTACTTCTCGCCAGAAATCTTCCGAGGGCTCGCAGACTAAAGGTCGTTTTGGAGCTATTCCAGAGCGTTTTATGCAGCCTCGTCTGGTGCTTCTGGTGTCAACGGCTATTCTGGTGTGCTTTGGCCTGGTTATGATTTATTCTGCATCCTCGATTTCTGCAATGACTTCTGAGGATATGGGCTATAACCCCTTCTACTACGTGCAGCGTCAGCTTGGCTTTGCTGCGGCAGGAGTTGCGTTAGCGTTTATTGTTTCTCGCATTGACTACCGCGCAGTAGTAAGAAATCTCCAGGTACCTATCTGGGTTGTGACCATTGGAATGCTGGCAATTATTTTTACTCCTATTGCCGGCGCGGATGCATATGGCGCAACCCGATGGATTTCAATTGGACCGTTTTCTTTCCAGCCGTCTGAGTTTGCAAAGATTACCATCTTAATTTCTGTCTCGTATTTGGCTCAGCAGTACTTTATTGATCAGACCATAGATCAGATGGAGTTCTTTAAAAAGTTTGCTATTGCCGCAGTTGTTCCGCTTGCTTTAATTTTGGCTCAGCCAGATAAGGGTTCCACGCTGATTATTGTGGGAACGCTTCTGGTCATTGGCTATCTTTCTGACTTTGATCGAAGAGTTCTGGTAACTATTGCTGTTGTGGGTTTTATTGGCTTTGCCTTCTTATCTCTTAAAGATGATTATTCTCGTGCTCGCGTTGTTGTGACTATGTTCAACCCTTGGGCTGATTATTACGGTGCAGGTTATCAGCTTGCACAGGGCTTTTATGCTTTTGGCTCTGGCGGTATTTTTGGTGTTGGCTTTGGTTTTTCTCGCCAGAAATATTCCTATCTGCCTATGGCTCACAATGACTTTATTTTTGCGGTTATTGGAGAAGAGCTGGGCTTTATTGGTGTTTTGGGTCTTTTGGCTGTATTTGGCGCCCTGGTATGGGCTGGCTTTAAGATTGCTCGCTATGCACCAGATTTGACCGGTAGGCTTATTGCTGCAGGTTGTACCTCTATGTTTATCATCCAGGCCTTCGTTAACATCGGTGGTGTTTTGGGCCTTTTGCCTCTTTCTGGTAAGCCTCTGCCATTTATCTCATATGGCGGTTCAACCATCATGTCTAGTATCTTGATGGTTGGTCTTTTGATGTCTGTTTCAAGGCAGTCAAGGCTTCCAGAAACCGAGTACGATAGGCAACGCGCTTCTTGGAGCATAGCTGAAGAGCAGGATACCTTTGATGCTCCAGGTTTTGCTGGTCTTACCATGGTTGACGGTGGGGTAGGAGCAGGCATGCCACTCCCACGTTCTTCTCGCCCTAAGAGCAGTGCACAAAGCTCCGCGCGCCCATCACGAGGCGTTTTGCGCTCAAGAGATGACGACGCCCCTCAAGGCCGTATTACGACAGATGCCTCCGGAAGGCGCAGAATTGATTTGGGACCTTCTGCATCGGACAGGCTTCGTGGAAACAACAGGGCTCGCCGATAACTGATTTCTAGGAGATGGATTGCATGGCAGAACAGAAGAAACTCTCTGTTGCAATTGCTGCAGGTGGAACCGCTGGCCACATTAACCCAGCTCTGGCTCTAGCTGAGGAGCTTCGTGAGCGCGGCCACCAGGTTACGTTTTACGGTCAGCCCAACAAGCTTGAAGGTACGCTGGTACCCGAGGCGGGTTTTGAGCTGGTATCTATCCATGTAAATGGCTTTGATCGCAGACGTCCTTGGACGCTCATCAGCGCGGCATACAATCTTGAGCGCGCAAAGATGCAGCTGCACAAGCGCTTCAAAGAGCAGGGTGCACCTGATGTTGCTATTGGTTTTGGCGCCTATGTTGAGCTGCCTTTGCTTCAGCTTTGCGCAAAGCTACACATCCCCTATTTAATTCACGAGCAGAACTCAGTAACCGGTCTTGCTAACCGTGTATCTGCTGGTAAAGCATCTAAGGTGTGCATTGCGTTCCCAGAGGCGCGTAAGGCTTTTGAGGGTCACGTAAAGGCTCAAGACACTATTGTGGTTACCGGCAATCCTGTACGTAAGAGTGTTCTTTCTGCTGACAGAGCCGCCTCGAGGCAAGAGCTGGGCATTGCAGACAACCAGACATTGCTGCTTATCTTTGGCGGTAGCTTGGGCGCTCGTAGTATCAACGAGACGTTTGCTGCGCTTAAGCAGGAGCTTCTTGCCCGTCCTAACCTCCGCATCATCCAGTCAACAGGCCAGAAGCTCTACGACGAGGTTGTCTCGCTCATGAAGCTTTCTGACGAGGAGGCTGCTCGCTGGAAGGTTAAGCCCTACATCTCCAACATGGGTTCCACCCTTGCTGCGGCTGACCTGGTGGTTTCTCGCTCCGGAGCATCTTCTGTGGCCGAGATTGCAGCGCTTGAGCTCCCCAGCATTTTGGTGCCGTACCCTCTGGCAACAGCAGATCATCAGACTACTAACGCACACCTGTTGTCGGATGCGGGAGCAGCTATTCTGGTGCCAGATAACCAGGTGGGCACCACGACCTTCTCGACAGCTCTCTTTGATCTGGTAGACAACGCAGATCAGCGCAAAAAGCTTTCTGAGGCTGCTGCCACACTTGACCAGCGTAGCGCCGCATCTCTTGTGGCTGACGCTGTGGAAAGTGCCGTTTGTGGCGCATAACACATTCGGTTTTGCGTTAGAGTAAACATGTCCTTGGTATGTCCAGGACTCAAACGATAACAATACTTGGAAAGGCTCTCTTATGGCAGATTCCATGGGCGAGAAGACCATCTCGCGTGCACATTTTATTGGAATTGGTGGCGCAGGTATGAGCGGAATTGCGCTTGTTCTGCACGAGCGCGGCTGCACCGTTACCGGCTCCGATTTAAAGAGCTCGCATTATGTTAGAGAGCTTGAAGATGCAGGTATTCAGGTAAGCATCGGCCACACCGCAGCCACTATTGACGCTGCGATGCCTGATGTCATTGTTACCTCTACCGCAATCCCAGAGACAAATCCAGAGGTCATTCGTGCGCGCGAGCTTTCCATTCCTATTTGGCCTCGCGCTAAGATGCTCTCGTATTTGTCGCGCGGCCGCAAGACCATTGCTGTTGCAGGCACTCATGGCAAGACCACCACATCTTCTATGGTTGCTACCATGCTGGATAAGCTTGGCGCTGATCCATCATTTTTGATTGGTGGCGTTGTTGAGGGCTACGATACCAACGGTAAAAACGGTAATGGCCAGTACTTTGTCTGCGAAGCGGACGAGTCTGACGGTTCGTTTATGTTCCTTAACCCTAACGTGGTTGTTGTCACCAATATTGAGGCAGATCACCTTGACCACTACGGATCTCTCGAGAATATCGAGAAGACCTTCTGTGAGTTTATGAGCTTGCTTGATAAGGAAGAAACTGTTGTTATCAACGGTGATAATCCTCATTACGTTGAGCTTGCTCAGTCAACTGGTAGGCACGTAGTTACCTACGGCTTTGATTCAAGCTGCGATTTTGTTTGCACACAGGAGGAGAGAAAAGCTGGCATCGAGAATCCTCTTACCATCAAGACTCCTTCTGGTCAGACTATCTCTGTGGTACTTCCAGCTAATCCTGGTAAGCACAATGTTGCTAACGCAACTGCTGCAATTGCCGTTGCTGATGCTCTTGGCTTTGACCTTGATCAGGCTGCAGCAGCGCTTTCGCAGTTCAAGGGTGCACGCCGTCGCTTTACACACGTAGGCGACATCAACGGTATTACCGTCGTAGACGATTACGGCCACCATCCAACCGAGATTGCAGCAACCATGTCTGCAGCTCTTCCTCTTGGCTTCAAGCGCGTTGTTGTTGTTTTCCAGCCACATCGCTACAGCAGAACGCAAGATCTGGCAGATTCGTTTGCCCATGCATTTGATGGTATTGACGTTTTGCGCGTCATGGATGTCTTCTCAGCAGGTGAGCTGCCTATTCCAGGTGTCTCGGGCAAGACCGTCTCTTCAAGGGTTGAGGTTGCTCATACTGTTCCTGACGTGCGTTATATTCCTTCTCGCCGCAATCTTATCGCAGACCTTCTTGATACGGTTAAACCAGGAGATCTGCTGATTACTCAGGGCGCAGGTGACGTCACTCAGATTGGACCAATGTTTATCCGTGCACTCAAAGAGCGTCTTCAGAACCACTAGGACCTCTGTCGTGAGCTTGTTTAACGCCTATGTAAGCCTTTCTGGGGCCCTTGATGCAACAATCAAGCAAGATGAGCCGCTGAGCCACCATACCTCCTTCAGGATTGGCGGTAAGGCGTCCCTCTTTGCTGCTGTTCACAGCCACGTGGCGCTGGTGCGTGTGCTTGAGGTGCTTGCAGCTAATCGAGTTGATTGGGTGCTTTTGGGCAAGGGTTCAAACATCCTTGTCTCTGATAAGGGCTACAACGGCTGCGTTATTGTGCTCGACGATGAGCTTTCTACCATTTCAGTTGGCGAGAATAACCTCATTACCGCAGGTGCGGGTGCGCTTACGGCACGCGTTTGCAATGAGGCCATGAAAGCAGGTCTTTCTGGCCTTGAGATGTGTGCTGGTATCCCCGGAACTATCGGCGGCGCTCTTTCTATGAATGCAGGTACCAGGCATGATTGGATTGGTAAAGCCGTCCGTGATTGTGTGGTGCTAAAGCCTGGCAAGGGTCTTGTACGCTACGATGCCTCCGAGATTGAATGGGGTTATCGCTATACCACGTTTGCTCCAGATGAGATCATTCTTGAGGCAACGTTTGCGCTGACAGCATCTAATCGTCCTAAAGTTGCTCTTGGTATGGATACGCTCTTACAGCGTAGAAGAAATACTCAGCCAACTGGTCAGCTTTGCTGCGGTTCTGTCTTTAAGAATCCAGGTAGTAGGTCTGCTGGTGCACTTATTGAAGAGTGTGGTCTTAAGGGAGCTACTGAGGGCGGCGCACAGATTTCTGATATTCATGCCAACTTTATTGTGAATACCGGTAACGCCACCGCCTCAGATGTCATTGCACTTATGCGCAGAGCACACGATGCGGTACAAGAAAAGTTTGACATTGATCTTCAGCCAGAGGTTAAACTTCTGGGTTTTGGGGCATAGGGAAGATATGGCAGAAGATACTTCAAAGCAAACAACGCGCCGTAAGGGCACAAAAAGGGAGCCTTTATCGTCTGGTGCTGCTCAGACGGCAGGGGCTACTAAGCCTTCTTTTATGAGTAAGGCCTTTAAGCCTAAGCCAAAGGTTGAGGCTACAGCTTCTAATGCCAAGCCTTCTGCTAAAAAGATTTCTGCCAAAAAGCCAAATAACGCTACAAATACTGCAGCTCAAGCTCGTGCTGAGCGCATTAAACACAGCAGAAAGGTATCGTTTAAGGCAGTACGCACGGCCTTTATCGTTTTGCTTAGCCTCGCCCTTCTCGCTGGCATTGCTTTTCTCGTCCTACGCTCTTCCTCAGTCTTTGCCATTACCAACATTCAGGTTGAGCCGACAGAGCACGTCTCTAACGAGCAAATTCAAAAACTCATTGCAGTAGAAGAGGGAACAACGCTGCTCAATATGGATGAGTCCCTTATTACCCAAGAACTTCAGAAGGACCCTTGGGTAGCTTCTGCAACGTACGAGAGGCAGTTCCCCAATACGCTGCGTATTACCATCACAGAGCGCAAGGTCACAGCCGTTGTGGCGCTTTCTTCTGGTCCGGTTGCATGGTATTTGGGCGAGAATAACGTCTGGCTAGAGGCAGATCAGCTTAACGTGCCAGAAGGAAAAACTACCGCTACCGTTGCGCTTGAGAAGGCAACCTCAGAAGGTGAGCTACTGATTACCGATGTTCCTGCAACAGTTTCTCCTGTAGCAGGCACCACAGCAACAGACGCAGAAATTCAAGCGGTTATGCAGTATCAGTCTACGTTCTCATCAGAGCTTACTTCGCAAATTGTGAGTTACTCAGCAAGTAGCGTTGATGCTATTTCTGTCACCCTAACCAATGGTGTACAGGTTGCCCTAGGCTCTCCAACACAGATTGCTGACAAAGAAAAAGTGATTCTGGCAATGCTTAAGCAGTTCCCAGGAGAGCTTACGTACTTGAACGTAAGAACACCTGCAAGCCCAACCTATAGGCGAGTTTCTACCGGAAATGTTCAGTCTGGTTCTGGTGTTTCGTAGGTAAACGCGCAGACAATGCGCGCCGTTAGGGAATAGTTTCCTACCGTTTACCAGGTTTCTTCACAATTTCTACATATTATTTGACTTGTATGGGTCAGTTGTGCAAATATACCCCGCTTTGCATGAAGCGTAAGCCTTAACTTGAGGTTTAGGGTTTTATACAGCGGTTCTGCGAGCGCATAAACGTAGCCTAAGCGCAGTCGCGCTCCGGGACAAACGGGCACAAGCGTGCCTCAAGGAGGAAGACATGATTAAGGACACCGATACCCTTAACAACTATCTTGCTGTTATCAAGGTTGTTGGCGTTGGTGGCGGCGGAACTAACGCTGTCAACCGCATGATTGAAGAAGGCATCCGTGGCGTTGAGTTCGTTGCTGTAAACACCGATGCACAGGCACTTGCAATCTCCGATGCTGACATTAAGGTTCACATCGGTACTGACATCACCAAGGGTCTTGGTGCTGGCGCTAACCCTGAGGTTGGTAAAGAGGCAGCAGAGGATAGCCGCGACGAGATCAAGGCTGCACTTGCTGGCGCTGATATGGTCTTCATTACTGCTGGCGAGGGTGGCGGTACTGGTACCGGCGCTGCTCCAGTTGTTGCTGATATTGCAAAGAATGACGTTGGCGCACTGACCGTTGGCGTTGTTACCAAGCCATTCTCCTTCGAGGGTCGTCGTCGTTATGGTTCTGCAGCTGACGGAATCAAGACTCTTTCCGAGAATGTTGATACTCTCATTGTTATTCCAAACGATCGTCTGCTTGATCTTTCTGAGAAGAAGACCACCATGCTTGAGGCATTCCGCATGGCTGACGACGTTCTATGCCAGGGCACCCAGGGTATTACCGACCTCATCACTGTTCCTGGCCTGATCAACCTCGACTTTGCAGACGTTTGCACCATCATGAAGGGTGCAGGTAGCGCAATGATGGGCATTGGTATTGCTGCTGGTGATAACCGCGCTGCAGATGCTGCAACCGAGGCAATTTCTAGCCGCCTACTTGAGAGCTCCATCGAGGGTGCAACCCGCGTTCTTCTCTCTATTGCTGGCAATAAAGACCTTGGTATTCAGGAGATTAATGAGGCAGCTGACCTGGTTGCTAAGAACGTTGATCCTGACGCAAACATCATCTTTGGTACTGTTGTTGATGAGTCCCTGGGCGATCAGGTTCGCGTAACCGTTATCGCAACCGGCTTCAATGACTCTAACGTTCAGCAGCAGCTCCCAACTCTGAACACCCAGAGCGCAAGCCGTCCAAGCCGTCCTGCTCAGCCACAGCCAACTCGTCCTGTAGCTGCTCAGCCACAGCCTGCTCGCACCAACAACTCTTCTAATGAGAAAGAGTTTGATATTCCAGACTTCCTTAAGCGTAGCCGCATCTAAATATGTGCGCGCTGAATAGACAGTGCTTACACGGCGTGACCCTGCTCATGGATCCTGAGGTTCCATGCGGGGTCACGCTCGCATTTACTGAGCGTACTGGCGGTTTTTCAGAAGGGGAGTTTGCATCCCTCAATCTGGGCAGCAGGTGCGGAGACAATCTGCAACAGGTGCAAAAGAATCGCCAGCTAGTCTTAGAGGCTCTTGGAGCTGGCGAGTTTTTCTCGCAGCTCCTTATTCCTCATCAGGTGCATGGAAGCAAGGTAGTTTGCCTGACTTCCAATACATCAGAGGCTTTTGAACTGGCTCAAGCTGAGGCAGAAGCTGGCGCAGACGCCATAGTATGTACGGTTCAAAATACGCCTGTGATGTTGGCGTTTGCCGATTGTGTGCCCGTAATTCTTGTGGCTCCCGGCGGATTTGCGGTGGCGCATTCTGGCTGGAAAGGCACAATTGCCCGCATTTCTGCGCGCGCAACCGAGGCGCTTTGCCAGGCAACTGGCGCCAAGCCCTCTGAGGTCAAAGCCTATATTGGTCCGCACATTGGCGGCGCTGACTACGAGGTTTCTCTGGAGCTCATTCAGATGTTCTCACAAGAGTTTGGTCCCGGAGTTGTAGACCGTGCATCTGGCGAGAGGTACTTAGATCTTGGATATGCCGTCAGAGCCGCACTGGTAGATGCTGGTGTACGAGCGTCTGCTATCGAAGAGGTTACTGACTCGACGGCCTCTACAACTGAGCGGTTCTTCTCGTACCGAGCAGAGCATGGTAAGTGCGGAAGACACGCGGCTGTTGCTTACATGGCGTCAAAGTAGGGTAGAAGACGTTTAGCGCTATCGGAGAAGGCGTTTAGGTCTACAAAAAAGTTGTTAAACGTTACGTATGATGTTGATGTATTCACCGCAAGAGATGATGGCTATGACGTACGATTCAGACGAATATCTTGAGTTTATAAAGGCTCGTAGAGCTCAGATTGAGTTACTTGTGGCGGATGCTGCAAAAAAGTCCGGCAGAATCGCCTCTGAGATTGAAATTGTAGCTGTCTCCAAAACCGTACCTGTTGAGGCCGTCCTTGCAGCTTATAAGGCGGGTTATAGGGTTTTTGGCGAGAATCGTCCACAAGAGCTGACACATAAACTAACGTGTTTATCTGAAGCTCCTTTTGCGTCTGAGATAACTTTTGACATGATTGGTAATCTTCAGAAGAACAAGATTAACCAGGTAGTTGGTAAGGTTCGCTACATTCATTCAATTTCTTCCGAGCATCTTGCAGAGGCGGTTTCAAAGCGTGCTGAGGTAAAGGGTACTGAGGAGTCTGTTCTACTTGAGGTAAACGTCTCCGCTGAAGCCTCAAAATCGGGTTTCTCGCAAGAAGAAGTGTCTGAGTCTATTCAAAAGATTGTTGAGCTTCCGCACATTTCTGTTGTGGGTCTGATGACTATGGCACCAAAAGATGATCTAGAGCGCGCCAAGAGAACATTCTCAGGACTTCGAGAATTGCGTGATCGCTTGAGCCAACAAGTTGGTTTGAAGTTAGATGTTCTTTCTTGTGGCATGAGTGATGACTTTACGTATGCCATTGAAGAGGGTTCTACGACTATTCGCCTGGGTCGAGTATTGTTTGACCCAGCCTATACGTTGAGTGGGCACTAAAATAGTTGCAAGTTTTTGATACAGTAGTAAGAAGTTACGTGCGTTACAGAAAGGCACAATGATGAGCATTCTTGATACGCTAAGAGCAAAGCTTCGTGGTGGTCAGGACGATGAGTACTACGACGATGAGTATTATGGCGACGAAGGCTATGACGAGGTAGACGAAGCTTCTCCTCGTTCGTACGATGATCGTGCACAGCAAGGCTCTTCCAACAGGCTACTGGGCAATCCATCCAGACCAGAGGCAGAGAGTGTTTCTGTGTATACGCGCTCTGGCAAGCCAATCAGCACAAATCCAGCCGCTTCTTACAATCCTCAGCAGGATATGCGCTCTCGCGCTTCTGCGTATGCATCTCGTCAGGAGCCTTCCGGATACACTCCTTCTTATGAGCACACCGTGAGTCCAAACCTGCCAACTCCTGGTGATATTGGTCTTCGTCCTGTGAGCCGTACAAGCTATTCTGGACAGCTGCCACCATACGTTCTTCGTCCTGTTTCTTATGATGATGTTCAGTCGGTAGTTCGTCGTGTTCGTACTGGTCAGCCGGTTGTCCTTATCTTTAAGAACACCAACATTGAGGTTGCTAAAAGAATTTTGGACTTCAGTTTTGGTCTTTCTTATGGACTTGACGGATCTGTTGAAGAAGTTGCTGACCGCGTTTTTGCTGTACTCCCTCATGGCATTTCTTTATCTCAGTCTGATCTTGATAAGCTTGCTGATGAGGGAGAGATTACCAGGTAACTGGAGGTTTTTGTGTTCTCGTATTATGTTTTAAACGCACTCTATACCTTGTTTAGGATTTACAGCGTCTGTATTGTGGTATGGTGCCTGTCCTCTTGGATTACCGTTTCAAATGATTCGGTTAGAAACATTCTTAAGGCTATTGGCAAAATTGTTGAGCCATATCTCAATGTGTTTAGGAAGGTGATTCCTCCAATTTCTGGCGTTGACCTCTCACCGATTATTGCGCTTTTTGTGCTTAATCTTGTGGAACGTTTTGCCATTTCGACGCTGGGTCTTATACTAATATAGGAAACTAGTTTGTCTTTAATTACAAACTGAGTAGTTATGATGTGTGGTACGTCTACTCGCAGACTGAAAGGGAACAAAGATGGCAATCACACCAGCAGACATCGAGCAGCAGACATTCTCTCCTGCTGAGACCGGCTACAATCCAGAGGAAGTTGACGCATTTCTTGAGCAGCTCTCTTCTGAGGTTGATGCAATGCTTCAAAAGATCGCTGACCTTAAGGGCCGTCTGACCAGCACTGAGCAGCAGCTTGCTGCAGCACAGGCTCAGGTTGCAAACCTTGAGGAGAACGCAAGCGTTCCTTCTGTTGAGGAGACAAACGCTGCAGCTATTGCTGCATCTGAGCACCAGATTTCTCAGGTCCTCATTGTTGCTCAGCAGAGCGCAGATAAGCTTGTTGCAGACGCTCGTGCAAACGCTGAGCGCATCCGCAATGAGGCAGACCAGAAGGCTCGTGAGGTTATCCGTCAGGCTCTTGCAGAGAAGCAGACTGAGCTTGATGAGATTGATCGCCTCAAGCAGTCCCGTGAGGACTTCCGCGCTGAGTACCGTAAGCTCCTCCAGCACTTCCTGGATGACGCTGACTCTGTCTTCCCAGAGACTGTTCTTACCAACAATGCTCCAACTGGTTCCCAGAATGCTGCTCAGCCCGCAGCTCAGCAGACTCAGATTTCTGCACCTGCACCTGCAGCTGGTGACTTCAACGACCTTGACTAAGTCTTAGGTCATTACCTTTGTACTGATAAGCGCTCAGCTCTGCTGGGCGCTTTTTTTGTTATCAGTCGTCTTAAGCGGCAGCTTTATAACCCAGAAGTAAGCTCTTTGCAGAATGTTTGCTTTTGTTCTATATGATGCACGTCCTTTCTGTTTTCTCGCCCCTGATAGCGAGCAGGTACGCCTTGGCTACGCGCAGCTTCTGCATTTGTACTTGCAGTGAGTTCAGGGAGTCCTTGCCATACGCGTTTTGGCATCCAATGGGCGCGCAAGTCATATCCTCTTTCTGCAGGCCCGCGACCCTCTAGACCAACTCCTTCATAGAAGCGCCTCCACATGGCTTGCACGTATTTCTCATCAGTCGCAAGGTCTGTTCTAGAGAGCAGTTCTTCCAAAGAGGCATCGTCCAGCTGAATTGTTCCAAAGGTCTTCATTTCTGGTGCATAAAAACTGACTATATGATGAGCTGGATCAACAATAAAAAACCGCTCTGTACTCATCCGTTTGACAAAGTAATTGCAAGTTAGTGGCACTACGTTTGCGTTAGGTTGAAATACAGACATAAAAGAGCCATCTGACATGCGAGAAAACCGCACAAATTGCCGCGTATGCTCTCGCTCAGTTTCTACCTGCCTAGCCAGCGCATTAAACTCTGCCACGGTTGGGTCTGCAATATCTTCAAGGGCTCCTACACCATAGGAGAATGCAAGACGAATGTATCGATGCACAATCTCCGGCATAGTATGAGCATCTGAAGCACATGCCAAAACAATGCGACGTGTTATTTCTCTTGTGCCTACTTTCTTCTCTAGTCCAGTTAGAACTCGTTTAGCCAAGGCTACTACTGAGTCATCAGAAGGGTCTGGTCCACAGAGAACATGCTCCCCAAGGCTAGGCTGACAAAAGTTTTCTCTAACAAGACGTACGTGTGCGGGGTTAGCATGTGAGAGATAAGTGAGTCCTACAGCCCCTACAACGCCTTCTAAGCTTGGATTACAGGAGATAACAACCTTCCGAGGCTTGGAGAGTCTTGTAAGCCTCTGAACAAGCGAGACAAGCTCTACGCTCTGATCAGAAGAGCCTGAGTTGAGAGGACTCAATACGGTGTCTTGTTTTGTTGTACGAACTTGCTTTGGCATCAGCAATTACCCTCTGTTTAATCAGTTCTTGGTCAAGTGGAGCTGAGGCATCTCTTATGCCACAGCAGGTGAGAAAGTGATGAGATCGTTTGAGCTGTATTCCCAGCCGTTTAAGATCATCAAAGGTGAGACAAGACCGTCTTCTTGCAGCAATAATTCTTCGTGCGCCGGTAGGGCCAATACCGGGCACTCGTAAAAGTATTTCTAGTGGAGCATCCATAATCTCTACAGGAAATTGATTAAGATGTGCCAGCGCCCATCCAAGCTTTGGATCAATTTCTAAATCAAGCCAAGGTGCTTCTGGAGAAACTAGCTCATCAGGAGAAAACGCATAGTAGCGCATAAGCCAATCAGCCTGGTAAAGACGGTGTTCTCTACGCAGGGGAACAGGAGTGTCCAACTCTGGAAGACGATGGTCTTCTATAACAGGAATATAGGCAGAGAAGAATACTCGTTTCAATTCAAATTGCTGATAAAGCGCTTGCGATAAGTGCAATATTTGATTGTCTGATTCTGGAGAAGCTCCAATGATAATTTGCGTTGATTGCCCAGCAGACGAGAAGGACCTCTTGCCTGAAGACACCCTTGATGAGCGCATAAAGGTATTCTTCAAGCAGTTTGAACGAAGAGCTAAACCTTCTTTTATAATCTGCTTCTGAGTAGGAATAACAATGCCCTTAGATTTTCCAGCAGACTTCACAATGCCCTTTGATGCATTTTTAGCTTCAAGCAATTGCCTTTCTTCAGAAACGCGTAGGCGGTGAATGAAAGACATGGGTTTAGTAACCGTTTCTGCGTTTTTGTGAGGACAAAGTTTAGTAAGTGAGGTTGAGCTAGGTAATTCCAGATTGACGGAGAGCCTATCTGCTAAGCGGCCAATAGCATCAATAAGATCTGGATCTGTTCCGGGAATTACTTTTGCATGAACATAGCCGTTAAACAGCAACTCATTCCTAAGGTAGGAGAGGCATTCAATCATGAGTTCTGTGGTGTGGTCTGGCGATCCTATAACACCTGAGGAAAGAAAGAGTCCCTCTATGTAATTTCTTTTATAGAAATCTACGGTAAGCTCTGCTAATTCCTGTGATGTAAAGGTAGCCCGCTTGGTTTGTGCAGAAGATCTATTGACGCAGTAAGCACAGTCATAACAGCAAGCATTAGAAAGTAAAACTTTTAGCAGCGTAATGCAGCGACCATCAGGGGTAAATGAGTGGCAACAGCCGGCCGCTGAGGCCATTCCTACCTTTCCTGCCTGCGGATCTCTGTCTACACCAGAAGAAGTGCACGCCGCGTCAAATTTGGCTGCATCTGCAAGTATGGCGAGTTTATCAAGAGTATCCATGGCAGCAACTTTCTACTTGAAAATAGAACGTCTGTTCGTATACTTAGACTATCACGAATGGGGAAGAAGTAAAGAAAAATCTAGAACAAATGTTTGTCATTTTAAAACCGCAGAAAGAATGTGAATGACGTGTGAAGGATGTATACTTTTCCCATCAGCAACTGCGGAAGGAATGGCCATGAGCATACAGAAAAACGGCTCTTCACCATGCCTTTCTCGTCCTGTGAATTTACAGATTCCCACGTATGCCTTACGTGCATTAGAAATTCTTGAAGATGCTGGATTTGAGGCGTGGATTGTAGGTGGCTGGGTACGAGACGCCCTACGCGGCTCATTTGCCCATGATATTGACATCACAACATCGGCAACGTGGCAGCAGAGCAAAGCGACTTTTGTAGCCGCAGGTATTCCTGTGCATGAAACAGGTATTGCATATGGAACCGTTACTGCTGTTGTCGAAAAGCACCCTATTGAGGTCACAACGTATCGCTGTGACGGAGAATATCTTGATGGTCGTCGTCCTGATTCTGTGCAGTTTGTCTCTCGTATAGAGGAAGATCTTGCTCGTAGAGACTTCACTATTAATGCAATGGCATATCACCCAAAAAGGGGATTGCTTGATCTTTATTGCGGTCAAGAAGATTTATCTGCACGTGTAATTCGCGCTGTTGGGGAGCCTAAGGTTCGCTTTACAGAGGATGCTCTTCGCATGCTGCGTGCCTTGCGGTTTGCGTGCAGGCTCTCGTTTTCAATTGAGGAGAAAACACATCAGGCACTTACTGAGTGTGCGCCGCTACTCTCTCAGGTTGCATCTGAGCGCATTGGCTCGGAAGTGGCTCAAATTGTTGAGGCTGGCCATATTGCCCATGCTATCAAGCTGGGATTTCCTGTTCTAGCGATAGCAATTCCAGAGCTCTTGCCACTTCAAAACTTTGATCAAAGAAGTCCGTATCATGCTTATGACGTGCTGGAGCATACCGCACGAGTCTGCTCTGCAACAGAGGCTCTTACAGCAGGGTGTGCTACTCCCGCTCTTAGGTGGGCTGCTCTTCTACATGATATTGCAAAGCCAGAAATGTTTAGCGTTGACGCAGATGGAAGAGGCCATTTTTATGGTCATCCAGAAAAGGGCGCGGTTGTAGCAAAGGCGTTACTTAAACGTTTAGCTTTATCACAACATTTGAGCAATGAAGTTTGTGCTCTTGTAGCATTACATGACTATGATGTGGACGTTACAACCTCGTCGCTTAGGCATATGGTTGCCCTGTTAGCAGAGGCAAGTAAATCGGACGGCATTGCTCTTGCGTATGACCTTTTGACGTTAAAGCAGGCAGATGCTCTGGCAAAGGCAAATCCGTATCGTAGCTATGCGGTAACGCTTGAGGCTATGAGGACCCTTCTCTTACATGAGGCAAAACAAGAAATTGCTCAGCATCCGCAAGAGCTGTGCGTTTCGGGCGCAGAAATTATGGAAGTGCTCTCGCTTCAGCCAGGACCTGCTGTCGGTGTGTGCCAACGTAGGCTTTTTGAGCTTTATTTAGCAGGTCAAGTGGAGAATAGGAAAGAAGATCTTCTCGCCATTCTCTCTAAGGGTAATTGGTAAAAATAATAAAGAGTGCCAGATTTAATCAATAAAAAAGTAAGGCCTTTGTATTTTTATAGGTTCGGTAAAACGGTATAGTAGGCATAAAAAATTATCAGAGAGGCGTCATTTTATATGACGGATAGTGTCGTATGGGGGAGTTCATGGGCGAGAAGCGCGATTATATTACGTTAGAAGTCATACATCACAATGCTTATGAACAGC
>JABZHQ010000015.1:0-17385 GCA_015258765.1 Atopobium sp. | reverse complement strand
ACCTGGTCAAGTGTAGCAACAGCATTCTCAAGGTCTTCAATTTGCTCAAAGAGTGGGATAACGTCTAATACCGGAACATCTTCTTCGTTTGCAAACGCTAGACGTGCAAGCTTATAGACATTCTCAACATCCTGAGCAGACTGCGTAAATGAAATAATATAGCGACGAGCAGCGTTAATGCCGTTCTTCTTTTGAATTGATCCAATGGAGCGGAAGGTATCCAGCACTTCTTGAGTCATAGCATCAAGTTTGGCGGGTTTCTCGGCAGTTGATGGATGTTCTTCGATATCAGCAAGCGCACGCTTGTGCACCAAAGAGTGCTGACGGAACTCCATCTCTACCAAGTGGAAGCCAAAAGTTTGAGCCTGCCAGATAAGCTTCTGAACAGGACCGTAGGCAATACGGAAAGCCCCTGCTTGAGCCAGTGAATCCTGAATAACACGCAGATCAGCAATAAACTCTTCAGCGTTTTGATACATCAGGTCAGCATTGCGCTCAATGGTGGCGCTGAGTCGGCCAGAAATGACGCGCATTGCCGCACGGTGCAACTCAGACCCAGCCTTATCAATAGCCCTAGAGGTCAGGGCCTGGCTCATTTCTACCTGCTGTGCCCAAAGATTGACAAGCGCAGGCGAAGCTGGAGTAGAAATACCATCAAGCGTCAGGCCTCGACTGACTTCCTTGGTAGCCCAAGCCAGTGCCTGCAATACGTGTACACGGTACTTCTCGGCAACTTGGCGAGAAACCAGGGCGGTAACATTAGGGTTACCGTCGCGGTCGGAGCCAATCCAGCTACCTGGACGGAAAAATGGTGGGCAGACAGGCGGCACACAACCAGCGTTTTCTCCCAGCACCCAGTTATCAAAGCGGCGATATACCGAAGGAACCATCTCAAAAAGAGTGGTGTCAAAAATGTTGAGGACAGTATCTGCCTCCTCCAAAGGAGTTGGCTTTTTATGACCGATAGGAGACGTACGGAATAAGCCGTCAATCTCTTGCAGCATGCGACGCTCGTTTTCCACACGAGCAGGACCACCAAGCCTCTGACGCTCATCAAGAAGCTCTGAGATGGTACGGATTCGGCGCTCAACGTTTTTACGACGAGCCTCAGTTGGGTGCGCGGTAAAGACGGGGTGGAACTCAAGACGATTAAGACGTGCTTTTGCCTCTTCTTCACCGCACTCGTCAATAAGCTGTCTATATGCAACGGTTATCTCATTGATAGGGTCTTCCGCAGAAGATGGATCAACAGAAGCCTCACGAGAGCGCAGGCTGGTAACACGATAATTCTCTTCACAAAGATTTGCTAAGTGGAAGAAAGTTACAAATGCGCGCATGAGAAGCACAGAGTCTTCCATGCTTAGGCTGTCAATGGTAGAAGCAAAACGCAGAAAAGCATTAAGCGATTCCTTCTCTGAATCTACTTTGAGTACCGCATTGATTGCCTCAAGCAGCAAAGGTGCGCGAGTTGTAGACAAATCATCTGGTCCAGCTTTAATTGCCTCAACCAACAACGTGTCAAAACTAGTAAGAAGATCTGGATTGTACTCAGCAAGCACTTTTCTTACCAAACGCAAAAAGAAAGTAAGGTTATCACGCAGAGGAGCTGGTGCTTTAAGCGCTTGAATAAGGGTACGAGCAGCAGCAATCTCATTCCCGCGTCGTTCAAGAAGCGACTGAGCTACTTCAGAAGTTGTTGCACCATCGATGGGTTTCTCGTCAAAAGAAGCATTGCTGGACTCTAGATTTGAATCTTGAGGATTGCCTGCCATGCTCATCCTTTCGTCACATGACTCAGAATACGTACTATCTACCATACCCTTTTGTAACAATCTTCGCACGATTGTTTGTCAATCTGTTACCTAATGTACATCGTGGACTACAATCGATATAACAAATAAAAATTGATATATCAAAGTTTCTGGCCACGTTAAAGAAGATTTTAGGTTTTACATGCTCAATCCATTCAAGAAAAGTCGTACTGCGTACAACAATTCTTCCGTACATAAGCAGGTAGAGCGTCTTCGCACACCTCGCTATGAGCTTGATGACTCGCGCATAAACGGGGGTCAACCTGGCATTGTGGTTACATGGTGGACCAGGCTTCTCTCTGCCGTGGTCTCTGGCGATATTGCTAATCAAGACGAGCAATACTTGGCACATCAAACGTCCCAGGATTATCTCTTCAATGCACTTGGGCAAGGTGCCTGGGGTGCACTTTTCCCACTTTTAACTGTTGTTTGCTCTCAGCTTGTTGGCATTGAACAAGCAGGACTTTTCTCCATGGCATTTGTTGTGGCAACGCTTTTGTTATTTATTGCCCAATACGGTGTTCGCACGTATCAAGTTTCCGACATAGCTGAACAACGTAGTTTTTCTGATTACCAGATTCAACGCGCAGCTACCGTTGTTGTCATGGTAATAGCGGGTCTTATTTGGTGTTTCTTCAAAGGCTACACCGAGCCCATGTTTTCTATCTGCACGGGAGCTTTGCTTTTTAGGGCAGTTGACGGTATGGCTGATGTCTACGAAGGTCGTCTTCAGCAAAAAGACAAGCTCTACCTCGCAGGACTCAGTCAGGCTCTTAGGTGTAGTGCCAGTTTTATTCTCTTTACTGCTGTGTTGTTTGTTACCAGAAATCTTGTATGGGCAAGCTGGAGCATGGGCATTTGTGCCCTTATCACCCTGCTATTTGTTTCTGCTCCCCTAGCCATTCTTGAGACCGATAAAAGCGTGCACATCAAACTTGCAAACATCAAAGATATCTTTGTACAGTGCTGGCCTCTCTTTTTAGCGCTTTTCCTCTACAACCTTATTGACTCACTGCCAAAGTTTGCCATGGAAGACACGCTTTCTTACAGCAACCAGTTGTACTTCAACGCACTCTATTTCCCCGCTCACACTATTTTGATGATCTCTACGCTCATCTACAGGCCACAGCTCTTCAAACTTTCTAGTTTGCTAGAAACCTCAATTCATAATCCCGCTAATAAGAAACGCTTTGGCGTAATTGTACTTGCAATGTTTGGAGCCATTGCCGTAGTCACCATTGGTACCGCCGCATTTGTCGAGTTCATTGGCATTCCTCTTAACGGCTTCTTGTATGGCGTTGATTTTGAGCAATATCGTGGACTTGCACGTATTATGGTGGCCACGGGTGGACTTTGTGCTGCAATTGACTTTTTGTACCAGCTCATCACGATCATGCGAGTTCAAAAAGCTGTTACGCGCGCTTACCTCATTTCATTTGCTGTATCCATCCCCATTATCTGGATGATGGTCAGCTTTACTGGTCTTAATGGCGCAGTTATTGGCAGCTTCTCATCCATCCTTATCCTCTTCTTACTGCTCATCAGCGAATACGCCGTAGCACGTATGAAAAACTAGCAAAACAATTGATGCTTAAACGTAAAATCCCTCTGCTCCATACGTTGGAACAGAGGGTTTTTAATGCATATAGCGAGAAACCCGTCTGCTAGAGGGGTTTCTCGACAATGAGCTTAGAAGGAGCAGGCTCCGCCGATAGTGCAAGCAGCTGCTGCAGAGCCGTCATCTGAATCATCGTTTGAACCAGAAACATGGAAGGCCTCGGAGAGGTAGTTAATGATGTCGCCGGACTCATACATTGCCTTGCCGTCAATGAACAGACATGGAACCTGACGCTTGCCGCCTACCTCAATGAGACGCTCGCGAGCTGCGTCATCAGCAACAATGTCATGCATAGGAAGCTCGATGTTGTTCTGCTCCATGAAGGACATAACCTTGTGGCAGTATGGGCAGGTTGGCTTATAGAAAAGCTCGAGATTCTGAGTAGCCATAAAAACTCCTTTGTTAGTAATTACTACTACTTTGTCTATACCCACCACAGTGCAGTTGTTTCACATGGATTTGGTTGTAGAGGCTAAGTCGGAGAAAACTCTAGAAAAATCGATATCAAGCATGTCATATAATTCTTCATAACTCTTTTTTGCTTCTTCAGGAGCGTCGTCTTTAATGTGATATCCGCGACCATCTTCAAAAAAGAAATCATCGATACCTTCATCTTCTGGCGTTGTATACCAATCGCGATTACTTAAGAAGTACGGAGGTTCAGGAAAAGTCATAATTATCCAATCAGCCACAACTTTTCTAATTTTGTACAAACTATCGTATAGCGCTAGTTTACTCGTACGTAATGAAAACTGCTTAACAGAAGCAATAAGCGGCCGCTCGCGGCATAAAAATAGCCGCACAAGGCGGCTATTTAATAGTTGATGGTGCCAGCAACCAGGATCGAACTGATGACCCCCGCTTTACGAGAGCGGTGCTCTACCAACTGAGCTATGCTGGCGTGCAAAAGCGCGCTAACAACTATACGGGGAAGCCCTGTATTATTCAAGCAGAAATACTAAAGAAGCCCGAGAACACCACGAACAAGGCGCTCAAGATCATCTGCGTACTTCTCGGATGCCTCTTGAACACTCTTGTGTGTAGTTCCGTGAGCACCAGCTGGATTTGCTGCAAGCGTTAGAGCTAATACGTTCATATCAAGAGCGCGGGCCATAATAACCTCAAGAGCTGTGGAAACGCCAACATATGAGACGCCAAAGCTACGAAGCATAGCAACTTCTGCAGGAGTTTCAAAGTTTGGTCCCAAAAGACCAGCAAAAACACCCTCATTGAGCTCAATCTTAAGGTCATCCGCTACGCCACGTGCAAGCGTTCTTAGATAAGGCGAGAAGGCATCATTCATATCTACAAATGGGGTCTCGACATCGCGAAGGCCTGCCCACTCTGCAAGCGGATTGGTTCCAGTGAGGTTAATCTGGTCAGTAATAACACCAAGACCAGTCTTTGCATTACCAGAAACAGCACCCGTTGCACCTGCAAAAATAATGTCTTTGCAGCCCAAATGATGCGCATGCTGAACAAGAGAGGTTACCTCAGCTGCAGAATAACCCTGATAGAGGTGCACGCGACCAGGATAAACAACTACAGGCACGCCATCGATAGTACCAATGGTTGCCTCAAAGCTGTGACCTGCCATAGGAGAAGCGTCAACAGGGAAACCTGGAATGTCACGGTAATCAATACGGCGAACTGGCTTTACCAAATCGGCAAGATGGCCAAGTCCGGTTCCCAAAATAAGAGCAACAGGATGCTCAACAGATGGGCTTACATTCTCAATGGTTTTCTCGGTAACCACGCAAATCCCCTCCTCTAAGAGGTGACGAGTAAGTGTTCCCTCGCCAGAAACAAGCTTTCCTGAGTACGTACCATCATAAATCTCATGCACGCCACAAGACGGGCTCTTTGCCTTCAAAACGGCGAGCGTTATGTCAGAAGACGTAACGGCATTAAGAGCAATCTTAGATCCACGTTCAAAATCTTCCGTTACATCTGAGCCATCCTTGAGCCAAACACGTCCTTCTCGCTGTTCCGCGGGCGGACGAGGTACAGGAAGACCTGAGGAGGTCTCGGGGCAGATCTTTGTGACGTTTACTTTTTCTGCCAGCTTTTGTACTGCAGAAACAGGCTTGGCCCCTCCGTCATATCTGACGGGGAGGCCAAGTAAACAAGCACTAATAGCAACTTTCATTGCTTTTCAGATCCTAGAGAGCAAGAGAGTAAACAGCAATAGATGCTTTACCAAGAATCTCGTTAATCTTCTGCGACCACTCCTGAGATGCCTTGCTTGCAACAGCAGAGTACTTGCTCATTGCAACCTGATAAGCGGTCTGAGCAGCTGCATAAGAAGCAGAATCGTTGGAGATTGAGTAAGCAGAGAGCTGCTTGTAGTAATCGCCATCCTGGGAAGCCCAAGTGTTGTTCTTAGCATCCCACTCATCACCAGCAAGACCAATGATGTACTGAGCGTACTCCTGGCTTGTAGTCTCAGAGTTGCCGTCCTCAGGTGCAGTTGGTGCCTGTGGAGCATCTGGAAGGGTTGTAGTCAGAACGCTATCACGATACTTCTTCATAATGACAGCATCATGGATGAGCTTCTTTGCAACATCTTCAGAGAGCTTGTATGCAGAAGCAACCTGGCTAACATCAGTAGTCTTGAAGTTGGTCTGCATGTAATTGTTGACCTCGTCATCGGTGACGGTAATACCCTTGCTCTGAGCCTCAGCTACAACAAGAGCATTACGAACATAGCCAATGATCTTATCGGCTGCTGGAACAGCATAGGTGCCGTCAGACTGCTTTGCTGCGTCAAGACCGGAAGTGTTCTCAATAACCTCACGAGCAGTTACTTCTTTGGTCTGACCGTTGTAGGTATAAGAAGCAATAGGAGTGTTGAGCTCACCCTCAGAAAGTGTGGTGCGGCCGTTCAAAGAACCAGTTGCTCCGCCACCGCCCAGAAGGAAGCGACCGATAACAATACCAAGAGCAAACAGTACAACTGCTCCTACTCCGATAAAGATCTTTGAGTTCTTTCTTACATCAATAGATGGCATATCCTTGCCTTTCATCGCTTAATGCAACTATGCGTACATAATACAAACCTGTAGTTTACTCTTATTAGCATGCATAAAACATACAACCAGTAAACTCCCCCGTTTGTACACAGTCATTTACAAGCAAATCAAATTACTTGGTAGCTGCAACAATCTCTTCCGAATACTGCTTAATGTATCCAGTGGCATTTTCCGCATCAAACTTCATACGCTGCGACAATGCCTTCTTCACGTCCTTAGAAATAGTTCCATGTGCTAAGGCGAGAAGACCCTGGAGCATGTCATGGTACTCAGCATCTCCGTGATAGCACTGAACCGCCTCATCCAGAAGTGGCCATGCCTCATCAGAATGCTTTGCAGAAGTTGCGCCGTACTGGCAGAGGAACAAAAATGCTGCTAGACGCACCGTTGCCGAGTCGTCATCAAACAAAGAAGCCTCAGCAGCATCAAATGCTTTAAAGACCTGGTCACCAAAGTGCTCGCTCAAATGAGCAAGTGCATCAAGCACTTCCCAACGAGTCTGAGCCTCTGGTCTATACAGTGCATCAATTAGAGAATCGATGTGCTCTTCAAAGGCAAGAGGAGCAACATGAGCAAGCTCTGCAAGCTCATGAGACGCATCTTGACGAGCGCGTCTACTAGCATCAGACAAAGCGATGACCAGTGCATTCACCTTTTTCATCTGTGCCATAGTTGGCTTTTTAGCAGCCTTCTTAGCAGGTTGCTTTTCTTGTTTTGGCGCCTTTGTTGAGCCCGCTTTTGCGGTTGCCTTAGTTGAAGCCTTTTTTGGCTTCTGAGCAGTTTCTTTCTTCTCTGCCATGAAACCTAAATCCTCTCTAAAACACCCTTTATTCTCTAAATCCGTCTACGACAACGGTGCCGCTTTTTTGATCCTCATGAATTTTAATAAATCCAAGGCTCGATGCTTCACGTAAAAGAGAAGTAAACGAACGATATCCATAAGTTGCCTCAGCAAACTGTGGACGCTTCCTTCGCATAGTCTCCTTTAAACGAGACGCATAAATAAATGTTTCGCTTTCACGTTCCAAAGACTCAATGGTCTCAAATAAGAGCTGATAGCAGTCGTGTTTCTCGGCAGGTACCTTCTCTTTAAAGTCTGGAATTCTGCCAGAACTCAAAATATCCTCGTAGAAGATAAACTCGTCGCAAACTTCAGCAAGAAGCGAGCTGGTAGACTCCTTCATACCAACGCCAATGACCGTTTTACCAGCCTCTTTAAGCTTTGCCACGAGTGGTGAGAAGTCCGAGTCACCAGAAAGCACAGCAAAGGTGTCAATGTGGTCTTTAGTAAGACACATTTCAACAGCATCTACCGCAAGTCTAATATCGGCAGAGTTCTTGCCGGTGTAAGCCCTATCTGGAATTTCAATAAGCTCAATGCCAAGCTCATGCAGGGGCGTAATAGCATTTGGAAAGCGCTGCCAATCGCAATATGCACGCTTAGCAGTAATGCGTCCCTTATCAACCAGCCTCTCCATAATGAGCTTCATCTCTGGAAGATGACCTGGCTCTTGGTGGCCGTTTCTCTTTCTTTTACCTGTTCCTAGTGCCAAATTTTCATAATCGATGAAAACCGCAATAGAGCTCTGAGGAGTAGAAATATCACTCATAATCGGGGTCCTTTGCGGTTAGCACTTAGTGGCAGCAGTGGCCGTCATGACCGTGCTCGTGACCTTCATGCTCATGATGATGCTCATGATGATGTCCGTGACCATGGCACTCACACTCGTGATCACCATCTTCGTGGTCGTGGCCACAGCAGCACTCGTGCTCACCCTCATCTTCCTGGCTCTCAAGAAGTGACCAGTCAAGACCAGCTGCAGTGCTCGTAGCCTCATCAGCATAAAGCAGCGAGATTGCCTGAGTGCCCTTGCGAGCGCCACCGATCTGGCAGAGCATGTCATAGAGGGTAAACGCAGTTTCTGCACCAGGGAGGGTAATCTCAAGGTCCTCAGACTGAGCAAGAGCAAGCGCAATATCCTTGCGGAAGTGCTCGGCCAAAAATCCTGGCTGGAAGTCTCCCTCAAGCGACTTAGGAGCAAGCTCTTTAAGTGCGCGAGAAGAACCCATGCCACTAGCAACAACCTCAAGCATCTGCTCAACGTCAAGTCCACCCTGCTCTGCCAAGGCCATTGCGTCTGCATAGCCAATCATGCAGGAAGCAAGAGATACCTGGTTACAAAGCTTTGCAGTCTGTCCCTTACCAGCACCACCCATGCAGAAAATCTTTGCCGAGAAGGTCTCGAGAAGAGCGCGTACTGGTTCAACATCATTCTCAGTTGCGCCGACAATCAGCGTAAGAGTACCGTCCTGGGCGCCTTTCTGGCCGCCCGTAACCGGACAGTCAAATGCATGTTTTCCCTCAATTTCAGCAGCATCGTGAATATCGCGAGCAAGCTGAGATGAAGAAGTGGTCAGATCAATAAGGTAAGCGCCCTTCTTAGCAACGCGGATAAGACCGTCTGTTGCCAAGTAAACGTCTTCAACATCAGTTGGATAACCAACCATGGTAAAGACAACGTCAGCGTCTTTTGCAGCATCTGCTACGCTCTCTGCGGCGTGAGCGCCTAACGAGACAAGCTTTTGTGCTTTCTCTGGTGTTCTGTTGTAAACAGTAACGTCATAACCAGCAGAAATAAGATGCTCTGCAATAGGAGCGCCCATAATGCCTGTTCCAATAAAAGCAACCTTTGCATTCTTGCTCAGTGCCATGTATGAGTCCTTTCAGACTGAAATAAATAAACAAACTGGGGCCGCTCCAAAGAGCGACCCCATACCTTGTACCCGTTAATTAGATTTACGAACCCTGTTAGCAATTCGGTCAGAAAGCGAAAGCTTCTCGCGGCGGTCAGTTCCCCAGAAGACAATAGCCACCATGCCTGGGCCAACGTGAGCGCCAATAACTGGTCCCACCTGACTGTGAATAATGGTAAGTCCCTCGCAGCCCTTCTCTTTACGAATCTGAGCCTCTAGCCAATTGGCGTCCTTCTGTGCGTCTGCAGAAATAATGCCAACAGGGAGCGAGGTGTCATGAGAATAGCTATCTCTAAAGTCCTGGATAAGAGACTTGAGTGCCTTCTTACGGCCTCTGCACACAGTCTTGACGGTAAGAGCTCCTGTTGAGTCATAGGTAAGCTCTGGCTTTACATCAAGCTTGCCACCAATATTTGCTGCAGCTGCAGGAATACGACCGCCCGCAGCAAGAGCATCCAAGGTCTCAAGTGTTAAATAGCCATGAATGTAGTTACGAGCATCTTCTGCCCACTCGGCAATCTCTTTTGCCGAGAGACCCTTATTGGCCTGATGTACTGCTTCAAGACCCAAAAGCTGAGCTGCGGACGAAGGTGCACCGTTGTCGACTACATAAATCTCAAAGTCTGGGTATTTCTCTCTTACCATATCTGCTGCTTGCTCAGCTGCATAGTAGGATGAAGAGAGAGCCGAGGTAAAGCACAGATACACCGTTGGTGTGCCCTGTTTTGCAGCACGCTCAAAGACCTCAAGATAATGACCAGGAGTAATTGCAGAGGTGGTGTAGTGCAGCTTTTTGTCTTTGCGCATGCCCTCAAAGAACTCATGTGCACTAATGCTCTTCCAGCCATCGTCATAGTGCTCTCCATCTGGTCCCACATAAGGGAACTGGATGATATCAACACCTAGCTGTTCAGCAATTCCTGGAGCAAAGTCTGCGCAGGAGTCCATGATGATTCGAACGTTACTGGGCTTATGATATGCAGCTGAAAGCTCAGTAGGCTCAAGGTCTTCAAAGGCAACCTCGCTGATTTCTTCTTCGGCCTTATCTTTTTTATTGAACATCTGGTTCCTCAATCTTAGGTTTGATAATTCCGTATCCACCATTTTTACGATGGTAAATGACATTAGTCAAACCAGTGGAAGAATTAACAAAGACATAAAAATCATGGCCGAGAAGGTCAGTTTGGACAAGCGCCTCCTCTTCTGTCATGGGCTCAAGATCGATGTACTTCTCGCGAACAAGCTGGTCATCAAGGTCTTCAGCTGGAATCTCAATGAGATTGGCAAGATCTTCTTGTGTAAGAGCAACTCCGCGCTCAGA
The DNA here is from genome assembly GCA_015258765.1 of Atopobium sp. Lineage (GTDB taxonomy): Bacteria > Actinomycetota > Coriobacteriia > Coriobacteriales > Atopobiaceae > Lancefieldella. The sequence goes on along the minus strand of JABZHQ010000015.1, from coordinate 6,849 downwards.
CTTTACATGATGACGGCGCTCAACAACTTTTGTCTTGTACTTGCGTAGCTGTCTGGAAACTTTTTCTGCTGCTTCATCAATAGCCACATACATATCATCAGAGCTAGCAGTGACACGAACAACATTGTTACGAACAAATACCGTAACCTCAGCTGTCTTTCTATCTGGATTTGAAGGGTTTTTGTCTACTCTGAGAACTACATCGCAAGACATAGGAGTGATGTCAAATACTTTAAGAGCATCACCGATCTTCTGGTCTACGTGTGTGCGCAAAGCCTCAGAAATACTTACCTTGCGTCCCGAAATCTTGATGTCCACCATGGGAGCCTCCTATCGGATACACGAGACATCTTCTATCTGATGTCTGTATAACAACAATACCCATTTGTCGACCAATCATTCCATAAAAAGTTGAATTGAGCGGTAAACGGTTAGAGACTATTTCTCTTTATGTGCGATTAATTTTGCTCAGAGGAAGATGTAGCAGAATCAGCGCTGGTAGATTGCGTAGAAACTTCCACAAGACCGGAAATCTTATTGGTAGTTGAGAGGTGTGGCAAGGTGCCAATCCACTTGTTTCTAATAACTCCCTCGACACCGTTAGATTGAATAGCTGAAAGAGCTTGCTGAATTTGTGTAGCGAGAGCTTTGTTACTAGTTGCAACAGAAATACCAATCATGGATGGAACGTCAACGACACCAACCATAGAAATTTCTTTGTTTGCTGCTAAATAAGCACCGGCATATGCATCACAGGCCACATAATCGATGGAACCATTTTCAAGTGCTTCAAAAGCATCATTTAGGTTAGAAAAACCCTGAACAGACATGCCCGTGAGTACCTGACCCATTGCGCGCTCAGACAAAGAACCCGTTTGAACGCCAACTGACTTTCCACTCAAACTATCAGCAGTAATGTTTGTCTCTGAACCCTTATGGAAAAGAGCTGTTGCAGACTCAGCATAGCCAGAAATAAGTGTACTTGTTGAGTCTTCACCACTTCTGACATCCATGACAATGTCGCAACCTGCTTGTAGGCCATCTACTGGTCCGTTAACTGATACAAACTTAACGTCTACGCCTAGCTGATCTGCAATTGCAGAAGCTATTTCAACGTCAATTCCCTGCAATGTCCCGGCTTCTGAGGCCACAACCATTGGAGCTGTTACTGACTGAGTACGTAGGCCAACGGTCAAGGTGCCAGCTGTGTGCAGTGAGGAATCAGGAATCTTCTGCTGACGGGCTTCTCGCTTCTCTTGGATTGCCTCTTGCACTGACTTGACGTGGAACCATTTATCCAGATCAATGTTGATAGGACCAATGGAGCATCCTGTTAAAACAACAGCGAGTGCTATAAGAAGTAACACCTTAAGAGAACTTTTACCGCGCATCATCAGAACTCCTTCTTCTATTCAGGCGTCTTTTCAGCTGACCTGGTATTTGACCCCACACTCGCATACTGGAACGTTTGCTTTGCTACCGCAGCAGCTCCACTAATAGTTCTCTCGCCTGCGAGACCCTTTGTCTCTTTGATATAACAGGCGGTATGACTTACTTCTAGGACGAGCCATGATCGTTTACGTGCGCACACGTAAACTTACGTGGATCCCTTTGACCTCGTCTGTCATGGACTAAAAGCTCACAGAGAACTTCGCAACCACAGACCTGAAAAGACTTATCAAGTATAGCCGTTTGCAACCATAGGTAACTCACCATACGCGAGCTAATGCGCCTACGGTTACAGAATGCACGCCTGCGGCACAAAGTACTCTAGTGGCTTCTCTAATTGATGCTCCCGTAGTTACAACATCATCTAAAAGTAAAATATTTGATTGATTAACCGGCACAGTACAAGCAATACTTCCTTTCAAATTTATTTGCCTTTGAGCGGACGAGAGTGTTCTTTGGTCCTTTGCATGAGGACGTATAAGCACGTCATACAAAGGTAAACCTGTAAGCTGGCAAAACGATTGAGCTACAAGTTCCATATGGTCAAAACCTCTGCGCGCGTACGCTTCTGCAGTTGCTGGAATAAAGGAAACGCCATCAATTTTTGAACTATCAAAGCGAGTGGTACCGTCACGAGCTTTCCATGCTGAGGCTTCTTCAAGCGCACACAATAGAGCTGCAGCAATTACCGGCGCCAGTCGAAGCTCGTGTCCATCCTTAAGCGTCAAAATCAACCGTGCAGGAGGACCCTTAAATCCCATGGCACAAATAACCGCTCTACTTTCCCACTGAACAGGTCGTTTCTTTTTATCTGCACACTCTGAACAAACAAGCTTCCCGTATGGAGCGCCGCAATTAGGACATGCCCACTGCTGAGAAATCCATGGCAGCTTTGCCCGGCACTCATCGCAGAGGAGCTGACCGGGTTTCTCGCACACGACACAGCGTGTAGGAGCAAGCAGCTCAAGTGTTGAGTTTGCCGTTGAGGTAAGGATAGATGTAGGTTGCATTTTTACCCCCAAAATCTGGGGGCTGACAGTGAATACAGTCTAGATCAAAGGCCGCAAAATGGAAGGTGTTTTAGGTAAACGGAAAAAGATGGCTTATCTAAAGCTCCTACCAGTGAGATTGTATTTTGTGAGGATTCGGCTAACGGATGTTTGCCACGGAAGCCATAACAAAATCAAGAAAACAAGCGTTGCTACGCCGTGCGTTAGATCAAGCGGAATTGAAGCCGCAAACGCGAGAAGAGCGGATTCAAGCGTTAAAGGATGTACAAATCCAATAACAAAGTATACGTTCATTACAAGGCCAAAGAATGGTCCGGATATAAACGCCCAGATCATAAGTAAGAAAGGTGGAAGTTTGTGGGGTTTCTCGCCTTGTTGGACGGATGTGCGTTTAGAAGATGCAGGGCGAGCTGAGGTCAAAGTTGCAAGAAGGCCTCCCAGATAGCCAACAAGCCCCCACGCATACATCTGCCATGGCGTCCACGAGCCCTGGCCGAAGAAAACGTTTGAAAGAAGCGCAGATAAGGCACCTACCAAAAAGCCCGCATGCCTGCCAAGAAACGCTCCCGCGAAGATAGCAACTGCGGAAACAGGCTTTACATATGCGAGGGGCGCAAAGGCAATTCTTCCCGCAGCCCCTAAGGCGCTAAAGACGGCAGTAGGTACCAAATTGGCAACTGAGGGCTTCTTTGCCTCAAAACTTAACATAAATAATGCAACTGAAATGATTGCTAAAATAATTGAAGATACCGCAGTAAAATCGGGAAAATATATCATTTCAACAGCAAGGATAATAGGAGTAGCAAAGAGTGCTACAACCTCTAGAAAAATTGATAACGTGTGCCGATTACCCACGAGAACCTCACGCTTACCGTCAAAATAAAAATATCGAGAAGGTCTGTCTTATTTTGGCATAAGATGATTTGAAACTACAACAAGGAGGCCTCATGATCTATCTGGGAAACTTTAGTTATAACGACGAGCTTGATTCTACTGACAACTACTGCCTTATGCCTTGCATTGTTGAGGCAGACTCCACAGATCATGCACTTGAGCTTTTCTCGGAGCACCTTATTGAGGTTGCAAAGACATCTGACCTGCTTGATGGTGCAAAAGAGATTTTCTTGGATTCCATTGTTGAGTTGGGAGAAGTTCCAACCACTCCTCTGATTGCTCAGTGGCAAAAGATTATGCCTGCAGGAGTTGGCCTATGCAGCATCACCAGCGCTCTTCCAACACTTGAGTTTGATGACGAGACGGCCAATGCCTACGGCTTCAATGAGCATTCTCACGATCATGAGGAAGATGAAGAGGAGCATGAGCACGAGGAGTTTGGCGACATCAATGATCTTGACGATGAGCTTCTTGAGGAGCTTGGCCAGGATGAGGAGCCTTTCTTAAGGTTCTAGGCGCCTATTCCGCCGACCACACCCACGAGTTTGCAAAGAACTCTGAAGTTGGCTCTGTCAGAGAAATCTGGCCATCAAAAACTAGAGAAACATTATCAGCAACGCGCGATATCAACTGCATATCGTGCGTTGCTATTACTATGGTTGCACCTTCTGACTGTGCACGAGAAAGCAAATTGACAACAGCATCTTTGGTTGGGGCATCTAGACCCTTTGTTGGCTCGTCAAGAATAAGCAGACGCGCTTTTGTAAGCAGCACTTTTACGAGGGCTAAGAGTTGCTGCTGTCCACCAGACAAATCGTATGGATGAGAAGACATAAGCTTCTGATATGTTGTTCGCGTAAGAAGTCCCGAAGCTTCCAGAAGCTCTTGAACATCCTGATCAGAATAGGCGCCACTTTGTTGCCACTGGACAAGCTCCTCGCCCACACTTTGGCAGGTAAAGAGCAGCTCGGGATCTTGTGGAATGTATCCTTGGGATTGCTGGAGCTGGTTGTAGATATGTCCGCGCCTTGGACGGAGAACACCTGATGCAAGCTTTAGCAGCGTTGACTTACCTGAGCCATTACCGCCTACGAGCGCACGAATTTCTCGCCCCGTGACCTCAAGCGAGCACTTGCTGAGTACCAGCTGCTCACTCTGTGGATACGCAAACGTCACGGCGCTGAACTCGAGCACGGGCGTGTTGTCGGCCGCGGTGGATGCTTGGTTTGGCGCGGAGCTGCGAGGACAGAACGCCTGGCGAGAAGAGCTGTCTGCTTGGAGCGCATCGGGTTTCTCGCCACCAAGGCAGACGCACGCGTCAGCGAGGTGCTCAAACGCGTCAACGTCGTGGGCGGCAACAAGCACGGCAACGTTGAGCTCGCGCGCCACTCGCTCCAGGAGCGCGGTGAAACTCTTCTGCGCAAACGGGTCCAGCTGCGAGGTTGGCTCATCCAGCAAAAGCAGCTTTGGGCGCATGACAAGCGCTGCAGCAAGGGCCACTAGCTGCTGTTCTCCCCCGGAAAGCTCGTTGCAGCGTTTATGCAAGAGCGATTCCATGCCAAAGAAACTGACCGTCTCAAAAATACGTCGGCGCATTTCTTTCTCTGAAACGCCTCGATTTTCCAGGCCAAAAGCCAGCTCTTTCAAAGGTGTCTCACACACAAGTGCTTGTGAAGTGGCTTGCGGCACAAATGCAATGGTGTCTACGGATTGCGCCTGCGTCATCGTAGAAACCTCTTGGCCGCAAACAATAATGGAGCCCTCTCTCCTACCTTGAGGCGCAATCTCGGGCTTAATGAGGCTCAAAATGGTGGACTTGCCTGAACCAGTTGGTCCCAGTAAAAGACTAATCTGACCAGCACAAACCTCACAGGAAAAATCTTCTACAACGTTGCGGTCTGGAGTTAGAGCATACGCAAACGAGAGATTTTGAATAGCAAGAACTGCTTCTTTACTAACTAAAGAAGTAGGTGAATTCTGAATATAGGAAGGTTGCTCACTCATACAGACTGCTCCCATAAGACAGTATCGATACGCACAAAAATTACTGGTAAAACGGCAAACAGCACCACGCCCAGATACCAAAAACTCACTTGGAACTCTGGCATGGTAGGATAAAACTGCCAAGCTTGTACCAGCATATACAAAGAAACCGCTGCTATAACGCTTAAGAAAGTAAATACCAGCAACGCCACAGTATCATAGGCGTCAAGCACTTCAGCGCTCCATCTGCTCCTGTGTCCTGCCATCCCCCAACCTCGAGACAGAATAGACTGAAACGTACTTATCGACTTCTCCAGCGCGCTCATGCACACTGCGTTAATGGTGGTAGCTGATTGCACAATAGTTTTTCTCGCGCTCAAAAGACGGCTTTGACTTGGAACACGGCTTTGCTGATGTGCCTGCACGGCAGAATCACACCTTCTAGCTGCGGTATTTGCTGACTGGATTTGGCGGGCTGTTGTCAGATCAGAAAGTAGCTGCGGCATAAGCTGCACAGAAAGACTCAAGACCAGCTGTAATCCTGGAAAGCGCACGCTTGATCGCTGCAACATCTCGAGCGGCGATACTACTGCAAATAGGCACTCAAGCCAGCTCAAAGTACTTACGAGCACAAGACCCGAGGTAGCCCCGTACACCAGACTTTCTGCGTACAGTTGCGTGTGCCCAAAAGAATACAAAACGGTAGATCCAGATGCCGAGAAAAACGGATTGATAACTGCCATCAATATAATAATTGGAGCATACCAAACAAGCTGTTTAGCAGCATGTTTGGTGTCAAACAGCTGGATTGTACAAAGCTGCGCTCCTAGAAAAGCAATCAGCGCACAGAGAGGTTGAAAAGAAAATGCGGCAAGCACAACCTCGCATCCAAACAGCACAACCGTAGCAAGTGGATGAAGGCGAGAAAAGCTTGTGCGCACGGGATTCATTAGTTCACCGCGTTAACGTACGTCCAAACAACCGAATCGCCATCATGCAGAACATATGCATCTGACGTGTAGTTAGGCTGAACACCGTTAACTGAATATACCCAACCGCTCTGTGGACCATGGTCACGCTCTGCAAGCCCATTAATAGCCGCAACGTACATACCAAACGACGTGCTACGTGCATTTACCCCGGCTCCACTTGCAAGCAACGCGTCATAGACTGACGTACCTTCTTGCACCTGGAGATTGACGGTAAATGAAGACCCTTTGGCTGCAGAGCCGTCAACCGTAACACTTACAGAAAGCGCACTATTCTCTTTACGAGGAGCAGCTACCGCGTTTGTTGAGTTACCAGAGTTAGAAGGCTCCGACGTTTTTTGATTAGAAGAATCCTGCGTTTTAGACGCATCAGCATTTGATTGAGCGTCTGAACCAGAACTTCCTTGCGTCTGTGCCGTCTGAGAATCTGTTTGCGTGCCAGAAGCACCCGCTACTGTCTGACCTTGTGCGGTAGGAGCTTCTTGAGCAGAAGTACTTGAAGCGGGTGTAAAGAAATACTGAAT
>JABZHQ010000084.1:0-3942 GCA_015258765.1 Atopobium sp. | reverse complement strand
TCAGGACGCTCCTCAAAGATACGCTTACCAACCTTGATAGGGTCTACTACCTCTTCTACCTCTGCTGCTTCTGCAACAGCCGCTTTTGCACGAGACACCTCAACAGCAGGCTCAAGACCATACTCTTCAGCCAAGTCTTGGACAATAACGGTTACCTCGCCAATAACCTCATGGCTTGATGCCTCTGACGTGCACTCAAGGAAAAGCTCTGGGATGATGAACTTTCCCTCTCCTGCTACAGAACGGTCATGGTCATGGAAATCAATGGCGCCTGTGTCTAAATCAATGACTGCATACGAATCAACTTTTTGCGTAGGAGAAGGCAGTGTTGCATCTTGGCGCAAAATCTCATTTGCAGAGCCATTGACGTCATGAATAAAGGCCTGCTTGCGTGGAAGAAGCACAATGGCAAAAAGACGTCTTCCCTCACCCTCAAATGCCTCAGTCTGAGCATCCTCATCGTCTGCAGCAGCACTAGCAAGCGCCTGGCCAGCATCGGTATCAATGTAGTCCGCTACAAGAAGATCGCACTGCTCAACGTCATCTGCACGACGAAGCTCTTCCCAGAACCACTGAGCAATCTGGTGAGAAAACTCTACAAACTCAACATCTCCGTGGGCATACTCCTGAAGACCTCCAGCAAAGTTGCTGGTAGGAGCAAACTCTCCGTGCCTGGACTCTGGATTTGCCGTAATCTTACGCAGTCTACGCTGTACGTATGACTTTGTCTGACGATCCTCTAAATCCAAGGTAGATTGAGAGAAGTATTTAGTTCCCGTCTCAAAATCAAAGACGTGAAGAATTGCCTTAGTAACTCTAAGCATGTAAAACCTCGTTTATTGCAGATGTTTTGCTGGCGAGAAACCCTAGTGCTTGACACACATCAGAGGGTCGCCAATCTTAACCAGTGGACGACCACCAATCAGTGTTCCGGACTCACCAATGAGGTCAATGCGCTCGTACTGATCTGCATTAACAACGGTAACAACTACAACGTTCTCATATCCTGCTTCTTCAATGGCAGCAGCATCAAATGAAATCAGTGGAGTGCCGGCCTTGACCTCGTCGTTAGCGTGAACGTAACGGGTAAAGCCCTTACCGTTCATCTCGATGGTGCCAACACCAATGTGAATCAAAATCTCAATACCAGTATCTGTGGTAAGGCCAATTGAGTGGTTGGTTACGTTAGTTGCGGTAACGCGAGCGTTGCAAGGAGCATAAACGCAATCAAGGCCAACAGGCAAAATGCCATAGCCCTGGCCAAAGAGACCGCTTGAGATTACCTCATCGTGGACCTCTTGTACGCTTACCAAAACACCAGAAACTGGTGCATAGATAGTGTCTTCCCTGGTAGCAAATGTAGCCTTCTGAGGCTGCTCTGTTCCGTTAGAAGGAACAAACACATTCTTAACCTTTGACCAAAGACCCATGACGCCTCCTTGAGTATGTGCTCTGCACAGATACCATCTGACATAACGTTTCTATTTTACCTAAGCGAGAAGGACGAATGCCCCACAGAGGAACATCCGTCCTTCTTTCACGAATTTACAACACGGCGACGCAACTTACTGCATTCTCTTGGCACCTCTAAAGATGATCGAACGTGCAGCAAAAAAGGTAACCAGGAAGTATCCGCCATACAAAGCAGCTACTACTGCAACCACTCCACCAATGCTGCTAGCTACATCAAAGTTGCCAATCGACTTGATGACAGAAACCATAATAGACATTGCGCATGTTGCGTGCGCAGCTGCCATAAGCAGTGGGAACAGGAAGTACACACCAATCTGAACAAAGAGTGCGCGACTTGCAAGGCCCTTCTCGGCACCAAGTTCTGCAAGAACTTGATACGCACGAGCGTTGTCCGATGCCTCGGAGAGCTGCTGAAGTGCCAGAATAGCGGCGCACGCAATGAAGAGTACCAGGCCAATGTACAGCGCCAGATACGTCACAATACCAGAGAATCCAGCAGTCGATTGAATGTACTCGGAAGCGGTGACCACAAGCATTAAAGAATAAGGATCGGAATCGCTACCAGTTACGGCGCCATCACCAAAGTACTGCTTAATTTGACCCTGGAACTGCGTTTCAGAAGCATCGCCTGGGGTTTGATAGTTGCCTAAGATATATGAGTTGGTCAAAACAACGCTTGAAGGGAAGCTTTGATCAGCAACAACCACAATTCCAAATGCTGGCATAAGTGCAGGTCCACCTTGTGTTTGGGCAATATCAAGCGTTCCACCAACAGCATGAAGTTTGTGACCCTCAATGGTGAGTTCAGGATTATTAGCAAGAGAATCCTGCCAGTATTTTGTAAGATTAGTATCAAGTGTCCAAACCATATAACCGTCAGTACCAAAGTCAACAGGCTCAAGACCAGATGCAACACGCAGTTTGTTGTACTGAGAAGCTCGCATCAGAGTTACGTTTTTCTGCGCAGGATCTTCCTGGCCACTATAGCCGGTAAAGTAATCACTAAAGCGCTTGCCTGTTACAGCGTCAATAGAACTATACGTAAAACTAGGCGTTGTTGGATCACTTTGAGCAAAGTATGTATCTACCTGGAAGGCATTTTTGATAGTTTTATCCCACTCTGGATCTAGCTTCTGCACTACAGAGAGATAGTCATATGAATCCGCTGGACCAGGGGTATAACTGCGCTCTGAGCCTGGATTGATCGATACAGAAACATCGTACGTTTTAAGCTTGGAGAAACTGACGTTCAAAGAGTCAACAAGCGAGAAACCCGTACCAAGTCCACAGACTGCCACAAAGAGCATGGCGCAGACTAGAGAGATAGAAACCCAAGCAGTATTTACGCGGGCATTAAACTGACGCAGGATAAATGAGTGAAGACCCTTGTAGTAGAAGCCCTTCTGCATCTGCATGAATCTGAGCAAAAAACCAGAGATTGAGAAGAAAAAGAGTGCTGTGCCCACAGATACCAAAGCAGTAGCTATGGCAAACTCGTCATCTATCTGTTTTAAACCATTGTGCTGAAGCAGGATATAGGAATAAGCAATGATTCCAAGAGAGGCCAGGAAGAGCAGTACTGAGACGGTAAGATTTCTTACCTTGACGGTCTGAGTTACTTTGTCTGCGTTAAGAAGGTCAATAAGCTTGTAGCGGGACACCGTGGTGACGTTAAAAATAAGCGCAACCACAAACATAACTACAAAGTAAATAACCGTTTGAATCAGTGCAGTTTGCGAAAAGACAAATTTGAACGAATCAAGAGTCGTATTGAACATGTGGGCCGTTGCAAACATCATAAATTGAGAGATAAAAATACCTGCAACAAGTCCAACTACCAGAGCGAGAAAACCAACAAACAGCGTCTCAATAGTCATAATCTTAGAGACGTTTCTCTTGGTCATACCCAAAATCTGGTACATGCCAAATTCTTTTTTCCTACGACGAATCAGAAACTGATTAGCATAGACAACAAGAAATCCCATAATAACGGCAAGAAAAACGCTTACTCCAGAGATGGTATTACTTAAGAGCTGAACAATGCGTCTCTGGTCTTCAGAAAGATTCAACACCATAGATTGCTGCGTAATTGAATTGAAAGAATAAAACAGTGCAACGCCTACTGCCAATGTCAGAAAGTAAATGCTGAAATCGCGCAGTGATTTCTTGACGTTACCAAGCGCGATTTTACTGTACATCAGCACCCTCTCCTCCCAGGAATGAAACAACGTCCATAATCTGGTCAAAGAACTGCTTACGGGGCTTCTCGCCACGGACTATCTCGTTAAAGATGCGGCCATCTTTAATGAAAATAACGCGATGAGCGTAAGAAGCTGCATATGAATCGTGAGTGACCATGGCAATAGTTGCGCCATTACGGTTGAGGTTCTCAAGGCTTTCAAGCAGCGTGCGAGCATTCTTTGAGTCAAGCGCTCCAGTTGGTTCGTCTGCTAGGACCAACGAAGGATT
>JABZHQ010000083.1:0-3989 GCA_015258765.1 Atopobium sp. | reverse complement strand
GTGTTTTTAGAGGTAGAACGCTGATTTCTTGCCATAGTTAGTCTGCCTTACGCTTAAGTCGAGCGCCAGCGGCGGTATCTTCAATCAAAAGTCCAAGCTCGGCAATGCCGTCTCTAATTTGATCAGCAACTGCCCAGTTTTTCTGGGAACGAGCCTCCTGACGAGCAGCAAGCAAAGCCTCTGCAGCCTCGTCAGCTGACGCGCCCTCATAGCCTGCTACCTGAGCAGCAAGCGCCACAAGCTCCTCTGGTAAATCAGAGGTAGAGGCCGCCTGAGTCAAATCAATTCCCAAAGCTCCCGTGAGCTCGCACAACATATCTGCTGCACGGAGAACAGGACTTGCACCAACGTTCTGGCCAACCTCTGCAAGATAGGTATTTGCAGCAGTTACCAGCGCAAAGATAGCAGCGAGTGCTCCTGCGGTGTTGAAATCATCATCCATCTGAGCGTCAAACTCGCTCTGAGCTGTGTTAATTGCCTCAGCAAGCGTGCAATCAGCGTCGGAAAGTTCGTGCTGAGCAGAAGATTGCTTGAAAGCCCAACGAAGATTTGAAACGCAGGTCTTCATGCGCTCAAGCGTACCAACGGTGCCCTCAAGACGCTCAAACGAGAAATCAAGTGGTGCACGATAGTGCGTCTGAAGCATCAAAAGTCTTACTGCATCTGCAGGATACTTATCCAAAACTTCCTTGAGCGTGTAGAAGTTACCCAAAGACTTGGACATCTTCTCGCCATCAACGCGAAGCATTCCGGTGTGCATCCAATAATTGGCGAGAGGAGCGTGCCAGGCGCAAGACGCCTGAGCGGTCTCGTTCTCATGATGAGGGAACACCAGGTCAGAGCCGCCGCCGTGAATGTCAATTGGAGTGCCCAGGTAGCGATGAATCATGGCGCAGCACTCACTGTGCCAACCTGGACGACCTTCTCCCCAAGGGCTTGGCCAGCTAGGCTCACCCGGCTTAGCAGCCTTCCAGAGTGCAAAGTCAAATGGGTCGCGTTTCTCGTCATTAACCTCAACGCGCTCACCTGCGCGAAGCTGATCAAGATCGCGACCAGAAAGCACACCATAGCCGTGGTCAGAACGAACCGAGAAGTACACGTCGCCCGAAGGCACAGCATAAGCATGACCCTGCTCAATCAAAGATTGAATCATCTGTAGCATGGCTTCAATCTCGTGCGTTGCGCGAGGACGAATATCTGGGTCCAGTATATTGAAGCGGTGCATCTGCTCGATAAACGCCTGAGAAAACTCTTCAGAAACCTCTTGAGCAGTCCTTCCCTGCTCAATGGCACGCTGAATAATCTTGTCGTCAACGTCAGTCAGGTTCTGAGCAAAGGTGACCTCATAACCCTTGTGCATCAGATAACGTCGAATAACGTCAAATGAGAGGAAGGTACGGGCGTTTCCGATGTGAATCTGATCGTAAACCGTAGGACCGCACACGTACATGCGGATTTTGCCCTCGTCGATTGGCTTGAACTCTTCTTTTTTATGCGTCTGAGTGTTATAGACAAGCATGCATACTCCTCGTAACCATTGTGTATTGGTGTAAGTATAAACGGTTTATGGAAAACCTTTAAGTTCCATACCCTACTAATCAAGATTCAATTTTGTAACCGTTTGCGGATTAGTACTGGATTGTTTTTTTTGTTTTATTAAACTTGATGAACAAAAATTTAAAGAATTTATATTTGAATCAAAACTGCAAAGAATCAAAAGACAGAAGAAATCTTACTCTTACAAACTTCAGAAGGTGATTCGAATGAGTAAGTTTTTTAACATTATCCGCTACTGTATATCTACCATTCTGGATAAGGGCAGTCTTGCGATTTATCTCTTTCTGGCATTCTTTGTCACAGCGCTTACTGTTATTCAACCGCTTCTTGTTGGATTTGTGATTAATCTATTTATTGCAGGAACAACTTGGAGTGAAATACTTTTCTATTGTGCTGTAGTTGCCGCACTAGGAATCCTTATTGCCAGCTGTTCCTATCTTGCTAAAACACGCTATTGTCAGTTACAAATTGATTCTTCGTTTACTATTGAGCGACAGCTGATTGACAAGATTCAACATGCAGATTCATCGTTTTTCTCGTCATATGATTCTGGACATTACCGTCAGACAGTAAATAACGATTCTAATGACGTTTCGATTTTTATACTTACACAATGCGTGGGCTTTGCAACAACTACGGTCTCCGTCTTAGGCACGCTTGCGATTATTTTATATTTGAACCCATTAACCGCTCTTGTAACAGCTGTTCTGCTATTGGTGAGTTTTATTATCTATAAGCAAATCCAAGCTTCGGCCTATAAAAGATACAAAGAATCTAAAGAGCTACGGTCCCAGTATGGATCAATTGAACTCTCGCAGTTCACTGATGTAGATTTTATCAGGCGTCATTCTCTCTTTGAGCGTTTCTTTAATCAGCACTATGCCGTCAATCAAAAGCTTCGTAGTGCCATTCATGAGCAGTACAAGCTTGAGTTTGGCGTACAAGAATTAAACAATGCTGTGATTGCCGTATTCCACGCCATTGTCTTTATTACCTGTGCATATCAAATTTTCCTTGGAGCACTGCAGCCTGGCTATATTGCAACCATTTCAAGCTATTTTGTATCGCTTTTGGGCTCTATTACGCTTCTTATGGAATTTGGCATGGCTTATCAGAGCATTACGGTAAGTCTTAATCGAATTGAGCAGATTCTTGAGGTACCTCAAGAATCCGTTGGTAACATCATTCCATCAGAGAACGTCAATCAAATTACCTGCACAAATGTATCTTTCTCTTATCCGCATACAAATAAAGTACTGATGAACAACTTGTCTTGTAGTTTTGCAAAAGGAAATATATACGCCATTACCGGTGGAAACGGAACAGGCAAATCTACATTCCTGAAACTCATTAACGGAGAGTGGTCTTCTCACCTATCAGGCACTATTGCTATTAATGAGGATTTGCTCACTCAAATTAATCAGTATGAACTCCGAAAAAATACTCTTGGATTTACCGAACAAGAGCCAAGCATTGTTGACGATACAGTAAGAAATAATCTGACCTTACTCTGCAAAAACCAACCAACAGATGAAGAGATAATCAGCTATATCAAGCTGTTCAATCTGGAAAAATTGCTGCTTGGAGACGATCAAAATCTTGACGTTCGCCTGGGTGAAAGAAGCTCTGCTATCTCTGGTGGAGAAAAACAAAAGATTGCAATTATCCGCATGATGCTTATGAACCCAAGTGTTATGTTGCTTGACGAGCCAACCTCAGCATTAGATCAAAACAGTGTTGATGTCCTTCTTAATCTTCTCAAGAAGGTCAAGCAGGACCACATAATATTGCTCATATCTCATGACCCTAAAGTGGTGGAGGCAGCCGATCATATCGTAGAGCTGTAATTTATTGCGCGCTACGTCCCAGCAGTACAACTGCCCAGGCAGCAATGCCTTCTTGAGTGCCCACAAAGCCAAGACCTTCGGTGGTGGTTGCTTTAACGCCAACTTTATCTGGCAAAACACCCATGACCTCTGCCATGCGGTTTCTCATAGCATCGCGATGAGGAAGCAACTTAGGCGCCTGAGCTGCAACGGTGCAGTCACAATCCAGAAGCTCAAAGCCCTCATTACGAACAAGCTGCATTACCTGGGACAGGAGCACCATAGAATCAGCGCCCTCATAAGCAGGGTCTGTATCAGGGAAAAGCTGGCCGATGTCGCCGGCGCGCATAGCTCCTAACAGCGCGTCCATGAGCGCATGAGCCAAAACATCAGCATCGGAGTGGCCGAGAAGACCTTTGGTGTGCTCAATTTTGATGCCACCTAAGATAAGATTTCTACCCTCTACCAGGCGATGAACATCGTATCCGTGGCCAATTTTAAGCTCTGGCATGCTCACTCTACAGCCCCACTTCCGGTTGCGCCTTCTACCAGGCGACGGCTGAGCTGAGCGTAGCCTCAACAATTGCAAGGTCAGACGGGTACGTG
>JABZHQ010000082.1:0-4055 GCA_015258765.1 Atopobium sp. | reverse complement strand
ACGCGGTTCAAGCGACCAGTGTCGCCACCGCGCGTGATGTAGGTGTTGGAGCCGTCAATGCCACGGCGATCAAGTCTGGAAGTTGGCTGAGGTGGTGTCACAATGCGGGGGCTCACGGTGGTGTTGCTTGGAATAGTGGCGCGGCCAGCAATGAAATCGCGCAGCGCACGAGCAAGCTCATCAGCACTCTGATAACGGTCAGCCGGGTTTTTCTCCATGCAACGAAGAATGATTGCCTCGAGCGCAGGGTCAACGTTGGGGTTGATCAGCGATGGTGGCTGAGGAGCTTCGTTGACCTGCTTCATAGCAACGCTAATGGCGTCGTCACCAACAAAGGGAACGCGGCCAGTTGCAGCCTCGTACATGACAATGCCTAGGGAATAGATATCGGTGGTTGGTCCCAAAGGCTTGCCGGTACTTTGCTCTGGAGAAACGTAATGGGCGGTGCCAAGAACAGAGTTATCGGTGGTTAGACTGCTGTTCTTTGCACGAGCAATGCCAAAGTCCATGACCTTGATGTTGCCATCTGGCTGGACCATGATGTTCTGTGGTTTGATGTCACGGTGAATGATGTCGTGACGATGTGCTACAGAGAGCGCCTGAGCAATCTGAGAGCCAATCTGAGCGACCTTACGGGAATCAAGGGCTCCATGTTTGCGGATGCCACTCTTAAGGTCTGTACCACGCAGATACTCCATGACAATGTAGTAGGACTCGCCATCCTTACCCCAGTCGTATATCGAGACAATATAAGGACTGGAGAGCGCCGCTGCAGCCTGAGCCTCCTGCTTAAAACGGGCAGCAAAGGAAGGATCGTTTGCGTACTGCGGCAGCATCATCTTGATGGCAACAGTACGACCAAGAACCTGGTCCTGTCCGCGGTAAACGGTGGCCATTCCACCAGTACCAATTTTGTCTTGAACCTGGTAACGCCCACCGAGCATTCTACCTGGCATAACTCAACTCCTATCAAGCGTGCGATTTTCTCGCCACGTCACTTACTATCTTAGAACACACCCAACTACTTGGGGAGAAGACCGTGCGATGTTTTGAG
Source organism: Atopobium sp. (assembly GCA_015258765.1). Classification (GTDB taxonomy): domain Bacteria; phylum Actinomycetota; class Coriobacteriia; order Coriobacteriales; family Atopobiaceae; genus Lancefieldella. The sequence goes on along the minus strand of JABZHQ010000082.1, from coordinate 3,001 downwards.
TGCTACGAAGCAGCGCCCAAAGCCTGGATATTCAGGCACTGCGCAAGAACACGTCCGCCAACCTGAGCACCGTAACCCAAAACGTTCTCGCCGTTGCCTTCGATGACAACAGAAACAACAAGAGTTGGGTGGTCGTAAGGCGCAAAACCGATGAAGAACGAGTTAAAGTTACCGTTCTCGACGTCTGCCGTACCTGTTTTACCTGCAATCTTGACACCCGGAACGCGAGCTCCCATACCAGTGCCGGATTCAACAACGCCCAACATTGCCTCTCGGACCTGCGCAGCGGTATCCGCAGACACTGCCTGTCCAAGCGATTTTGGTGACGTTGTAGAAACAACAGCTCCCTCTGGCGAGAGAACGCGATCAACAATGTAAGGGTTCATGACCACGCCGCCGTTAGCAATTGCAGCCGCGACAACAGCGTTTTGCATGACGGTGGTCTGAGGACCTGCAGGGCTTGCATGCTCTCCAACAGGAAGGCCGCAAGACGCCCAACCAAGCTCCCAGGTGGTCATCTCGGCAGGATTTGGCATCAGCGATGGTGTAGTGGAGAAGTCCTGACCAAGTGCGGTGCCATAACCAAAGGCACGTGCATAGCTGACCAGGTTGTCTGCGCCAAGTGCTACGCCAAGCTGCGCCAACGCCGTGTTAGAAGAGCGAGCAAATGCCTCACGCAGAGGAATAGTGCCCATGTCCTCGTTGGCGTAGTTGTGGATGGTTCCACCGCCAAGCTCCATAGTTCCTGGAGCTGAATAGGTGGCGTCCAGCGTGGTGGTATGCGTATCAATACCAGCAGAAAGTGTAATGGTCTTGAACGATGAGCCAGGGGAGTAGAGCGCCTGGGTAGTTCTGTCGACCAGCTGACTGCCGGTACCGGACTCGATAACGGTGCCCAGATCAGCGTGGGTGTATGAAGGGCTTGAAGCCTTTGCAAGCACGGCTCCGGTTGCTGGATCCATAACAACAATGGAGCCGGAATATCCCTGGAGTGCAGCTTCTGCTACAGCCTGCATCTGGGAATTGATGGTTAAAACAACGCTTGAACCAGCGGTATTAACGCCTGCCATCGAGTACAGAGCGCTTCTCCAGTCGGAATGATCTGCGTGTCCGGTGAGCGTCTCGTTCATGGAGGACTCGATACCTGCAGTTCCGTACTGGGTAGAGATGTAGCCAACGGTGTGAGAGGCCATACCGTCGTGTGGATAGTTGCGCACGTAGGTGCCGTCGTCTTGCTTGACGCTCTCTGCCAGGGTGACGCCGTCAGAAGTCATGATGGCGCCGCGCTGAACATATGCGCTCTTAGCAATAGTGTGGTTGTTGGTAGGGAGCGCCTGAAGTCTAGGTGCGTCAATGACCATCAAGAAGGTCAAGTTGCCGAGAAGAACGGTGAAGAAGAGGGTAAATACGGTAACCAAATTGGTCAGACGTTTTCCGAGAGCAACACGTCCCAGAACACCAGACTCTTCAGACTGCAGACCAAAGCCTCCGCGGATGTGACTGCCATGCAGAACAGAGGAGGCGTGAGCTCCACCAGAAGAAATTTCAAGTCTTTGGGAATCGAGTACCTTTTTACTTGGCTCAAGTTCTGTCTCGCGACCAGTTCCCTCATCACCTGCTCTGAGCAGTAAGGCAACAATGATAAAGCTGGAAAGAAGAGAGCTGCCGCCTTGGCTCATGAAAGGCAAGGTGACACCAGTTAGAGGCATGAGTTTAGTAACGCCTGCAACAATAAGGAAGGTCTGGAACGCCAGAACACTCGTAAGACCAGCAGCCGCAAAAGCAGATGAATCGGACTTTGCGCGAGCAGCTGTTGCAAGACCGCGCACGGTAAGCAGCAGGAACAGGGTAATAATTGCTGCTCCGCCAAAGAGACCCATCTCTTCAGCAATGGCCGAGAAAATAAAGTCAGACTCAACAATAGGGATAAGCGTAGGCATTCCCTTATCAATTCCGGTGCCAGCAAGACCTCCATCTGCGATGGAATAGAGAGACTGGACAATTTGGTAGCCGTCTCCAGCGGGATCTTTGAACGGATCAAGCCAAATGTTGACACGAGTCTGAACGTGACCAAAGAAGTGGTAAAGCACCACGCCGCCAATGGCCAAGAGCGCAATACTGACAAAAACGTAGCTTGCGCGACCTGTTGCTACATAGAGCATGATGACAAAGAACACGAAGAAGAGCAGAGCGCTACCAAGGTCGCGTTCAAAAATAACAACAATCAGGCTGATGCCCCACATGACAAACAGAGGAAGTAGCATTTTGAAGCGAGGAATGCGGAAAGGTCCAAAAGAGCGCATGGAGACCGATAGGGCTTCTCGATTCAGTGCAAGATAAAATGCCAGGAAGAGCGTAATGGCAATCTTTGCAAGCTCACCAGGCTGGAAGGTGAATGCGCCAAAAGAAATCCAGAGTTTTGCGCCGTAGCGATCCTGGCCAATAACAATTGGTAGAAGAAGTAGTATGACGCCGAGAATACCAATGGAGTATTTGTAGCGTGCTAACGCGTCAAGATTTCTAATGACCGCTAGTACCACAATCATCATAACAACAGAGATAAAGAGCCAAATTGTTTGGTTGACTGCAAGATTTGGCGCAAGTCTGGTGACCATGGTGATGCCAATTCCCGAGAGCACAAACACAATGGGGAGAATGGCGGGGTCTGCTGCGGGAGCAAGGAACCTAATAGCAATGTGAGCCACAGTAAATGCTGCAAAGAGACCAATAGGAACGGCCATAGTCTCAAGGCTGAGTGTTGAGCGAGCAGTAATCATGTACATGGCGTACAGGAGAAATACGGGAATTGCTCCTGCAAACAGTAAGAAGAGCTCTGTATTACGCCTTAATCCACCTGCTTTTTCCATTCCTACTCACCTCCCGAACTTGTTGTTGACGTTGTTGTTTCTGTTGTGGGTGTTCCGCCAGACTGAGCGTCTTCTTTCTTTTTGACCGCTTTAGTGTTGGCGTCGTCAATTTGTTTGCGGTAATTCTCGACGGT
>JABZHQ010000081.1:0-4230 GCA_015258765.1 Atopobium sp. | reverse complement strand
ACTTAAGTCAGATATTCTGCTCAATTGCGGGCATATTACACTTCTAAGTCAGATAATCTGCATGTTTGTGGTATTTTCAGCGTCATGTATACGTCTTTTTAACAGATTATCTGACTTAGGTGTGTTTTGAACTGCCTCCTATTTCTCGTGTCTAAGAAATGGGAGGCAGTTCAGTGTCGAGCGCTGTGCAATCGCTTAAGGTTTTAACCTCGCTTTGGCTATGCAGTCCGTTTAGTTCTCAGCCTTCTTGATCTTCTCGCCAAGTTTTTTGTCAATGACGACGTAGAGGTAGCCCAGGGCAACAAAGACAACAATCAAAATCACAATGGTCAAAGCAACTGTTGGGACTCCTAGCTTATCAAAGTCCATAAATCCATAAGGCCAGCGAGACTTCTCTTTAATCTGCACGCCAAAGCCCAGGACCAAAACAATAATGTACGCAAAATACGTGAGCGGATACAAAGGCCAGATCAGAGGCTCTTTGAAGCCCATAGTTGGCTTCTCGTCAAAGAGCAGCCAGTCCAAAACAGCGCAGATAGGAATCACATCATGCAGAATAAAATTGTTGAACTTAAAGACGCCGTTGACAAAAACCTCACCGTGATCAAGCAGGAAATAAGCTACCAAGCCAGTTACGGTAATGCCCAGCATAAGCGTGTGTTTGACCGTTGGCATCCATGGCTTCTGAGCGGTCTCGGGATGCTTGTAAGCCTGGAACAGTGCGCCCCAGAAATAGGCAACAAGCAGCAGGTTAGAGATGTTGGTGAAGTAATACAAGAAAGAAACGCGGAAGTTCATTCGGAAGACGCCCGCAGAATCACACAGTACAAAGGTGCCAATCACAGCAATAAATAGCTTAAAAATAAATGACGCTTTCTTAGATTTAATCAACGCAGTGCCTCCTTCTGTAAAGCGAGAGGTCACTGTAAACCTAGCGCACCGCGACAAAAATACGTAATTCTCAGAGTTAACAGTTATGTTTCAAATGAAAAAGATTCAAAAAAATGCGGTCTTCTCACTTTTGGCGAGAAGACCGTGAAATGGCGAGAAAATCGCAGATGTCAAAGGTGTACAAGGCCAACTAGGACTGCGTTACTGAAGCGCGTGCTTGATTAAAAGAATTGGATGGTGTAGGAGCAGCCGAAGTCCTGTGGATTTCATGACTTCTTTGACACGAGCGCGCATCTCTTTGCTATAGCAATGCGATTTGCATTTTGAGCAAAACGTCTTTGTCTCAATGTGAGGACAGCGGTCCACACGCGTATGCGCATACTTCTCAAGCTCAGCACACTCGTCACACAGAGGCTCATGAGCTTTGGTGTGATGGCACTTCTCGCAATAAAAACGAATCATGAGCGAAATAAGATCTTTTTCTTTTTGACGTTTCTGCGCAATTTCTTCAGGTGTCATCAGCTCACTCGTCCCCCATCAACGGTGTAAACAACATCTGCAATTCCCATGGTAGACGCTCTGTGAGAGACAAGAACCACGGATTTGCGCTCAGTTTCTTTATCAAGCGAGCGCAAGATAATTGCCTCGTTCAAGCTGTCTAGGTTACTGGTTGGCTCGTCAAGCAACATGAGTGGCGCGTCATGCAAGAATGCGCGAGCAAGGCCAATGCGCTGGCGCTCTCCGCCAGAAAGTGAGTCGCCAAGCTCTGCAACAGGCGTATCGTAGCCCTGAGGCAGCGTGGAAATGTACTCGTGAATTGAAGCCTTCTTGCACGCCTCAACAATCTCTTCATCCGTTGCATCAAGTTTTGCAATGCGTAGATTGTTCTTGATGGAATCGTGATACAGATGCGTATCTTGCGTCATGTAGCTCTCAAGGTCGCGCAGGTTAGAGGTATTAACCTGCTCCAAAGGGGTTCCAGAAATTTCAATGGCACCAGGTGTTGCTGGCCAGAAACGCATCAAAAGTTTTAGCAGCGTAGACTTGCCTGAGCCGCTCTTTCCCACAATTCCCACGATCTTATCGGTAGGAATATCCACGGAAATGTTGTCTAGAATCTGCTCATCATCGTACGCAAATGAAAGCTTAGAAACACGCACACCTTCATAGGAGATGTCTTTTTGACCCACTACATCTTCAACCAGGGGCTGTTCGTCCAAAATATCCAAAACACGGTTGCCTGCAGCAAAAGTGCTGGTAAGGGTTGTACCAAGTGCTGCCAAAGCCACAACAGGCCCAAATGAACTCATCAATGCAATGGTGACAATGAAAGCTTCATTCATAAGAATCTGCTGGTGATAGGCCAGGTAGAACGAACTAAAGAACATGACTAGTGTTGCGGCAAGAATAACCGTTGAGGTGACCGCATCGTTGACACCAAATGCCTTCTTAACTGCCTGCTGCCTGTCGCTTAACTGATCAGCAAGTTGACTTGTTTCCTCAATCATCTGTGCACCGGTGTTGTATTGCAGAATCTCGTCAAGACCACGCAGGTTATCAAGGGTAACCGTAGAAAGGTTACCAGCAAGATCTCTTGCCTCAGCAGAGTCTTGCTCGGAGCGTTTAGACATAGCAAGCGGAATTGCCACGCCAACTACCAGGTAAGAAACAAGTGCAATAACACCCAAAATCCAGTTGGTACTGCCAACAATAAACCACACCATTACAATGCAGAACACAACCGCAATGCAGATAGGCGAGATAGTGTGTGCGTAGAAAACCTCAAGCAGCTCAATGTCTGAGGTAATGACGCTCATCAGGTTGCCCTTATTTTTGACCTCAAGCTTTGCAGGGGCAAGCTTTCTGAGCGCCGTGAACACACGGTCTCTAATAAGCGCAAGTAGTTTAAACGCAATAAAGTGGTTGCATTCCTGCTCGGCATAGCGCAGCAGACCGCGGACCAGGGCAAACAAAAGCATGCCACCAAAAAGCAATGCCATAGGAGAAGATGAAGCAAATCCCATAGCGCTGAGCAGCGCATATGCTCCAAAAATGCTGATGAACGTAGCGGCAAGGTTACCCAAAACGCCCATCAAAATTGCAAGTATCATAAAGCCAGCCAGCGGACGAACCAGCCCCACCAGTCTCAGCATAATAGTGAGCGCACTACGGCGAGAAGTACGTGCAGTTGTGGCGCCGTTCTTAACTTCTGTTTTCATTACGCCTCAACTCCTTTCACATAATTCTCAAGTTCAGTCTGGGCCCGCGTCATTCGTTTGTACTCGCCATTTGTTGCAAGCAACTCTTGGTGTGTTCCTCTTCCAACAACGCGACCATGCTGCATAACAACAATCTGATCAGCATTTTTAACGTTTACTAAACGGTGAGAAATTACCAGCACCATCTTTGTCTGAGCAAGCTGGTGAACCTGCTGCATAATAACGTCTTCACTCTCAACATCAATATTTGAAGTAGCTTCATCAAAGATGTACATCTGGCTATTGTGAAGAAGAGCTCTGGCCAGTGCTAATCTCTGACGCTGACCACCAGACAAGTTGGATCCCTTCTCGGCAACTGGCGCGTCAAGTCCACCCAAAGACTTTACGAACTCAGCAAGATTGACCTGTTCAAGGGCGTGCCAGAGCTGTTCTTCAGTTGCCTCTGGATTACCCATGGCAAGGTTAGAGCGAACGCTTCCCATAAAGAGATGTGCTTGATGACCAATATATGTAACGTTTTGAAGCAAATTCTGGTCAGAAATGTCTGACAAACTGGTATTTCCAAACAGAACATCTCCAGAATACGAGCGGAGTTTTCCGGTCAGAAGTGCTGCAATTGTTGATTTTCCGCAGCCTGACTCTCCTACCAGGGCATTCAAAGAGTTAGCGCACATTCCAAAAGAAACATTCACCAAGACGGGCTTCTCGCCGTCGTAGGAGAAAGAAACGTTGCGCAAAGCGACATCACTGGAAGCTGGAACGGTCTTAGTACCCTGCTCTCGAACAGGCATATCAAGCAGGTCAAAGATCTTGTCCGACGCTGCCATACCGTTCATGGCAATGTGGAAATAACTGCCCAAAAGACGCATAGGCAGGAAGAACTCAGCCGAAATCAAAATAACAAAGCCGCCTTCCCACATAAAGAGGAGCTGGTCATTTACCTGCTGAATTGCAAGAATTGTACCAAGCGCGCTTCCGCCAAATGCAACCACATCCATCACGGTGATGGAGTTGAGCTGCATGGTTAGAACTTTCATGGTAATACGCCTAAAGTGCTCGGCTTCATCGTTCATCTGCTTGTGCTTGAAATCGTCAGCCTTGTAAATCTTTGCTGTAGTAA
>JABZHQ010000080.1:0-4262 GCA_015258765.1 Atopobium sp. | reverse complement strand
GCAATGCCGTGGCCGCCGTTTTCCTGATGGACCGCCTTGATGATGTTGGGGTAACGCTCCTGCCAAGCATCGGCTTTAGCAGCTGTGTCATCCTTTACAGAGCCGTCATCAACAATAACAATCTGCACGTCATCGGCATAATCAGAGCCCTCAAGAATAGACTCAATACAGTGATCCATGTACTCAGAAGAGTTATAACATGGAATACCAAAGGTGATTGTCTTTTTCATGCAAACTCCCTATGACTGATGAGCAATGAGCTCGTCAGAAAGTTCCAGTGCAGAAGCAACAACGCCATCCATATCATAGTAGCGATACTCAGCAAGACGGCCTACTGCATGGAAGTTCAGAATGCCAGAAGTGCGCTCCTTGTAAGAACGATACAGCTCCTGATTTTCTGGCTCGAGAATAGCGTAATAAGGAGTCTGGCCACTCTCTGGAACATAGGCGTGTGAGTACTCACGCATGATAGTTGTTTTACCAGGAAGAACCTGACCAGTCATATTCTTGAACTCGGTGATACGAGTAAAGTCCTCACTGGTGGTGTAATTGACGGTACCAACAGGCTGGAACTGATCTTGGTCAAGTGTCTCAAACTGCATATCAAGCGTACGATATGGCAGAGCGCCCTGATCAAGGTTGAAGAGCTCATCTAGAGGACCGGTGTAAATTACCTCACCTGCAAATGGTTTCTCGCAAACAGCCACGTTAGAAGCGGTGAGCTTCATGATGTCGCGGACATCAACATCTAGGAAGACATCAATCAAATCATGGTCAAGCATGTTCTCAAAGAGCTTGGTGTAGCCCTCTTTTGGCATGCCTTGATAGGTTGCACCTGGGAAGTAACGGTCATCATCACCGACAAAGATTGGAACGCGACCTGTGATGGACTTGTCAATCTGATCTGGAGTCTTTCCCCACTGCTTCATGGTGTAGTGCAGGAAGACGTTCTCATAAACGTAGTCGGCGATCTCTTCCAGATCTGGATCGTTCTTCTCGCGAAGCTCCATAATAGGAACTTTGACGTTCTCACCAAACGTAAGAACCAGCTTCTGATAGAGCTTCTCACCACGCTCTTCTCCAAAGGCAAGCTTCAAAGACTGGTGGTTAAAAGGAACAGGCATCAGCTGGCCGTTAATGTTAGCCAGAACTTTATGCTGGTAATTAGTCCACTCAGTGAAGCGCGAGAGGAACTGGTGAACGCGGTCGCTCATGGTGTGATAGATGTGTGGACCGTACTCGTGAACAAGAACGCCCGCGTCATCAAGGCGATCGTAGGCGTTGCCGGCAATGTGGTTTCTGCGCTCAAAGATTGCTACCTTTGAATTGCAGTTTTCTGCCATACGACGAGCAACAACTGCGCCTGCATAGCCAGCTCCAACAACAATAACGTCGTAGTTGTCGGGGTTAAAACCAACAGGAAGACCATGATTGATAGACATGTAAACCTCCGTGTGCGCCTAAGTGCGCAGGATTTGTATGTGAAACTTCACTCATTTTAACACGTGGCCATAAAGTGAGTCATGCGGGGCGCAAAGCTGTGCCGTTAGGCGTAAAATATGCAACTGGTGTGAAAATGCATTTCTTGGCTTTTTGTGTCTAGCTTTTATACAAACCACAAGCTGAGAAGTGCAAAATTCAACGAGGCACAGATGTCAAAGTATGATTGGAGCACGACACATGAGCAAGTTTCTTGACCGTATGAAAGAAACCGCTAAGTCCGACGTAAAGACTATTGTCCTTCCAGAGGGCGAGGACCAGCGTACCATCGATGCAGCTAAGAAGATTGTTGCAGAGGGTATTGCAAAGGTCATTATTCTTGGCGATCCTGAGCAGATTGATGTTCCAGGTGCAACTGTAGTAAACCCTGCTACTGACGAGCGCCATGAGGCATATGCTCAGAAGTTTGCTGAACTTCGTGCTCGCAAGGGCGTCACCATTGAGGAAGCTCGCAAGCAGATGAACGACGCTACCTACTTTGCAACCATGATGGTCAAGATGGGTGACGCTGACGGCCTGGTTTCTGGCGCTTGCCACTCTACCGCAAACACCTTGAGGCCTGCTCTGCAGATCATCAAGACTGCTCCTGGTACCAAGCTTGTTTCTGCATTCTTTATCATGAGCACCACTACTGACTTTGGCGAGGACGGTACCCTGCTCTTTGCTGACTGCGGTCTCAACATTGATCCATCTGCAGAGGAGCTCTCCGAGATTGCTCTTGCTTCCGCCGATTCTTGGCGCGCATTCATGAGCGATGAGCCTCGCGTTGCTATGCTCTCCTACTCCACTATGGGCTCTGCTGGCGGTGCAACTGCCGAGAAGGTCCAGGAGGCCACAAAGCTTGCTCACGAGAAGAACGCTGAGCTTGCACTCGACGGCGATCTTCAGCTTGACGCAGCTCTTGTTCCTGAGGTTGGTAAGCTCAAGGCTCCATTCTCTAAGGTTGCAGGAAACGCAAACATCCTGGTCTTCCCTAATCTTGAGGCTGGCAACATTGGCTATAAGCTTGTTCAGCGCTTCAGTGGTGCTGAGGCATACGGTCCAATTCTTCAGGGCATTGCTCGTCCTGTCAACGACCTCTCCCGTGGTTGCTCCGCTGACGACATTGTTGGCGTTGTTGCAATTACTGCTGTTCAGGCTCAGATGGCAGACAACAACTAGTCTTTCTGCACTTCTAACTTGGTATACTAAGCCAGTCTCAAAAGAGGCTGGCTTATTCTTTAGCTGGAGGCATTTATGTCTGAAATTATTTCCATTTCTAGCAACTCTCTTACCGCTTCAATTGACACCATGGGCGCGCAGCTCATGAGCTTACGCAAAGGTGAGTCAGAATACCTCTGGCAGGGAGATTCCAACTGGTGGCCAAGACGTGCTCCCATTCTCTTCCCCATTGTTGGCGTTCTCAAGGACGACAAGGCGGAGTCTGCGGAAGGCACCGTATCTCTTGCCCGCCACGGACTTGCTCGCCTCAACCAGTTTGAAGTTTTCGAGAAAAGCGATTCTGCTGTAACGCTCCAGATAAAAAGCACCGAAGAGACTCGCAAGGCTTACCCCTATGACTTTGAACTGAAGCTGATTTTCTCGGTAGCTGATGATACGCTGACGCAAACGTATAAGGTCACTAATCCTGCAAACGTTGTACTGCCGTTTACCCTTGGCGCGCACCCGGCGTTCAACATTCCGATCCCTGGTGTTAAGGCTACCGCTTTGGACCAGTATCACCTCTTATTTACGCGCTCCTGGACCAGCTACGGTCCTTCCATTACCGATGATGGGCTTTGTAACTACGCTACACCTCAGAAACTTATTATGGACTCTGATACGCTTAATCTATCTTGGGAGCTTATTGATCGCGAGAAGACCATCACACTTGAAGATGTCCCTGATAGACGCATTACACTTGCGGCTAACGTGGAAGCTTCGTCTGAGGCCCATGGCATTCAAATGGATTTTGAGGGCTTTGATTATTTGGGCATTTGGAGCGCTGCTCCTGGTTGTCCATTTGTTGCTCTTGAGCCATGGTGTGGCATTGCAGATACCGTTGACACTGATGGCGTCTTTGAGCACAAGCCAGGTATCATGTGCATTGAACCTGGCCAAAGTATAGCTAAAACATTGAATATCAGGGTCTTCTAATGCACATTAGAAGAGCTGCTGCTAAAGACCTCTGCGCTGTTGCAGATTTGTACGACATAGGTCGTCAGACTATGTATCAGCAAAATAACACGTTTCAATGGAATGAGAACTATCCTCTTTTAGAAGACGCTGTTGCTGATTATGAAAGATGTGGTCTTTTTGTAGTCGCTGAAGATGAAACATCTGAAGAAATTATTGGTTGTTTTTCGCTCTTACCCGGTCCTGACGAGGCATACGTCAATATTGCTGAAGGCGCTTGGATAAACAGCCTGGATTACGTTGTTATTCACCGAGTGGCTGTTAAATATACAGGTCACGGAATTGCCTCTTTTATATTCAATTGGATTTGCGAAAACTATTCAAACGTTCGCGCAGATACTCATGAAGCAAATGTCGCTATGACTACGACGCTTACACATGCTGGTTTTGTGTATTGCGGCAAGGTAGTTGGACACGATAAAACACCTCGTGACGCATTTCATTTTGTAGCCTAATAGACAGCGAGAAACGCTTTGAACAAAAAGAGAGCCTGTGAATGAACTGCCTCCCATTTCTTGGACACGAGAAATAGGAGGCAGTTCAAAACACACCTAAGTCAGATAATCTGTTAAAAAGACGTATACATG
>JABZHQ010000079.1:0-4283 GCA_015258765.1 Atopobium sp. | reverse complement strand
GATCCAGCTGCCGATGCAGAGTCCATCATCATGTTGATAAAGTTTTACGAGCAGATGGGTTTCTCGCCAGCTGATATGAAGCTCATGATTAACTCCATGGGTGACGCGGAGTGCCGCCCAGCATATCGCGAGAAGGTCAAGCAGTTCATTCTTGATCACAAGGACGAGATGTGTGAGGACTGTCTTGAGCGAGCAGAGATTAATCCACTTCGTGCATTTGACTGCAAAAATGAGAGCTGCCACGCGGTTATGATGGACGCACCACTCATTTCTGATAACCTGTGTGATGATTGCCGTACTCACTATGAGCAGGTCAAGGCATATCTGGACGCTGCTGGTATTTCGTATGTTGAGGATCCAACGCTTGTTCGAGGCTTGGATTACTATACGCGTACTGTCTTTGAGGTAGAGATTCCAAACGCTGGTGTTGGCGCTATCGGCGGTGGCGGTCGTTATGACGGTCTTGTTGAGCTTGAAGGTGGAAAGCCAACTCCAGGTGTCGGTTTTGCTGTTGGTTTTGAGCGCATTATGCTGGCACTGGAGGCTCTTGGTGTTGCAGCCGAGCCAGCAGCTCCAAGCTGTGTTTATGTTGCTTGCGCAGGTGCTGAACAGGCTCCTGTTGTATTTGACGTCGTGTTGGCATTGCGTGAGGCTGGCATTAGATGCGAAGCTGATCGTACTGGCCGTTCGCTGAAGGCTCAGTTTAAGCAGGCAGACAAGATGGGTGCAACGCTTTGTGTGGTCATTGGTCCAGATGAGGTTGAAGCTGGTGCGGTAACCCTTCGTGATATGGAGTCTCACGAGCAGGTACAGATACCTGCTGACCAGCTTGTTGCTGAGGTTAAAGCAAGACAGTAACAAATAGGACTGGAAGTTAAATTTAAAACCTCTCATGTCTTAGGCATGAGAGGTTTTTGTTTTGTTAGGCAACCTTTACAGCAGGGAGGCTTGTAGTCGCATTCGTTGTATCTTCATCCTGCACGTGAGGCCATGAGCAGCTACGGACATCGTCAGAGGTGAGGCCAAGCCAACGAGCGCGGTGGCCGTCAATCTTAGCTGGGCGGCGATGGAGCCACAAAGAAATTCCCAGAGTCCAAAGAGGCAGCAAATAGAGGAAGCTTGCAGCTAGAAGGCTCATAGAAGGTGCACCAATTGCAGAGAGTACCGAGATGTTTGAAATGGACCACGGTACCAGAGGAGCAAGAATTACAGCGCTATTCTCGATATCCAAAGCAAGGGCGCTAGAAGAGTTTTCTGCGTTCTCGCACAGATCGTTTGTCAGCATAATAGCCAAGGTCTGGTTGCAAGAAACCATTGAGGTAAACATGCTGGTAATCAGAACGCCAAAGAAAGGCGTGGAGTTATCAGAGAGGTCGGCTACCAGCTGGCACATACGGCGAAGCAGACCAGTTGTCTGGAAAAGACCAGCGTAGCTTGAAGAAATGGTCACGATTGTCAGGACGTTCATCATGGAGAAGACACCGCCGCCATTAACCATGTTTGCAACGGTAGCTCCTGGAGCGCGAAGGCCAAAGAGCAAGATGACAGGCAGGTCTGTAAGCGGAACGCGCTGGATGGTGACACACAGAATGCAGGCAAGCACCAGGCTGGATGCCATGGTCACAATGACATCAACCTTAAGAAGCGAGAAAACAATTACAAGAAGTGCTGGTGTAAGCGAAATCAAAGAAAGTCTAAAAGAACGGCTCAGAAGACCAGTGACATCGGGGATAGTTCCCGTGTTTGCCATAAAGAAGTCCCAGGCCACGTAGATAACACATGCAGCAATAAAAGGCACCACGCTGGTACGAAGCATGCGGTTAATGTTCTTGGATAGATTGGTATCGGTGAGCTGCGAAACAAGGATTGCGCTGGTAGACATAGGGGAGCAACGATCGCCAAAGTAGCTACCTGCAAGAACAGCGCCACCAATAAAGAACTCGCTTGCTCCAATTGCCTTACCAATAGACATGCAGATGATACCCATGGTTGCGGCAGTACCAAATGCGGTGCCCAAAAGCATGGACATCATGGTGCAGAGTAAAAATGTTGCAAGAATAAAGATAGATGGAGAAATAAGAGAAGCCGAAATACTGACAATCTCTGGAATAGTTCCCGCTGCACGCCAGGCAGCACTCATAGCACCAACCACAGCAAACAGCGCAATAATTGTTTTAACTTCCCAAACAGATTCAAAGGCTGCTAAAAGAAGCTTTTTTGCAGAGATTTTGCGAGAAAGTCCGTAACCAAAAAAGAGGAAGAAACCAATGGTCAAGATAGATGTAAGGGGAAAAGATAGGGCTGTACCTACGATGAGCATCACCGCAAAGGCACTTAGTACTATTAGCTCTACCATGCATCCACTCCAAACGAATTTCTTGTGTAAATAGAGTAGACAACTAAGAAGTTGAAGTCCAACTGTTTTCAATGGTTATAATTACAAGTAATTTTTGTAATTGAGTGGGAGCAAAAATGAACTTTCAGACCATGGATTATTTTGTTGCTGTTGCAGAAGAAAAGAGCTTCACTAAGGCAGCTGAACGCCTGAGCGTAACCCAGCAAACGCTCTCGGCAAATATTGCCGCTGCAGAAAAAGAACTTGGCTCTAAGCTGCTGGAACGCACCGTCCCGCTGTCTCTAACGTTTGCAGGAGAAGAGTTCTTGCGGTATGCGCGCAAATTCCAAGCACAGCGTCGCGCCATGGATCAAGAGTTTCTTGATATTGCAGGCAATGAGCGAGGCCGCTTACGCGTTGGTGTCACCGCCACACGAGGCCACATCATCATGCCGCGCTCCATTGCCGCTTTCCAAAAACTGCACCCAAACATCTCCATTGAGCTTGACGAGGGCGAGAATGACGAGCTAGTTGAGTGGCTGTCCGAAGGCCAACTTGACTTGATTGTTGCAACCGTCAATTCCAGATTATATGACCTTGTTGTTAAAAAACTGTTTGACGAGAAGATCGTTCTTGTTGTCTCTCAAGCGCTTCTTGAGTCTTTGTATGCAGATAAGGTTGACTCAGTTGTCTCGCAAGTTAAAAAGACGGGAAAGCTCACTGCTCTGGAAGCTTGCCCCTTCTTAACGGTTGGTAAACGAGATATCGCAGGTAGTTTTGCTCGCCATGCGTTTGCGGCATCGGGCATATCTCCCACTATCAAGGTTATGTCCAGAAACTCCGAGACGCTTTTGGCTCTTGCCATGAGAGGGGTTGGCGCATGCTTCTTGCCATCAGAGCTGGTGGCTTCTTCTTACTACGACTCTGAAACGTCTGGTCTTCACATCATTGAGCTGGGAAAAGAGATGTCGTACTCGGTCAGCGTTGCTTGGCGACGCACCGATCATGTGTGGAGCACAATCGAGTCATTTGCCCAGGTGCTTTCTGAGCAGCGGTATGTGGTTAAGCGAGGTGAGTAGCATGGATGCGCCTCAGACTGACAGTAATCTTGAGATTTTGTATAAAGATGAGTATCTGCTTGCCGTAAATAAACCTGCGGGAATTATCGTTCATGCAGACGGCACCAATGAACCCTCGTTAACCGATGTAGTTTGCGAGAAAATCCGTGCACTTGAGGGCTCAAGAGAGGTAGATCTTTCCCAGGTCCAAGCTCTGAATCGCCTTGATAGAGAGACTACGGGCATAGTGCTTTTCTCGCTCAAAAAAGAAACGCAGCCGCAGTTTGACCAACTTATTGCCTCCAAGGAGCTTTCCAAAGAGTATCTTGCAGCCGTTAAGGGAGCATTTGAACCAAATAAATTGCTGATAGATAAGGCAATTGGAAAAGATCGGCATGATGCTCAAAAGATGAGGGTCTCAGCAACAGGCAAACCTTCTCAAACGGAGGTGCGCCTCATTAAGGTTGCTTCATCAGCACAAGGTCAAATTCACAGCTTGTTACTGGTCAATTTGCTGACAGGAAGAAGGCATCAAATTAGAGTGCATCTCTCGTCACTTGGATTTCCGCTGGTAGGAGATGCGTTATACGGAGGAGTGTCTTCTTTGCAGCGCGGAGCAAAAAAGAAGCATAAAGCGCAGCCGTTAATGCTGCATGCATATCGCGTTGGATTTA
Source organism: Atopobium sp. (assembly GCA_015258765.1). Taxonomy (GTDB): domain Bacteria; phylum Actinomycetota; class Coriobacteriia; order Coriobacteriales; family Atopobiaceae; genus Lancefieldella. The sequence continues at coordinate 216 of JABZHQ010000079.1, read as the reverse complement.
TTCATCCAGTCACAAGCGCAAAAATTGTGATTAAAACGGACATTCCAGAGCGATTTTCTTATTTTGGTGTCACCGAGGTGGACTTATAGTACATACTTTGTGATAGAGACATGATTCATTTTGTGCAAATACGTTACCCAGACGTGCATAAAGTGAACGAGGAGGGGGAGAAATGCCTGGCACAATGCGAGGTGTCTATACCAACCTGACTGAAAT
>JABZHQ010000078.1:0-4445 GCA_015258765.1 Atopobium sp. | reverse complement strand
GTCATTGCCGAGATAATCAGTGGAGCATGAAACTCTTTCTGAATCTCTTCGATAGCAAAAAGTGTGCCGGTGAGAGGGGCATGAAAGGCGGCTGACATACCCGCAGCAGCACCACAGGTTACCAGAAGGCGTTCTTCTCCCCTTTTGCGTTTAAGGAATTTTGAGACCGCTTTACCAGAAACAGCGCCTAACTGGACTGCTGGGCCTTCTCGACCCATAGAAAGGCCACCAAAACCCACCAGGACGCCTTGGATGAACTTAACAGGAAGAACTCGATACCAAGGCATATCAGCAGATCCCATGACCTCAGCATTGGTCTGAGGGATTCCAGAGCCAGCGGTGTAGGGTTCAAACTTCATGAGTAGACAAACGGCCGCCATAAGAATAATCAGAACACCAAACCAGAGAGCCATATAAGGCCAATTACCTGCGATTGATTGAGTAATGGAGCGCATTTGAGCTTCTGCAAAAGAAAGACAAAGGCGATACAGCGTGACAACGCCGCCACCCAGAAGACCAACAAGCAGGCCTTCTCCAATAAGGGCTACCTGAAATCTACGAGAAAAGTGACGCTCAATAATGTTTGTCTTATGTTTGAGATGAAACGCCACAGTATCCCCTAGCAGTTTATGGTTAATAAAAAGCACGTAAAGCGTACTTGGATATTGTACGACTTTACGTGCGTGTAGTTAAAAGTTTGTACAGAAATTGTACGTAGCGGAGTGCACCTGGTGTCCCTGCTATTGATTAGCCGGAGAATGGTCCTCCACCATAGCAAGCATAAACAGGACCCTCGATAACACCGACGGACTCGTTAGCTGCGTGAATCATGCGGCCACCGCCGATGTAGATTCCAACGTGCTCATAGCCTGCACGAGTAAAGACAATATCGCCATAGTTGAGCTCGTCTAGGGAATCATGCCAGTTACCAGCTGCGCGGATAGCACGGCCAATGGTGCCTGCAGTACCTGCACGGTAGCCGAGGAAGCAGTAATAGATTAGGCCACCACAGTCAAAGCCTGTAGCAGGGGAAGCTCCGCCCCAAACGTATGGATAGCCAATGCAAGCATAAGCTGTAGCAACGCCACCGCCTGCAGCTGGGTAGCCACCGCCACCGCCGGAGTATGATGATCCGCCGCCAGAGTTAGAGCTGCTACTGGAGCTGCTAGAGCTAGAAGAGCTTGAGGAGCTAGAAGAGCTGGAACTTGAAGAGCTGGAACTTGAAGAGCTGGAGCTGGAATCGTTAGAGGAGCTATCGTTAGACTCTGAGCTGTTAGAAGGAGTCTCACGAGTAACAGTCTCAATTGCATAAGCAACGTTGTTGTTAGCTGATGCAGCCTCCTGAGCAGCAAGCTGAGCTTTTACCTCTGCATCAAGGGAGTCATAGTAAGCCTTAGCTTCTGCAACCTGGCTCTGAAGGCCATCTGCGGTGGTCTTCATCTCAGCGACCTGAGCCTGAAGGTTCTCCTGTTCAGCCTGAAGCTCAAGCTGTTGAGCCTGAAGCTGGTCACCAAGAGCCTTGACGGTATTGATGGAGTCAGCCTCTTGCTTGCTGGTGCGGTCCATATAGTAGACGCGGCTGACAAAGTCCTCTGGGCTAGATGCTCCAAGGAGGAAGTCCAAAGTCTCCTGTGGGCCTGCCTTATAAGCACTCTTCATTGCTGCAGAAAGGACAAGACGCTGCTTATTGAGCTGGTCTGTAGTCTCTGCAATCTGCTCCTGAACCTCACCAATCTTGTTGTTGGTAGCGTCAAGTGCATAGGTTTTCTCGTTAAGGTTATCCATGGCCTCTGCAAGAGCTGCACCAAGAGAGTCTAGCTGGGCAGATGCGGCCTCAAGATCGCTTTGTGGGTCTGCGAATAGCTTGGCTGGGGTAAGCAGCGTAGTAGCTACACCAAGACCTGCAAATAAGAGAGCGTCTCGTCTTGTGAAAGATCGGCGCTGTGACATATAAGCTCCTTCCGCAAAGCACGAAATCAATTGGGCAACGTGTTGCTTTGCTTTGCCATCTAGGATAGCTCATTTGATAAAAAATCAAAGTCAACTCGCCGATTTCTTAGCGAGAAACCCGTGTAAACAGGAAGCTACCCTATCGAGTATTTGAATAGTTTACCCCGAAAATGACATTTAATACAAATTCAAAAGACTATTTGTGCAGTTATATAGAATGGAGCGGGCAAATATCATTGCATAAATTTATCTTTGACCTGCAATTATGGAGAAATTCTATGTATTGCAAACAAGTTTACTGTGATTAACAAAATGCTTATCAAAATAAGACAAATGGCCGACAAGCACATAGTCTTGCCAGCCAAAATTGTCAGGTTAAAGTAAGTCTGATGTAAGTGATTTAGCTTATTGGACCTTAATAAGGGTGTAGACCTCTTGATCAAAGCACTTACCAATAATCTCCCTTGGGTGCAGATAGCAAAGCTCAAGCGCAAATGCAAAGCCAGCTACTTTTGCACCGGCCTTCTCGGCAAGTTGAGCACAAGCAACGCAGGTGCCGCCAGTAGCAACCAGGTCATCAGCAATAAGAACAACGTCGTCTGGGGTAAGAGCATCGGTGTGAATCTGAAGCTCGCTGGTACCGTACTCCAGGTCATAAGCCTGTGCGTAGACCTCACGGGGCAGCTTGCCTGGCTTACGAGCAGGAACAAAGCCTGCGCCCAGTTTGTAGGCTACAGGGGTTCCAACAAGAAAACCACGAGCCTCAGCACCAATAACCTTGGTGATTCCTGCATCAGCAAAGTGTTCTGCAATGTCATCAACAACTGCGTGGAAGCACTCAGGATCTTTAAAAAGTGGAGTTACATCTTTAAAGATAACGCCTGGCTCTGGATAATCAGGAATGCTAATGATATGACTCTCATAATCATACGTAGACACAATGTCCTCACATTCAATATCAAAATCAATGAATAGTTATATATACCTAGATTACTCGTCTAGATGCATATCCTTAAAAGATTCACGAACTAATTTAGTGATAAGTTCATTTCTAACCGCATTGGTAAGGCCTAACATGCGGGTCAGAGCAGCCATAAACTTCTGACGAGTCTCGTCAGTATGGTCAACTTCAACTCCCCCGCCTTTTTTAGCGTATACGACAAGCGACTTGGCAAACATACTAGATTCTCTGTTTGCGGCCATAACGTATTGACGCAGGTTCTTGGGCTCAAAACCAAAGTGACGAAGCTCACTACAAAGGCGAATCAGCGTTAAATCCTTGCCATCTACAAGGTCTCTACCATGTGGAGAGCGCTTTAAAGTAATGACGCCTGCTTCGGAAAGCTGACGAACAAAGCCTACAGAACATCCCACAATTTCTGGGATGCGATCAATAGCGTGATATTTTTGAACAACCTCAGGGTCATCTACAGGTACAACAATCGCGTCGGCGTGAGTTGCACCAAGAATTGCCTGAGACACTTGCTTTCCATCAAGCTGAGGTTGAGCCTGGCGAGAAGAACTTTGAGCTTCAGGTGCAGCCTGAGCCTCAGCTCCAGTTACCTCGTCAGTCTGAGCTTTGACCTGTTGTTCAGCTTCAGGGTTTTTATCTTGCCTATCAAGCTCTTCTCTAATAACTGAGAGCGGCATAAAACGGCTTTTCTGCAGATACAGAATAGTCTCAAGTCGCTTAACGTCTTTTTGAGAATACAGACGATAACCACCAGCAGTTCTGGTAGGAGTAAGCAAACCCTCATCCTGTAGATATCTGACTTTAGAAACACTCAAGTCAGGATAGAGAGTCTGTAATTTCTTGACTACTTTACCAATGGTAAGAAAGCCTGAATCAGCCATAAAGCTATCCTTTAACCTTAAGCTGAAACTCTGCTGGTATGGAAGACCATGCGGAAGGTACCAATCTGAATAGTTGAGCCATCGCGCAGGGTAGCCTTGTTAATAATGGCACCATCAACCCAGGTACCATTGAGAGAATCAAGGTCTTCAATAGTTGCATAACCAAGAGCAAGATTAGAGAGATCAATGGTGGCATGATTTCTGGAAACTGTCATGTCGTTCAAGAAAACACTGCTCTTTGGATCTCTACCAAGAGAAATCTGAGGTAAATTGAGCTCAAAAGTCTGACCAGTCTGTGGTCCCTTGACAATAGTAAGGACAGGGTGAGCTGGCTTTTGTTGAGCCATAAGGTCTGGAACCGTAGCGTCAGCTGATGGCATGCGGAAAATCTCTGTTGAGTCTGGTGACTGCTGTTTGATGTCGTCAGTTGACATGGTTTCTCCTTAATTTGGTTACAAGATAATAATAACGCTTAACGACAAGCAATGCAGTCCATTTCGATGAGCGCACCAAGAGGCAACGCAGAAACCTCAACAACTGCCCTGCCAGGTGCAGGAAGAACAAAGTACTGCCTATAAATCTCGTTTACCTTAGGCAAATCATTGATATCAGCAAGGTAGATAGTTGTCTGAGCTACATCA
>JABZHQ010000077.1:0-4524 GCA_015258765.1 Atopobium sp. | reverse complement strand
ACGCTATTCATTTTCTAGCATATTAGGTTAAGTTTATGCATAGAAATGTATATCAGGCAAGGAGACCTCCTGGCTGCCTGGCTATCTTGATTAGGAACATGTCGATTCTTTAGCAAAACCTACCAAAGCTGCGCTATTTTGTGGGCCAGGCCTAAAATCCGGCGCTAACACGCTGCAGAATCATAATCACCTGCATATGAACTACCTCCTATTTCTCGTGTCTAAGAAATGGGAGGCAGTTCAATCGGAGGCTCTTTTTAGTTGCATGTTTTATGCGCTTGCGGCTCAGTGGCCGTGCATGTGCTCGCCGTGCGCGTGCTCGCCGTGGCCGTGCGCGTGGTCACCGTGGCCGTGCGCGTGCTCGTGCGTGTGCTCACCGTGCGCATGCTCGCCGTGGTCGTGGCCGTGCTCGTGGTGCTCGTGTCCCTCGTGGTCGTGCTCGTGGCCCTCGTGCACGCAATGACCGTGCTCGTGGTCGCAATGCGAGTGATCGTGCTCGTCAGCTAAGTCCGACTGCTCGTGCCAGAACGCCGGCACAAACGTCTCGCGAAGTCCATGACGCAGCAGGTCACGACCGATAAATACACATCTTGACTCTTCCTGAGGTTCGTCACCCGTAATCGCCCATGCGCGCTCTACCAGGTCAAACTTGACCCACTGATTACCACAAGGCAGCGTACCCTTTGCGCGCGCGAGCTTTCCAAAAACACCGGCTGACGCTGTATCCAAAAGCCAAATCAAGTGCGTTGGACTTGGAAGCTCAGCGTGAGTCAGCGCCATAGTCTCCAGGTCGGGACCTTCGTCCTCATCACCTGCTGCGTCTTTAAGAACAGAACCATCAAGCGCGCGAGTCAGAAGACCATTCCACCACTCGTCGGGAATATCAGCATACGAAGATTCGGCGATAACCTCTGCCTGCGGATTCATCTCTGCTGCAAGCTGCTTAATGGGCTCAGCAGCATCCTCACTACCTGGAGCCAATTTAGAAACCACAACGCTCGCAGCGGCGCTCAGTTGATTGTCAAAAATCTCCGGGAAATCGGTGCGCTGGTTCTGCCACGAAACAGCATCAACCACAGTAACCGGCGCCAGCAAACTAATGCGCTCCCAGGCCACCTGATTTACGTTATCAAGAATACTCTGCAGCTTAGCCACACCGGTTGGTTCAACAATTAAATACTCAGGGTCGATGGTGTTTGAAATGGTCAGCACCGACGTCGCAAAATCCTGCTTGCCCGAACAACAAATGCAATTCTCGGTAGACTCCCAAACCTTGAGGTCGGAGTCCTGCCTCAGACGGCGCGCATCGATGTCTGCCTGGCCATATTCATTCTCGTAGATAGCAAAATCACGCCCAGTCCGGCGCACGAGCTCCTGAATGAAGGTGGTTTTACCAGCTCCAAGAAAGCCTGATACAACAAGGATTTTCATGAATACAACCGCTTCCTAAACTCCGTTGGTGCCCACCAGCGCAAAAAGCTGGCGAGAAAAACGAACTTCTCGCCAGCTCAAACGTACTAAATCACGCGACCTAGTTGATTACCTAGTCGATAACAACAACTGGCTTGATGAGATCGGATGGCTTATCACGCATGGTGAAGAGAGCCTCCTCGAGGTGATCCCAGCCGTGATAGAGGTGAGTAACCTCTGGGTGAAGGTCCAGACGACCAGAAGTGACCAGGCTGGAGAGCTTCTCCATGCGGAGACGGCCGCCAGGCATGAGGCCACCACGGATGTCCTTGTGGCCCATACCAACGCCCCACTCGACGCGAGGAATGTTGACGTAGTCGCCGGAACCGAGGTAGTTGACGTTACCAATCTTTCCGCCAGGCTTGAGTGCCTTGACAGCGTCCTCGAAGGTCTCGCAGCCGCCGCCGTCGACGCAGACGCGGTCAACGCCCTTGCCACCGGTAAGCTCCATGACCTGCTCCCAGATTGGGCCGTCCTTGTAGGAGATGAAGTCGGTTGCGCCGTAGCCCTTAGCTGCCTCAACGCAGACTGGACGGGTGCCAACAGCAATAATGCGAGAAGCACCGTGGAGTGCAGCACCAGCAACGGACATAAGGCCGACAGGTCCAATGCCGATGACCAGGACAGTGTCGCCGAACTCAACGCCAGCCAGCTCAACTGCGTGGAAGCCAGTTGGAACCATGTCGGAAAGGATGCAGGCGTCTGCTGGATCCATGCCCTCTGGCATGTGAGCGAGGTTGCCATCAGCGTCGTTTACGTGGAAATACTCGGAGAAGACGCCGTCCTTGAAGTTGGAGAACTTCCAGCCAGCAAGCATGCCACCGGAGTGCATGGAGTAGCCAGCCTGAGCCTCAAGGGAGTTCCAGTCTGGAGTAATTGCAGGAACGAGGACGCGGTCGCCAGGCTTGAAGTCCTTGACGCACTCGCCAACCTCGACAACCTCTGCGGAGCACTCATGACCAAGAATCATGTTGTGACGGTCGCCGATTGCGCCCTCCCACAGAGTGTGAATATCAGAAGTACAAATTGCGACCGCAAGTGGCTTGCAGATTGCGTCCAGAGGACCACACTTTGGTGTCTCCTTCTCAATCCAGCCGGACTCGCCGATCTTGAGCATTGCATAACCCTTCATAAAACCCTCCTAAAATCTGTGTTTCTTACCAATGAAACACTGCCTACCTCGTGGAGGAGCACGTTATACACGTGACACTGACGAGGCTTATAAACGTTTTTGCGAAAGCTCGCTGCTTTGTTGCAGCCACAATTGGGTCCTCTCCACAACAAAACGACGAACACTCGCGAAGTACATTTTCAAGCACTTTTTCGCGCAAAGCTAGAACGAAACCGTGAAAGGTTGAGCAGTCTTTCATGAATTTTAAGCTGGCGAGAAATGCGGTTTGCAAATATCCGATATTTGCGCACGTAGACAATGTGTACGCTAACATACCGTTAACCAAACCTCCGACCGATGTGAAACAACGCTTGTCGGCGAGCGGTTACCGTTCACCGAATCAAATGGGCAACTGTCCACTTTTCTGTTGTACGCGGTTGCTCCGCAGTGCTATGAGGAGCACCTCGGCAGCTACGCAGAGGCGCTTTGTTATAATTCTGGTCGATGAGTTTCTCGCCAAATGAACCTCTTCAATGAATCGCTTTGTGGAGAAAGCCAGCTGTCAAAAAAGGAATTTGCATGCCCATTGATAACTTACTTAAAGACGCTGGTGCTCAATTTGATTGGCAATACATACTCTTGTACGCCACCCTGCTGGCTCCAGCGGTTGTTCCTGGTGTGCTGTTTATTTACTCATTTATCAAGGAACCTCGACAGTTCCGCAATGCACTTTTTCTGTTCGCGGCTCTTGCGTGGTCATCAATTCTTCTGGTGCTGAGGCTGAACAACTTTATCCTTGGACTAATTCTGGTTACTCTTGTACTGTTGACACCATTTCTGACCATTGGTTTCTTGCTGATCAACACCATAGTTGTGGTAAAAAATAACGGATTTTCACTGACGTCAATGCTACCGTTTTTGATGGCTGGATTTCTTATCTTACTGCTTGCGTCTCCGTCTATCGTAAATTATTTTGACCCAGATACTCGTCATGTTGTTGTCTTTTTGCTGGGGCTTTTTACACTTGAAGGCTTATGGTTCTCGTTTACTTTTGTGGCCTTGCTGTTTTATTCGTGGATATATCGGATCCTTCCCCGCCGTCGTCAGTACGATTACATCATCATTCATGGTGCTGGACTTGATGGCCCGCGACCAACCCCGCTACTCGCGGGTAGGATTGATAAGGCACTTGAGCTGTGGAACAAGCAGCATCAACACGGAAAGTTTGTTGTTTCTGGAGGTCAAGGTGCTGACGAGGTGGTCTCCGAAGCTCAGGCTATGCGCGATTATCTTCTGGATAAGGGTGTTTCAGCTAACGCAATTCTCATGGAAGACAAGTCCACTACTACCTGGGAAAATCTTAGGTACTCGCTAGCCATTATCCGCGCCGACCGCGCCTCCGCAGCGGCCGACGGCGCGCCCGCCACAGCAGCGGCCGAAGACGCGAGTGCACCGAGCGGCGACACTGCCTCCGCAACCGGCGACTTCACCACCGCGGTTGTTACCAGCGATTTCCACGTTTTCCGTTGCGCCGAATACGCCCACAACCTGGACATTAAGGCAGATGGCATCGGTTCGCACACCAAAGGCTGGTACTGGCCCACGGCGTTCATCCGCGAGTTTATCGCAATCACCAAAGCGCACCTCTGGCCCTACCTGGTCATTGGCGGTCTGTACACGTTAATCAACGTGCTCAACTACACGTTCTTCTACCTGGGAGTTGCGTAATCTAGGGGCGCTCAATTTTTGCTCCGCGCCTGATTTCCTCCGCGCCTGATTTGCTCCGCGCCTGATTTGCTCCGCGCCTGATTTCCTCAAAGATTCTGTAAATTTTGCCTAAAAGCATCAAAGATTCGGTGGATTTGCCTGATTTCATCAAAGAAACTGTGCTTGAATTCTCAAAGCAAGTGCAACGTTTGGTGATGGTAGACTTCCCAAGGGCA
>JABZHQ010000076.1:0-4584 GCA_015258765.1 Atopobium sp. | reverse complement strand
AATAGCAGCCAGCAGCTCAGCCTCTGAGGTAACAGGGGTGGTGTCTGCAAGCGCTTGCTTTGCAAATCCTCCAACAAGCGAAAGTGCTAATACAAATGTAGCAACAATCGCCATGCTCCAACGTGAAAGCCTTTTCATGGCAAAACTCCTTGCGCTTAGGGAGCTTGTAGTGACAAAACAATAAAACAATTAATATAAAAGCGTAAAACAGTACAACTTTAGCGTACCTTACTCTTCTTTGTCTAGCTGTTCAGGCTCTTCTGAACGATGTTTTAGGCGATCGTATTCTTCTTCGGTCAAAACATCTTCAATTCGCAGGTTAACACCAGAAACTTCAAGGCCTGTCATACCAGTGATTTTCTCGACAATCGTACGTTTAACGTCTTCAAAAATCTGAGGAGCGTAAGAACCATATTTAATAAGAACAGAAACGGTAACATTTAGCGAGCTATCAGGCAGCACCTCTACAGTGACACCTTTAGCCGTATCAGATGCACCAAGTACATCCTGAACTCTGTTAAGCCAGTTTCCACGAGCACCCACCACGTTGGGGACGTCACGTAATGCCAACGAGACGATTTTCTCGACAACTCCACCAGAGAAGGTAAGAGAGTCTGTATCCTCAAGATCTGCATCGGAGGGAACATCTGTTGTTTCTTCTGCAGGAACAATTTCTTCAGAGGTGGTCTCTTGCGAATTAGTAAGCTCTTCTGCCACAGCTCTCTCCTATCTAGTTTCTGTCCGTAAATAAGGAACGAATCTTTGCCAAAATGGTTGCCTTTCCGTCAAAAATCTGACCGATGGCAACTCCTACCAGTACAAACAATGCAACAACTAGCATTTTAAAAAGGCCAAACGTAAACAAAAGAATTGCAAACAAGAGGCCCAAAAATCCGCCAATAATGGCACCTGGATGGTCAACGACGTATTTTTTGCACTTCTCCTGCATCTTCTGAAAGAAGCTTTTATCCATTGTCTGTGACCTCCTTTGCATCTGGCTCTGGAATACTCAATCGAATGTCTTTACCAGTCTGCTGAGCAGCGGCTTGAGTGGAAGGTTGCTCGTAAGATTGCTCTTCTACAGTCTCTGGTTCTGGCACAACCTCTTTTGACTGAGGCGAAGACGCACTTTCTTCATCTTTTGGAGAGAAGGAACTTGACTTGATAAAAGAAAGATTGATGCTAGAAACACAAGGTCCGCACACGATAGCAAGACCAGACTGAAGAGCGTTGTAGAACTCAGAGCCCTTTGCAGTGACATCAACGGGCTCTTTAGGGAGAATATCAATCTGTACAGCTACAGAATTATTCTTAGAAATCTGCACGTTAACACGGTGTGCAAGGCAAGTTCCATCTTCTTCAATAATATGGGCTGCCTGAGAAGAAATGGCATCTTTAGTGACGGAGATTGTTCCGCCTTCAACTGTTGCAACCGTGAGCTTTACCGTTTTTCTAATGAATAGAGCCCTGAACAACACCACAACAAGACCAAAGATGCTAATAGCCGCACAAGCGTTAAGAGCAATAAGATAAGGCTTGGTAAACAAGAGATTAGTTGCCTGATGTGTCCAAGGACCAAACCACGTTAAAGCAAGGGCTAAAAATACAAAGGCACTTGCAAGAACATAGAGTATGTAGCAAAAACGCTTGAAGCCGCTCATGGCACCTCCACTTTCTTTTATATAAACAGTTTAACCCCAATACCGGACAAAAAGAGAATATAAAAACTGCCTCCCGGTGGAAGGCAGTTTTTAGTCTGTATATACCGTTAGCAGAAGACGAACTTAAGCGTTCTTCATAACAACAGAGCGAACAACTCCCGCCGCATCGTCACAGGAATCCAGAACAGTCTCCATGCGGTCAAAAATACGAAGCCAAGCAACGGTGTGGCGACCAGGCATTTCATCACGGAACAAGCGAGAGAGTGCGTTGTGGTAAATGAGGTCTCCCTCATCCTCAACATGTCCTACTGCAATGGCCTTCTCCATAACGGTAGGATCTTTCTTGTAGTCACTCAGAACACTCAGCATCTCCTGGACTGTCTTGCATGCGCGAAGGGTAAGCTCAGCAAGCTGCATAGCCTCTTTACGAGTATCGCCAACGTTAAAGAGATCAAGGCGCTCTGCAACAGAATTCATTCCGTCAACAATGTCATCAAGACGAAGAGCCAAGTCAGAGATGTCCTCACGCTCAAAGGGTGTGACAAAGGAAGCGTAAAGCTCCTTCATAATGTGCTGGACCTTCTCGTCACACTCACGCTCGTAAACCTTCATCTGAGGAATACGCGCGGCAGTCTCAGGATAACCTTCCATAATGACCACATACTCTTCAGCGGTTTCTACAATTTTGTCGCCAAACTCGCGGAACATAGTGTAGAAGACATCCTCTTTTGGCTTACCTAGCATGAATCCTCCAATAAAGTTGAGTGGTTCAATAGAACTCGTAAAAGACAGTTATACGTACTTAGAAAATCATCAGGAACAGTTTTGCAAAAAGAAAACCAATAAGTCCGCAGCCAGGGAAAGTAAACACCCATGCTGCTACCATTTCTTTTGCAACACCCCAGTTAACTGAACGAATATTTTTTGCAGCACCCGCACCCATCATGGCGGTCATTTTTGTATGAGTTGTTGAAACAGGAAGACCGGTCAGTGTGGAAAGCAGCAAAGATGCAGATGCCGAGAAGGACGCAGCAAAGCCCTGATAACGCTCAAGCTTTACCATTTCCATTCCGACTTTCTTAATAATCTTTCTTCCGCCGATTGCAGTACCGATAGACATAAGAGCAGCACACAGTACCTGCAACCAGAGCGGGAATACATCTGCACCAGCAGCTCCATGACCCGCGGAAAGTGCAATTGCAAGCATGGCGATGGACATGAACTTCTGGCCATCCTGTGCGCCATGCATAGCAGCAACAAATGCTGAGCCAACAACCTGCAAATGGCCAAACATCTCATCAGCGCGTTGTCGATCAACGTTAACGCAAAGCTTGTTGATTGCTTTAACAATGATCCAACCAGCGGCAAAACCTAGTGTGGTCGAGAAAAGCAGACCAATTAAAACTTTGCTCCACTCGCCCCAGTTAACTGCACCAAAATCACCATGAATAGCAAGTGCTGCACCGGTGAGACCTGCAATAAGAGCGTGTGACTCAGAAGTTGGAATACCTAAAGCCCAAGCTCCTACTGCCCAAGTAACAATACCAACACAGCCTGCGGCAAGAGCAACAAGAGCCTCATGGTTATTGCTACCAAAGTCAACCATACCCAGAATTGTGTCTGCAACTGCAGTTGAAATGAGGCACATAGCCACCAAACCAACAAAGTTGCATACAACACTCATGATAATTGCATGGTTAACTTTAATTGAACGAGTTCCAACAGCCTCTGCAATAGCATTAGCCGCGTCGGTTGCACCATTTACAAAAATGCATCCAAAAACAAGGACAACGACGAGGGCCAAAAACGGATTGGCAACCATCATCTCAAAAAAGTGTCCGAGGGTTATCATTCGGTACCTTTCAAACCACTTTCATAACGGGACAATGATAATCGAAGTATCGTTCAATTATGTTTAAAAACATTCGAATAGCTAAATCAGCGCAAGTTGTTTCTTACGCCCTGCCTTCCCTCTTATGAAAAGTGCAAACTGACCCGGGGGAGCTACCCAGTTAACCCAGAAGAGTTGCCTCAAAAGGACACCTCAGGTTACTAGGCAAGCTTTTTGATAATAGCTGCAGTAATTCTGGCAGAGCGCTCAGAAGCCTCACGCTCAAACGTCAAATAATCAACGCTTGAAGTAGTGCCGGGCTTATCGGACATAAGCCTAATCACCACAAACGGTGTGTGGTTAAGCCAAGCAACCTGAGCAATTGAGGCACCCTCCATCTCGCAACAGTCAGCACCAAACGTTGTGTAGATGTGGTCTGCTAACTCTGATGAACTTACAAACTGATCCCCTGAAGCAACGCGGCCAGAAATAACCTGCAGTTGAGGAGCTACTTCTTTGGCTGATGCAAGTGCGCGCTCAATAAGACTCTCATCTGCTGTAAACGAGAAAACCGGAAGACCTGGAATTTGACCAGCGGCAAAATTGAGAGGACCAACGTTCATATCATGTTGAACTAAATCTGAGGAGATAACAATATCCCCAACCTGTAGCTCAGGGTTTAAAAGCCCTGCAATACCGGTATTAATAACGTGTGTTACTGCAAACGTATCAATCAGGATCTGTGTACATGCTGCTGCATTAACCTTGCCAATTCCCGACTGTACAACAACTACAGGAACTTCTCCCAAAAGGCCTTCAACAAATTGCATACGGGCCTGATCATACGTGCGCTCAACGGTCATCTGCGCTTTTAGTAGCGCAACCTCTGGCTCCATGGCTCCAATGATGCCAATCTTCATATTAAGCTCCTACTCCTGCAAGCCAACTAGAACCAGCCAGGGCTCTTACAATTTTGTCTCGTACACTCATTTCGTTTGCGTCGTCTTTGATGTGAACATGAATGATTACCTTGATGCCTGTCTCAGCAATGCTTGATGCTTCAACCTCAATAGGAAGTGTTCTATCAAGCTG
>JABZHQ010000014.1:0-20355 GCA_015258765.1 Atopobium sp. | reverse complement strand
GCTACGACGCTCTCTTATGGAAAGCTGCTCTTTCAAGCTGTTGCTACAGCAATCGACGCATTTGCTGTTGGTGTAAGTTTTAGGGCACATAGTGTAGACATTTTGGTTGCCTCGGCGCTCTTTGGCATTATTACTGCCATTCTCTGCACCATTGCTCTGTTCATTGGCAAAAAACTTGGTTCTCTTCTGGGCGACCGTGCCGAGATGGTGGGCGGTATAGTACTTATCCTGATTGGACTAAAAGCCTTTTTTGGATAAAATCTGTTTGACCAGACGGATTATGTAGCAGGTAAGGAGGTAGCGTGAAGTTTATCCCAGATTGTCTGCGCCAGAAGATGCATAAAACTTTTGGACCAAAAGACCCTGACGAGAAGATCACTCCACCAACTGCCACTTCTGTTACAAGAACCTCATTTATTATCCTGGCTGTCTCGGCGGTTGCTGCACCTGTAATAGCTACGGTAGCAAACGTTTTGAGTCCAGGAATTTCTTATGTTCAGCAGGAGCTTCTTCCTCCACAGCTTAATTCAAAAGTTCCAGGCTACGCTCGAGCGCTTATTCAACTTGCGCAACGAGAGGGCTCCCTCAATCTTTTATGTACTTCCAAAGATGCGGTAAAGCCCCTGGTAGAAACATACTCAAGAATGTTTTCTATGCCTGTTACGGTGGGTGAGGCAACGGAGGAAGAAATTCAGGAGTTTATTCAGCAAACATATACTTCTGATAAGAGTTCGGAGTCTGAAACTTCTGATACCAAATCTGGTACTGATTGGGGTTTTGAGAAACCCGATGTCGTTTTCTTGGCAAGCGAAGCTCTCATGCAAAATTTTGAGACTTCCGCATATTGTCAACCGTTTGAAGTTTCTTCAACAGAACAGTACGTGCGCCCTGAGTTTTTTGACGCCAACGGACACTGGTATGCCTACGCTGCAGATCCATTGGTTTTACTGGTAAATCAAGAACGCCTTAATGAGAAAAAGATTTTGCGTCCTCACGAATGGACCGATCTTCTTACAAATGGCCTGCGTGGAAGGTATGTTATTCCTGACCCTGCACTTACGTATACGGGCAAGAAGTTTGAATCGCTCTTTTTAGGACAGTATGGTCTTGATAAAGGCGCTCAAATTATCCAAAGTTTGTTTGAAAATGTTGACGCATTTTCTGAGAGTACCCATCAAGCTATTAGAGACACAGGATTTGGTAGGTACAGGGCTTGTGTTTGTCCTCTGAGCGCTGCGTATAGGGCAATTACTAAAGACGATTTTGATAATCTTTCAGTTATTCTGCCAAGCACTTCTTATTTCTCTACGATAAGGTCATTTGTATGTCAGGGGTCAAAACATACGTATTCAGCGTATTTATGGCAGGAATTTATTACCAAACGAGATTCTGCTGAACACATGGGAGAAATGGACTCGTTCTTCTCGCCAGTTATTGAGGGAACACCAACGCCTTGGTATGCAGATCGTCTAAATTTGACAGCAGTAAGTGAATCAATGCAGATAGCTCCTGCTCCAACCGATGTGGAAGGCAATCTCATCAAGCTTGAAGACGTTCATGCTATCTACAGTAAGTTGGCCAATGCATAGTTCTTAACGCATAGCTCTTTCCATACGTTAAACATTTGGACACCAAAAAAACGGCCCAGGTAAACTGAGCCGTTTTGCTTTAAAGGTGGAGTGGCGAGAAAAACCGGTCTTCTCGCCAAGAAGCTCTGATGAAGCACTAGACGTAGAAGAGCATCTTGTTGTAGCTAGGAACTGGCCACCAGTCGTGACCGCAGATGAGCTCCATGGAGTCAACGGCGCTACGCAGGCGGGCCATAGCAGGAAGAACCTCATTGCAGTAGTATTCGCACTGCTCCTGAGGCTGATCTTTCATCTGGTGAGCTGTGGTGTTGATCTCATCAAGACTGTTGGTAGCTGCGTAAATCTCGTCAATACCTGCGGTGAGTTTCTCGACAATCTCTGTCTCTGCTGCACTCTTGATGCCAATGGCCTGCTTAGCAGCAACTGAAGAGGCAACATCACTTGAGTAGGTAAAGAGGGCAGGCAGGTACATGTGGCGCGTCATATACAGCATGGTACGAGCCTCGATGTTAAGAACCTTGGTGTACTGCTCAGCCTTTGCAATGTAGCGAGCCTGTGCTTCTGCTTGAGAAAGAACGCCGTAGCGCTCAAAGAGCTCAATGTTCTCTGGAGCAACCATTGCAGGGAGTGCCTCAGGGGTGGTACGGAGGTTTGGAAGGCCACGCTCCTCAGCAAGTTTCTCCCAATCGCCTGAGTAGCCGTTGCCCTCAAAGAGGATGCGCTCGTGAGCCTTAAAGGTGTCAATAACCCAGCTCAAAGCTTCCTTAGTGAAGTCCTCCTTAGAGGTATTTGAAAGGTCATTTGCAAAGCGATCACACTGCTCAGCAACAATGGTGTTCAAAATAACATTAGGGTCAGAAAGATTCTGCTGGCTGCCACACATGCGGAACTCAAACTTGTTACCAGTAAACGCAAAGGGGCTGGTACGGTTTCTGTCTGTGTTGTCCCTAAGAACTGCAGGAAGTGTTGGTACGCCCAGATCCATACGAGTACGCTTTGCACCGTGGACATCGGAGCCAGTAATAAGATCATCAACAATTACAGAAAGTGCAGCGCCTAAAAAGACGGAAACAATTGCAGGTGGAGCCTCATTTGCGCCAAGGCGGTGATCGTTTCCAGCAGATGCAACAGACATGCGCAGAAGATCTGCATGTGAGTCAACAGCGGCTACAAGGCAGGCAAGGAAGATCAAGAAGCGAAGGTTCTCGCCAGGTTTATCACCAGGCTCAAGCAGGTTCTCGTTGTCTGCAGAAAGCGACCAGTTGTCGTGCTTACCAGAGCCGTTGACGTACTCAAAGGGCTTCTCGTGCTCAAGGCAAGCAAGACCGTGATGAGTTGCAAGAAGCTTGAGCTTCTCCATGGTCAGGAGGTTGTTGTCAATAGCAAGTGCACCTTGCTCAAAGACGGGCGCAAGCTCATGCTGGCAAGGAGCAACCTCATTATGCTTGGTCTTTGCAGGGATGCCCAGCTTCCAGAGCTCGTCATCAAGCTCTTTCATGAAGTTGTTGACGGTTGGACGAATGGCGCCAAAGTAGTGCTCATCAAGCTCTTGGCCCTTGCTTGGCTCACAACCAAAGAGAGTACGACCGCAAAGGATAAGGTCAGGGCGCTGCTCAAAGTCTTCCTCTTTGATAAGGAAGTACTCCTGCTCAGGGCCAATGTTTGTAACAACGCGAGAAGGCTCTTGTCCAAAAAGTGCAAGAACGCGCTTGGCCTGCTTCTCAAGGGCAACCTGAGAGCGAAGTAGCGGAGTACGCTTGTCTAGAGCTTCTCCGGTGTATGAAATAAATGCTGTTGGAATGCAGAGAACTTCATCTTTGATGAAGGTTGGACTTGCAGGATCCCAAACCGTGTAACCACGAGCCTCAAACGTGGCGCGAAGTCCGCCAGAAGGGAAGCTTGATGCGTCAGGCTCGCCCTGTACCAGCTCTTTTCCCGAGAAGGACATCAAAATAGTGCCGTTTCCCTGAGGAGTCATAAAGCTGTCATGCTTCTCGGAAGTAATACCTGTGAGAGGCTGGAACCAGTGTGTAAAGTGAGTAGCACCTTTTTCAAGTGCCCACTCTTTCATGGCATGCGCAACCTCGTTTGCAATGTCGAGGTCAAGCGGCTTGCCGTCCTGGATGACACTACGAAGTTTCTTGTACGTTGGCCTTGGCAGACGTTCTTGCATATCTGCGTCGGTAAAGAGAAGTGAGCCAAATTCCTGAGAAACTTTGTCGTGAGCCACAGCCCCTCCTTGTGGGTAAATGCTGGCAGTTTGTCTGTTTTCTCGCGTGCTGGGCACGTTATGTTGATTGTTATTTTCGCACGTTTGGCAGAGGCAGAGTGGCGAGGATACAAACAGAAACATAACGATTACAAAAAATTTTGGCCGCTGCCCAAATGAGATGTGGGCTTTGTTTCCATGGGCTCTGGCGCGCATAAGCAGAGGAACTCTTAGTACAATAGAAGCACACAAAACTAAGAGGAGCAGGTATGTCTGATACTACTATGCCAGTTGATACTACAGATCAAAACGAGGCTGCATCAACCAAAGAAGGTGCAGCTAAACCACGTAGAACCATTGCCGTTATTGACGGAAACTCGCTCATGCACCGAGCATTCCATGCAATCCGTCAGCCTATGGCAGCACCAGATGGTACGCCAACCGGCGCGTTGTTTGGCTTCTTCAACATGTTTATCAAGCTTGTTGAGTCCTTCTCACCAGACGGTGTCATTTGTGCCTTTGATAAGGGCAAGCCACAGGTTCGCATTGATATGTTGCCTCAGTACAAGGCTCAGCGTCCTCCTATGGATCCTGCTTTGCACGCACAGTTTCCCATAGTCAAGGAGCTGCTCAAGACTTTGGATGTTCCTGTCTGCCAGCTTGAAGGCTGGGAGGGCGACGACATCTTGGGTACCCTTGCCCGCCGCGGTGAGGCAGAGGGCTATCAGATGCTGCTCTTCACGGGTGACCGCGATATGTATCAGCTCTCCACAGAAAACGTCAAAATTGTTTCTACGCGTAAAGGCGTTTCTGACGTTTCAATTATGACGCCAGAGACCGTGGCGGATCTCTATGCAGGTATTACGCCAGAGCTTGTCCCAGATTTCTATGGCCTTAAGGGAGATTCTTCCGATAACATTCCGGGCGTTCCTGGAATTGGCCCCAAGAAAGCCGCTGCGCTGATTGTGGAGTATGGCTCGCTTGATCAGGTCATTGCCCATGCTGATGAGGTCAAGGGCAAGGTGGGAGAAAACCTTCGCGCCCACATTGATGACGCGCTGCTTTCCCGTAAGGTGGCAACTATTCGCACTGATGCGCCGCTTGATATCAACCTGGACGACGCTAAGTTCCCAACATTTGATCCAAATGACGTAGTCAAGGCTTTCTCGGCTTTGGGCTTTACCGGTATGACCTCAAGGCTTGCCCGCATGGCTGGTGGGTCTGCTGCTGGCGCAGTCACACAAACTGCCTCCGCTATACCTGCACTTCCTATTCCGTCAGAATTTCTGCAGGCAGGAGACGCATCTGCTGCACTCACTGCTGCAATTGAGAACCAGGAGTGGATTGGCGTTGCAGAGGATTCAGCTGCGGACGCTGGAGCCCTCTTTAGCCTTTCTCGCACGCTTTGGGTGTCTACAGAAAAGGCGCTCCTCAAATTTGAGGG
This sequence comes from Atopobium sp., assembly GCA_015258765.1. Taxonomy (GTDB): domain Bacteria; phylum Actinomycetota; class Coriobacteriia; order Coriobacteriales; family Atopobiaceae; genus Lancefieldella. The sequence continues at coordinate 15,113 of JABZHQ010000014.1, read as the reverse complement.
AGAAAACGCCACCGCAGCACTCTTTCGTATTTTGCGAGAAGCCCGTGTTGCCGCAGACGATGTCAAGGCACTGCTTCATGAGGTAAGTCCTGTTGATTCATCTGAGCCACAGAAACTGGATATTGAGACCATTGATTCTGATCGACTTTTTGATACGGGTGTTGCTGCGTATCTACTTGAGTCCGATCGTTCAAGCTTTGATATCAACGGCTTGGTTGAGCTGTACTTTGGCTCTGAGCTTCCTGAGCCTACAGATGAGATTCCTGCGGCAGCACTCAGAGCTGTAGCTGCTAGGGCTCTTGTGCCTGTGCTCACTAAAAAGCTTGAAGATGACGGTTCCTTGGAGCTCTTTACTTCTCTAGAGATGCAACTTTTGCCTGTACTTGCTGCGATGGAGCGTCGTGGTCTCTACGTTGATCCTCAAGAGCTTGCTAAGCAGTCTTTGGAGCTGGGTGAAGATATTGCGCAGCGTGTGGCAAGTATTCACCAGACAGCAGGCGAGGATTTTAACTTGGATTCTCCAAGCCAGCTTTCTCATATCTTGTTTGACGTGCTTAAACTTCCAACCTATGGCCTCAAAAAGACGCGCACCGGGTTTTACTCCACCAACGCAAAGGTTCTAGGAGACCTGGCGCAGGAGTACCAGATTGTTGCTGATGTTCTTGAGTATCGTGAGCGTGCCAAGATCAAATCAACTTATCTCGATGCGCTTCCTGCGCTTATTCGTGGCGATAAGCGCATCCACACCACATTCAATCAGACCGTTGCTGCAACAGGAAGGCTTTCCAGCTCTGATCCAAACCTGCAGAACATTCCTACCCGCTCTGAGCTGGGACATCGTGTCCGTACTGCCTTTACCGTTCCCGAGGGCAGCGTTTTTCTCGCCTGCGACTACTCCCAGATTGAGCTGCGCTTGCTGGCACACCTTTCAGCTGATGAGCACCTGGTAGCAGCATTTAACTCTGGTGCTGACTTCCATGCAGCAACTGCTGCACGCGTCTTTGGCGTACCTGTTGAAGAGGTTACTCCAGCACTTCGTAGCCGTGCTAAGGCAGTTAACTTTGGCATTGTCTATGGTCAGCAGGCCTTTGGTCTGGCAACGTCTCTTAAGATTTCCCGCAAGGAAGCGCAAGAGATGATTGACCGCTACTTCGACGCATATCCTGGCGTTCGCGCGTATCTTGATGATTCCGTTCGTACTGCTCACGAGTGTGGCTACGCTCTTACCATGTATGGTCGTAAGCGCCACATTAGAGAGTTTAACCAGTCAAATCGCCAGCTCATTGCCTTTGGCGAGCGCACTGCTATGAATCACCCTATGCAGGGAAGTGCCGCAGACATTATCAAAATTGCAATGATTAATGTCGAGAAACGCCTGCGTGATGAAGGTCTTGCATCAAAGCTGATTCTCCAGATTCACGACGAACTTGACTTGGAAGTCCTCGAGTCAGAGGTTGAGACAGTTTCTAAACTGGTAAAAGAGACCATGGAAGACGTTGTAACCTTGCGTGTTCCTTTGATTGCTGATGTCAGCTATGGTTCCAATTGGGCTGAGGCAAAGTAAGTACGTTCAACGCACGTTTTAGAGGAGATTTGGTATGGAGGCTGCAACCTCATATATGCACGTCACAGTCTATACAGACGGTGCGTCTCGAGGAAACCCTGGTCCTGGTGGCTATGGGGCCGTGCTTCTGTATACCGACCCCTCTGGACAGCAGCATACAAAAGAGTTCAGTCAGGGTTATAAAACCACTACAAATAACCGTATGGAGCTCCTCGGTGTCATTGTTGCACTTGAGGCCCTTAAGCGTCCTTGTCAGGTAGAGCTCTATTCCGATTCAAAGTATGTGGTTGATGCGTTTAATCAAAAATGGGTCTCGGGATGGATCAGAAAAGGTTGGAAAACGGCTTCTAAAGAGCCGGTCAAAAACGTAGACCTTTGGAAGCGCTTGCTTTCCGCCATGGAAGACCATGAGGTGAGCTTCAAGTGGGTCAAGGGTCACGCGGGTCATCCGCTTAACGAGCGCTGCGATCAGCTGGCAACTGAAGCTGCTGACGGCTCCAATCTTCTTGACGACCATGGTTTCTTCGCTGACCAGCCATTGCTGTAACCCCAGAAGCGTAGGGCGAGAAGATCTTCTCGCCACACATACTCTCTACAAGAAAACAGCCGCCTGAGTAGACGGCTGTTCTTAGTTGCATGAGGCAATTAACTTTTAGTAGCCAAATACAGCATAGCCAACAAGGCCTGGTCCCGTATGGACAACAAGGTCCGAGCCAGCCTCGACATACCTAAAGTCAGTGACATTAGGGATTGCCTCTTTAATCATGGCTTCCATTTCGGAGTAAATGATATTTGGCGCAGAGCAGCAAATTCCTACATGGACGCGGTCAAATTGCTGAGCAAAAGCTGATCCTAGCGCAATCTGTCCTGCAAGAGACTTCTGCCAACCGCGAGTCTTCTTGGCAATGGTGTATTTGCCGTTTTCATCGCAGGTAAGAACAGGTTTGATGTTCAACATGGAACCAATGCGATAAATTGCCTCAGAAATGCGGCCACCTTTGCGCAGATACTCAAGACTTGGAACGGAGAAGTATACGCGTGTGTTCAGAGAAGCCTGGTCGAGTTTGGCGCCAATCTCCTCAAGAGAAAGGCCCTGATCAATAAGACGTTGAGCCTCAATAACAATAAGGCCAGAAGCAATACCAATGTTTTTGGTATCAACAACATAAATAGGGAAGTCTGTAATGGACTCTGCAATCATGCGAGCAGTATCGCAGGTAGCAGAAAGTCCGGAGGAAATTGCAACGTAAACAGCACCCTCGTAACCAGCTGCTTTTGCATCATCAAAGGCAGCTTTAATGCCTTCAGGAGAAGGAAGTGAAGTCTTAGGAACTTCTTCTTCAAAGCGAGCAACAAGCTCTGCTGGCGTAATGGTAATACCAGACTCATAGGAAGAGCCGTCAGAATAGTTGATGCGAAGTGGGGTGATACGAATATTGTGTTCAGCAACAAAATCAGGTGGGACATTAGTTCCTGAGTCTGTGATGATGGCAATTCGTTTAGTGTCCATTATCCGCTCCAAATATATACGTGCTACAAGTAGCTAAACGTTGACTTTCTATTACCCACATTTTACATAGAGATATACCCCGTTTTCTTGAGATATGACAAGTTGCCCTCAACGGTAGGTAGACGGTACACTAGGCATATACATCGAGAAAAACTTTCATAGCTAACGGTCAATACCATTTAGATAAAGAGAGAACGGCAGATAATGTCTAGTATTTATAGAGAGCCCGCAGTTGTAAGAAGAATTAGTCAGCGCTCTTCTCTAAAGAAAATCACCTCTAACAGCACTATTGCAGCAGCAGTCATGGTGCTTGCGGCTCTTATTGCACTTGTAGTTGCCAACTCACCTGCTCATGAGGTGGTTCGAGATATTCTTGAAGTCCAAATGAGTTTCTCGCTTGGAATGATTCATGCGCATATGGCTCTAGAAACCTTTGTGAATGACTTCCTTATGGCAATCTTCTTCCTACTTGTAGGCATTGAGCTCAAGTATGAAGTAACTGTTGGCCAGCTCAGAAAGCCAAGACAGGCAATGCTTCCTATGCTTGCGGCTGTTGGTGGCGTTGCAGTTCCTGCTCTTATTTATCTGGCGCTTAACGCAAGCACTGCCCCTCATGGATGGGCAACACCAATTGCAACCGATATTGCCTTTGCGCTTGGCGTTATGTCGCTCTTAGGAAACAAAATTAGTCCGCAGACTAAGGTGTTCTTCCAGACACTTGCTATTGCCGACGATATCCTGGCTATTGTGGTCATTGCGCTTTTCTATGGTCACACGCCAAATATTGCCTGGTTAGCAGCTTCTCTTGGCGTTCTTGTTATTTTGTGGGGAATGAATCGCCTGAAGATTTATTCTTCTGGTCCTTATTTGCTTGTTGGTTTGGTTCTCTGGGTCTGCATGTACCACTCGGGAATTCATGCAACCCTTGCAGGCGTTCTTCTTGCCTTCTTCTTGCCATCTCACTCTGATGTTCGCTTGAGCAAGCTGGGAAGCTGGCTTTCAAGACGCGCTCGTGAGCTTGACGATCACTACGACGATGAGCATCACGTTTTGGGTCAGCATGACTTTACACATGGTGCTAACTCTATTGAGCAGGTCATGCACCACGTAACTCCACCGCTTCAGCGTGTTGAGCACTATATTTCCGTCTTTGTAAACTTTGTTGTTCTGCCTATTTTTGCGTTTGTAAACGCGCAGATTACGTTGGTGGGGGCAGATTTTGGTGCGCTTCTTAGCAGTAACATTGCTCACGGCGTATTCTTTGGCGCCGTTCTTGGAAAGCCATTGGGAATTATTCTTGTGACATTCCTGTTGGTAAAGGTTAAAATCTGCAAACTTCCTGCAAAGGTTGACTGGATTCAGATTACAGCCGTTGGTCTTATGGGTGGCTTAGGCTTTACCATGTCAATTCTTATTTCCAACCTTGCATTCCCAGACGCAGGGGAGATTCTTGCAGCTAAAGTAGCTGTTCTCGCCGCATCGTTTGCTTCTGCAATCTTGGGCCTACTTTTTGTACATATCGCAGAGTTTCACAAGCGTCAAAGGCAGAGCGGCTTAAGGGAAGACGCCGTACAAGAATGAACCTAATGAGACGTACGACTCTTTCTATTCAACTGTGCCGTAGGTAAAGCCCCAACCGTGCGCCGTAACAATTGAGTTAATCTGATCGCAGAGGCGAGCACGGACATATGTGCCAGAGGGAATCAACTCAATAACTTCTTGCAAATCTTCTTCAAGATCGTCTACTTCAGCTTGAATCAGCACGTCAACCTTAGTGACTGTGCCCGAAGGTTTGCGCTTATAAAGATTATCAACAAGGTGCTGGAGCTCGCCATATGCCTCCGAGCGCATGCCAGGCTGTGCAGAATTTGCCATGATTCTCCTTGTCGCGTCGATTTTCAAATCACCTATACTTTGTATCACGCAAAGACCAAAAAGGGGAGTGTTATGTTTGAGCTAGTTTCTCGCGAGCTATTCCAGCCAAAGTCAACCTCTGAGCAAAACGCTTATCAGAAGATGAGCGATGCTGAGCTTAACCAGGCTCTTGAGCTTATTGGACAAGAAGCTCGTGCACTTGGCGAGAAAAACCTCAAACTTGATATGGCGCGCGGAAAGCCAAGCCCTGCACAGACGGCGTTGTCTAAGCCTCTGCTTGACGAGCTGAACTCTACTTCTGACCTGACTGACAGCGGCTCTTTTGCAGACAACTATGGAGACCCTTGGGGTCTTCCTTCTGCACGAGCCTTCGCTGCAGAGCTCACAGGCATACCTGCTGATCAGGTCATTGTAAACGGCTCTTCAAGCCTTAACATTATGCACGACATCATTTCTCATGCCGTAACCCACGGTTTTGCTGGTCAGCCTTCTTGGGCAGAGCAAATGACAGCTGCAAAGGCTCAGGGTACCACGCTCAAGTTCCTGTGCCCTGCTCCAGGCTATGACCGCCATTTTGCTATTACACAGCATTACGGACTTGAAAACGTTGCCGTACCTATGACTGAAGATGGTCCAAATATGGACGTGGTCAAGGAGCTTGTTGAGAACGACAGCTCTGTTAAGGGAATTTGGTGCGTACCACGTTTTGCAAACCCTACCGGTATCACCTATTCAGATGAGGTTGTCCGTGCGTTTGCAAACCTCAAACCGGCAGCTCCTGACTTTAGAATCTTCTGGGATAACGCCTACGCAATTCATGCCTTTGTACCAGAATCTGAGGCTCCTCAGCTTCTCAATATCTTTGATGCACTTGCAGAGGTTGCTGCAGACGATGTTCAAAAGAACCTGGTGATTGCTTTTGCCTCAACGGCAAAGGTAACCTTCCCAAGCTCAGGCATGGCATGGGTTGCCGCAAGCTCTGCAGACATTAAAGAGATTCAGAGCGCTTTTAAGGTTGCTCGTGTTTCTCCCGAGAAGATCTCTCAGCTGGCGCATGTACGTTTCCTCAAAGATACGCACGGCATTGAAGCTCATATGCAAAAGCATGCTGAGTTGCTCCGACCACGTTTTGATCTGGTGGAACGCAAGCTGCAGGAAGGCCTGGGCGATTTAGCTGTTGCAACCTGGTCCCATCCTAAGGGCGGATACTTTATCTCATTTGATGGTCCTGTTGGCTCTGCGCGTGCAATTGTTTCTCGCGCACATGAGTTGGGCGTTACCATGACGCCTGCAGGTGCTACGTGGCCAAGTGGCAAGGACCCCTTTGACACTAATATCAGAATTGCTCCAAGTTACCCAACGTTGGAAGAGCTTGATGCAGCACTTGATGTCTTTATTGTTGCTGTTAAACAGGTAAGTGCTCGACTAGCAAAAGTTGATCGTGGTCAGAGCGTCTGGGGATAGCTTGTGTAACTTTGGTTTTTACTTTGAAAGTAAACCCATTCTGCCGTATCTTGATTAACTATGTTTAGAAAAAGCGATTGGATGTTGAATGCCAACTAATACTTCAAAGCCAGAACTTACACCAGAACAGAAGGCAGAAAAAGAGCTGGTTGCTATGGCAAACCAGACCGCAAAAAAGAAGGCAAAGGACCGCAAGCCCGATGAGGCTCCTAAAAAACCAGGTCCTTCTACAGGCATGAAGATTGCTATTGGAGTATTCTCGCTCTTTATTGCTATTTCTATGATGTTGCCTTCCCTGGCCAGCATTTTCTCTAACTCTCAAAAGCAGAATCAGAACCATCAGAATTCTCCTGAGGCCATTAACCAGGTCTATCAGAAACAGGCAGAAGAAAAAGAGTCTGCTATTCAGTCCAATCCAGATAATCTACCAGCACATCTTGATTTGGCTCGTACGTATCTAGGCTGGGGAATGGCACTTAAGAGCTCCTCTCAAGACGATTCTGTTCAGAAGCAGTCTTTACAGCTGATCAACAAGGCAATTGCCGAGTACGATACGTATCTTGCTTCAAATGATTCTGATGAGGTTCGTGTTGATAGGGCTATTGCGCAGTTCTATGCAGGAGACCAAACGGGTGCCGTTGAGGCGCTTAAGGCAGTAACAGATCGCTCTCCAGACTATGCTAGCGGTTGGCTTAATTTGGGAATGATGTATCGTGTTACTGATCAAGTAGATCTTGCAAAAGAGGCACTGCAGAAGGCAATTGAGAAAGATTCCGATAATAGCGCCGGTGTGAGGGATAATGCACAGAAAGTTCTTGATGCATTAAACGGAAACACCTCTACCTCTTCAAATAACACTAAGTAAGGAGGAGTTATGGCTCTAGAGATAAGCTCTGAAATTACAGATGAAAAGGCCATTATTCGCATTGAGGGCGAGGTAGACGTATCAAACGCCTCTGAGCTTCGCGATGCTTTGGATACCGCGCTCGCCGATGGAGCAAAAGAAGTTGAAGCTGATTTTGCTGAGGTAGCTTATATTGATTCGACGGGTATTGGCGTTTTAGTGGGTGCCGCACATCGAGCACAAGAGAGTGGTTCTGTGCTTGTTGTTGCAAATCCTCAGAAAAACGTGGAGCGTGTCTTTTCGCTTCTTGGGGTCGATAAAGACCTTAACGTTCGCAAGTAGGTTTGGTAACTTGCAAGCTCTTTGAGAAACGGTTCAAAGAGCTTGTTTATGTTTGTTCCAGAAAGGTATTGCTTGTGTTTGGCATTGGAGAAACAGAGCTCGTACTAATTTTGCTCTTTGCATTTTTAGTATTTGGTCCTGATAAATTACCTGGTATGGGTCGCACGCTTGGTCGTGCTCTTAGACAGTTCCAGAACGCGCAAGAAGGCTTTAATAAAGTTGTCCGTGCAGACTTACTTGATCCTGCAGCGGATGCACTTCACGAGAAGCCCAAGCGCTCCGAGCAGCTCAAAAATGCTGCATCTGATGCTGACCGCGAGGATACTGACCATCAGGAGACCTTTGCTGAGCGTCGTGCTCGCCTCAAGGAGGAGCGTGAGGCAGCTGAGAAGGCTGCTGCTGAGCAGACTAAGCAAGCTGAGCAGACTCAGGAGGTTGAGCAGCCAGAAACCGCTTCCGGTAGCGAGGCTCTTGCAGCTGCACCACAAGCTACGTCTTCTGTTGCTTTCTCCGATGATTCTACAGAGGTAACTGAGTACGTGGCACCTAAGGCTGCAGAAGAAACTCCTGCTGCAGCTCCATCTGCAAAAGACCTCTATAACCTTGGATCTGCACGTTCTTCTCGCTCTATGGCAGAAGACAAGAAAGAAGAAGTTGCTGGAGAGGAGGGAGAAAGCCAGGACGCATAAGTCCAGCTTTCGTGTGTAATGCCTATTACTCCAGCTCGTATGCCACTTTTTGATCACCTGGGAGAACTCCGTCGTCGTGTGACCATTGTGGTGGTATCGCTTTTTGTTACCGCAATCATTATTTATTTTGCTACACCTGCACTGATTGAGATTTTGATTGACCCTATCAGGGAGTTTTTAACCGATGGTAAGCTTACGGTTATCTCGGTCCTTGGTGGCTTTAGTATCAGGTTTAAGGTGGCTTTCTTCTTCTCGGTGATTATCTGTACACCTATCATCATCTGGGAGATTATGGCGTTCTTCTTGCCTGCGCTTAACGCTAAAGAGCGCAAGTGGGTTGTTCCTACCGTAGCCGCTATGATTACCTTGTTCTTCTTGGGTATGCTGTTCTGCTACTTCATCATTTTGAACACTGCAATTGGTTGGATGATTGGTCAGTCGCAGGAGTTTGCAGGAACCATTAACGAAGCAAGCGATTATCTCAACATTATTATGATGTTTGAGATTGGCTTTGGCGTTGCATTCCAGCTTCCACTAGTTATTTTCTACCTGGCTATTCTTCACCTTGTTCCTTACAAGGATATGCGTGAGCAGTGGCGCTATGTCTATGTTGGCCTGATGATTCTTTCTGCAGTAGTTACTCCTGACGCATCACCTGTCACCATGATTTTGATGTTTGCAGCTCTTATCCTGCTGTATGAAGTTGCTCTGGCAGTTGCTCGCTACGTCATTATTGCCCGTGATGGCAAAGCTGCTCTTAAGTGGAGCCGCGAGGACTACGAGCAGCATGAGCTAGACAAAATCTAATAGTTTCATTTTTACTTTGGAGAGTGTTGTTCTTTGATTCTAGTTGTTACCGAGAAAAACGACGCAGCGCAGCAGATTGCTCGCCTTCTATCTGAATCGGGTAAGCCTGAGACAGACAAGGTATACAACACTCCTGTTTATCGTTTTAGACGTGGCGGAGAAGACCATGTTGCTATTGGTCTTCGCGGTCATATTCTCCAGCCGGATTTTCCTTTGGCTCTCAAGTTTGACAAGGAAGAGGGCTGGTACGGAGAAACTGCAGAAGGGGAGCACCTTCCTGCAGATGTTCCAGATGGCCTGGAGCGCCCCCCGTACAAGGTTAAGCGCAAGCCTTTTATGGCCGACGGCGTTGACCTTAAGGGTTGGAAAATCCCCAGCTTACCCTATTTGATTTGGGCCCCTGTAGATAAACAACCTGCAGAAAAAGAGATTATTCGAGCTCTTAAGAATCTTGCTAAGAAGGCAGAGTCTGTCATCATCGGTACAGACTTTGACCGCGAAGGTGAGCTTATTGGTTCTGATGCGCTGGCGCAGGTGCTCTCCGTTAACCCTAACTTGGCAGTGTTCCGTGCTCGCTACTCTGCCTTTACCAAGACAGAGATTGAGACCGCCTTCAATAACCTGGTAGACCTTGACTACAACCTGGCTGCCGCAGGCGAGTCCAGACAGTATATCGACCTTATCTGGGGTGCCGTACTGACCCGTTATCTGACCACCGCACGTTTTGGCGGTCTGGGTAATACGCGCTCTGCTGGTCGTGTTCAGACTCCTACGCTGGCACTTGTTGTTGAGCGTGAGCGTGAGCGCCTTGCATTTAAGCCAGAAGACTATTGGGTCATTTCTGGTGTTGCTGCTCCAGAAGATGATGCGGAAGCAACCTTTAAGATGGTTCACCAGACCGCAAGATTCTGGGATCAGGCAGAAGCAGATGCAGCTTACGCAGTTGTTAAGGATCAAACGCAGGCAACGGTTGTCGAGATTGAGTCTCGTAGCAGAAAGCAGCAGCCACCAGCTCCATTTAACACCACGTCGCTGCAGGCGGCTGCAGCTGCAGAGGGTATCTCGCCAGCTAGAACTATGCGTTTGGCAGAGTCTTTGTACATGGACGGCTTGATTTCATATCCACGTGTTGATAACACGGTCTATCCAAGTTCGCTTGACTTGAAGGATTGTGTTCGTACGCTGTCCGCGGTTCCTCAGTATGCTCCTACCTGCAAAAAGCTTTTGGGTCAGTCAAAGCTGCACGCAACGCGTGGCAAGCAGGAGTCTACCGACCACCCACCAATTTATCCAACGGCAGCAGCAAATCCAGATGCTTTGCAGCCTGCAGCTTGGAAGCTTTATAACTTGATTGCTCGAAGGTTCCTAGCAACCCTTATGGGTCCAGCTACTATGAGCGGTACTAAGATTACCCTTGATATTGCTGGTCAGCCCTTTGTTGCAAATGGAACCGTACTGGCTGAGCCAGGCTTTAGAGAGATTTATCCCTTTGGCCTTAAGAAAGACGATCAGATTCCTGATGTCGGCGAGGGAGAGATTGTCTCCATTCAGTCTTTGTCGCTTGATGCAAAGCAGACAGAGCCACCTGCTCGCTATAGCCAGGGCAAGCTTATTCAAGAGATGGAGAAGCGAGGCCTTGGCACAAAGTCCACACGTGCCTCCATTATTGATACGCTCTACCAGCGTAAATACCTCAAGAATGATCCTGTTGAGCCAAGTCAGCTTGGTATGGCAATTGTTGATGCGCTCTCGCAGTTTGCACCACACATTACCTCGCCTGATATGACGGCAGAGCTTGAGTCCGATATGACAAGCGTTGCTGAGGGTAAAGATACACGTGATGGCGTTGTTACCCACTCAAGAGCCCTGCTTGCAGGCATGATTGATACGCTCATTGACCATAAAGAAGACCTGTCTGAGGCCATTGCTGATGCAGTTACTGCTGACGCAAAGGTGGGAACCTGCCCTAAGTGCGGCAAAGACTTGGTTGCTAAGAGCTCCCTGAAGACTCGTGGAAGCTTTGTTGGCTGCATGGGTTGGCCAGATTGCGATGTTACCTATCCACTGCCTCAGGGACGCGTTGAGCCGCTTGAGGGAGAGGCCGGTGTCTGCCCAGAGTGTGGTGCCCCTCGCGTAAAGGTTCAGCCGTTTAGACAGCGCGCGTATGAGACTTGCATTAATCCTGCTTGTCCTACAAACGCAGAGCCAGATCTTATTGTGGGTGAGTGTCCAACCTGCAAGGCCAATGGCAAGCACGGGGACCTGGTGGCCCACAAGTCAGAGCGTACGGGCAAGCGTTTTATTCGCTGCACCAACTACGAGGAGTGCGAGACCAGCTATCCTCTGCCTGCTCGCGGAAAGCTCGAGAAGACCGATGAGGTCTGCCCAGATTGTGGCGCTCCTATGGTGGTTGTTACTACTCAGCGTGGTCCTTGGAAGCTTTGTCCAAACTACGATTGCCCTGGTAAAGAAAAGAAAACTGCCTCGCGTAGAGGCGCTCGTAAGAGTACTAAGAGCACCAAATCCACCAAGGCAGCAAAAAAATAAACGTATGACGGTGCATCGAGAGGTGCACCGTTTTCGGAAGAACGAGCGTCCCTCTCCAACGCCCGCTCCATACGTATTTTTACCCATTTTTGAGCGCTCTTCATGTGGAAATGCGCAAAACCTTTAGAATATTCATGGCGAGAAACACAATCTGCCTGTATCGTGAGATAGTTAAGAGGGAGGGAAGCATGAACAAAGACGCACGTACATCTCAAGGCCTGTTCATCACGCTTGAAGGCGTTGATGGGTGTGGCAAGTCAACACAAGCTTCTCTTCTGCGAGAAGACCTTGAAGCTCTTGGCTTTGATGTGGTCTTTGTTCGTGAGCCTGGTGGAACTGCTATTTCTGAGCAGATCAGAGGCGTGGTACTTAATCCAGAAAACGGCATGATGTGCGATGAGTGTGAGCTGTTGCTCTATGAAGCAAGTCGTGCTCAGCTGGTAGGAGAGGTTATTCGACCAGCTCTAGCTGCGGGCAAAGTCGTCTTGTGTGATCGCTTCTATGACTCCACCTTTGCTTATCAAGCAGCTGGTCGCGGTCTTGATACAGACCTTGTGCACCGTGCAAATCGCTTGGGAAGCTGTGGGGTTTCTCCTGATAGAACTCTTGTCTTTATGCTTGAGCCAACAGTTGCTCATGCGCGTGCTACGCAAAATGACGCCGATAGACTAGAAGCAGAAGGTGTTGCCTTCCAGGAGCGAGTTTTTGCTGGTTATAAGCAACTTCTGCAAGATGAGCCTGAGCGTGTAAAAGCTGTAGATGCAGATGGCACAATTGATGAGGTTCGTACACGTACTCGTCAGCTGTTAGCAGATCTTATTCCTGGTATTTGTGAGCTTGGTGAGTGACGCGTTTATGACTCAAGAGAGCACACATACTACTCATAGCACCTATCCACTTCCTCAGGCACTTACCCGTCTTCAGGATCAACCTCAAGTTCAAAATCTGCTTGCACGCGCACTTCATGAGCACAAGCTTGGCCACGCCTATCTGTTTGTAGGAGCTCCTGGCTCTGGAAAAGGTCTTGCAGCCAAAGCTCTGGCGCAGTGTGTTCTCTGTGCTCAGGGCGGTGACGCTGCCTGTGACGACTGCATTCGTATTTCTCGCGGTACTCACCCTGACGTTCACGTACTTGCCCCAGCCTCCGCAAATGGCTACCTCATTGAGCAGATTCGTCAGCTCATCGCTGATGTTAGTCTGGCGCCCATGCGCTCGACTCATAAGATTTACGTGATTGACCGCGCTGATTTGCTCAGAGAAAATTCTGCAAATGCACTGCTCAAAACTATTGAAGAGCCACCTGCAGACACCATCTTTATTCTGTCTGCACGTTCTTCTTCTGCGGTGCTTCCCACCATTGTTTCTCGTTGTCAGGTAGTTGCGTTTAGAACACTCACTGACGCTGCTGCTAAAGCCGCTATTATGCGAGAGATTTCCGCCACAGAGCAGGAAGCTCGTATTGCGCTTGCAGCAACAGGAACCCCTGGTAGAGCCGTGGAGTTTTTGCAGTCTTCTACGCGAAAAAACATTCGCAGACAGCTCATTGATGTTTTTGGCAATCTGCTCAGAAATGACTCGTGGGATGTACTCACTTCCGCAAAAGAGCTGATAGAAGCTGCAAAAATTCCTCTAGGGGATGTAAGGCGAGCTCAAGAAGAGGCCCTCGCTCAAAATGAAGACTTTCTTACCAGCGCTGCGTTAAAGCAGGTTGAGGCGGCAAATAAGCGAGAACTCACAGCGCGCGAGCGTTCGGGTATCATAGAAATGTTGGCAATTCTGGAATCGCTTCTTCGCGACGTACTGTTGTGTTGCGAAGCGGTTGATGAAGAGATAGTAAATACGGATGCAGCAGGCATTATTGACCGTGTTGCATCTCAAACTCATACCCAGGGTGTTTTGGGGGCTCTTGCTGCAGTGCAAGAGGCTCAATACAACCTGGACCGCTCTGTTTCTCCCCAGCTAACCCTTGAGGTTATGCTGCTGCATATCAAGGAGGCACTTACATGCCCACCGTTGTCCCGGTGAAATTTGAATACGCCGCGCGCGACCTTTGGTTTGATCCAAAGGAGTCTGGCGTTCTTGAGGGTGATCACGTTATCTGCCAGACCGAGCGCGGTCTAGAGATTGGTCTTGCTGTTGCTGATCCTCGTGAGATTTCTCAGGAGGAGTTTGAGTACAAGACAAACAAAGCCGAGCTCAAAGACGTTGTTCGTGTAGCAACTGAAGAAGATCTATCTCGCGCAGAAGAGCTTGCCGCTAAGGGCGAGGCTGCGCTTCCTGTGTTCAGGAAGTTTGCTGTTCAAGAAGAACTTGAGATGAAGCCCATTGGTGTCGAGTATCTTTTTGATGGCGAGAAGGTCGTGTGTTACTTCTCGGCTGATGATCGTGTGGACTTTAGGCAGCTTGTCCGTGAGCTTTCTCATGAGCTTCACGAGCGCATTGATATGCGTCAGATTGGCGTCAGAGAAGAAGCGGCGGTTATTGGTGGCTACGGTCACTGTGGACAAGAGCTCTGCTGTAGAAGGTTTGGTCTCTCTTTTGAGCCAGTTTCTATCCGCATGGCAAAAGAGCAGGATTTGCCTCTGAACTCCACTAAGATTTCTGGTGCGTGTGGTCGCTTAATGTGCTGCTTGCGCTATGAGTTTGAAGCCTATCGTGACTTTAAGAACCGTGCTCCAAAGCGCAATGCTGTTATTGAGACTCCTCTGGGTATGGCAAAAATTGTTGAGTACAACACGCCAAAAGAGGAGATTGCACTTCGTCTTGAGAGTGGCAAGGTGGTACGTATTCCTCTTGCTGACATGGACACATCTCCTGCGGCTCAGCAGAAGTCGGAAGACCTTGGCTGTTCTTGCAGGCCAGACAGCGTTTCTCGCGCTGCACTTGAGCGCCTTGAATCTGTTGAGGTTCAGATGGCTCTGGCAGAACTTGATAGGGCAAATGGTCTGATTGTTGATGAAGAGCCAGAGATTAATCCTGACCTCTTTGTCACCGAGGCTCTAAGGCGCAAGCGTGAGCGCTCCGAGCAGAACTCTGCAAATAGGCAGGAAAACGCTAAGAACTCTGGAACAAGAAATGCTCGAGAAGAGCAGGGAGCTCAAAGTTCTTCTCGCACCCGTCGCGTAAGAACCTCAAAGAACGCTCAGGTTAATCCTGGTTCCAGCACCTTTGATGCCGCAACAGATACACTTCGTCGTACGCGCCGCCGTCATCACGCAACGGAAGAGGGCGCTACAAATGCTCAGACTCCTCAGAAGAGCGAGCAGAGCACAGCTCCTGCGCAGAAGCAGCCACAAGGAAAGCGCTTTAGAAGGACAGATGCTCCTCAAGCGCCACAGAAAGCTGATGAGGCACAGGCTCCAGTTCGTGCAAAGAGGACTCGTCGTCCAGGTGATAGAGCAGGTATGAAGGCTCAGAACGCTCCGCAGAGCGCTTTACAGAATGCTACTGGTTCTAACGGTGCGCCTAATG
>JABZHQ010000013.1:0-20382 GCA_015258765.1 Atopobium sp. | reverse complement strand
TGATTAACGTTCCTCGTCCAAAGCCCGTTCGATAAACGCCCTTATTGCGGTATGATTACGTACAGCGTTTTGCTGTTTAACAGGAGGTACTTATGAGCAAGAAGTCTGCTGGTTTCTTTCTAGGCGCTGTATTTGGTGCTGTTGCTGGCGCTGTAGCTGGTCTTTTCCTGGCTCCACGTTCCGGCGAGGAGACTCGCGCTTTGGCTGCAGATGCTGTCAATGACGCATGGGATTCCGCACTTGATTCTTACGAGCGCACATCTAAGGTTGTGAGCACTAAGATTGACGAGGTCAAGCCTACTGTTGATGCAAAGACTGACGAGCTCCGCGCAAAGGTTGATCTTGCTCGTGAGCGCATGGATCAGCTCCGCGAGTCGCTTTCTGACGCGGTGACCTCTGCTTCTAACACCGTCGCTGACGCAGCAGATGTTGTCGCAGATTCCTTTGTTGTTCCAGAGCCAACCGCCACAACCGCTGAGGCCCAGGCAGTTCGCATCGAGAACGTTGAGTCCCACGACCAGGAGAACGCTGGCGAGGGCTACCAGGAGGCATAAGCCTCACTTACAAGCAATGTGACGGGACGCCTTATGACGTCCCGTTTTTTATAGAGAGGTTTCACGTGAAAACAACCGAGCTCCTAGGCGCAAAAGTCTTTCTCCCCAAAAAGCCCGCTACAAAGGGTAAGCACGCGGGAGAAGAGCGTTTTTCTAAGTTAGGAAAAATCCACAACGTGGTTTTTGCCCCCTTCAAACAGGGTCAGTCCTCGCAGGTAGTGGGCGTGATGGTTCAGAAGCCCGATATTGCCGGCATGATTAAGCAGGATGACGCGTTTGTCACGCTGGAGTCTCTGGAGACCATTGAGCAGGGGCTTTGCGTAAAAGATCCCGAGAATAACGTCGATAAAGCAGCAATCAAGCGCTTGAACTTGGACTTTGATACCTGCATCTTGTGGCACGGTATGGAGGCTCGCACTAAGAGCGGAAAAAGTCTGGGCTACGTAAGTGGCGCTGAGTTTGACCAGTTCACTGGTGTGGTCTCGGCATTTCTTGTGGGTGACGGCGCTGGATCTGAGGCGCTGGTAGGCTCGTTTTCCATCAAGCCTGGGTGGTTGCTTGGCTATTCTAACGGCGCCATGGTCCTCTCTGACGAGGCAGCAGATGCCCAGCTCACCGGTGGTCTAGCTGCAAAGGCGGGCGAGGGATACGCAGCCGCTGCCGCTAAGGCTTCCGAAGCTACAGCTAAAGCCGGAAAGGCTGTTGCAGAGGCTACCGAGAAGGGCGCGTTTGCCCTGGGTAAGACGCTGGCCAAGGCAAAGCGAGCTATCGAAGACGCTACCGAGCCCGATGCAGAAGACGA
Organism: Atopobium sp.; assembly: GCA_015258765.1. Classification (GTDB taxonomy): domain Bacteria; phylum Actinomycetota; class Coriobacteriia; order Coriobacteriales; family Atopobiaceae; genus Lancefieldella. The sequence goes on along the minus strand of JABZHQ010000013.1, from coordinate 19,026 downwards.
TTCCGAGCGCCCAGCTCCCGTTGCTGCAGAGGACGTTCGCCTCGAGAAGCTATCTGCGGAGGAGCAGGTCGTCGCTGACAAAGCCACTGCAGAGAAGGCCGCGGCTAGTAAGCCTGCTGCTAAGCCTGCGAGCAAGTCGTCCACGCAGGCTACTGCAAACAAGGCCGCTAAGGGTTTTGGTATGCAGCTTGGCCGCATGGGCAAGATGTTCTCTGACTTCAAGGACGAGTTTGACAAGGCAAGCAAGTAATAAACAGCAGCTAAATGCATAAAACAAAGGGCGAGAAGATCGATCTTCTCGCCCTTTTTGTGTTGCAGTTGCGTGACGTTTGCTACAAGCCCATGGCCTGCAGAATGAACATCACAATGGTCAGGATAATAACGGTGATGATGGTAAACCAGGTCAGCGCGTTCCAGATGCGACCGTTGGCGTACTTGCCCATGATGTGTTTATCGGCCGCAATGATAACCATAAAGACAAGCAGAATTGGCAGCAGAATACCGTTGATGACCTGGGCGGCCATCATGATGCCAAAGAGGCTCATGCCTGGGATCAGAACAACCAGCGCAGAAATGACCAGGACGGTTGTAATAATGCCGTGGTAGACAGGGGCCTCCTGCCAGCTACGGTCGGCTCCGCGCTCCCAACCAAATGCCTCGCAGATAGCGCTTGCGGTAATGCCTGGTAGAACACATGCTGCCAGGAAGGACGCGCCAACCATGCCCAGCGCAAAGAGGGTACTAGCATACTGACCTGCAAGTGGTTCAAGTGCGCGAGCAGCGTCGGCAGCGGAATCAACAGAGATTCCGCGAGGGAAGAGGACAGCGCCGGTGGTCAGCATAATGAACCAGGTAATGACCTCGGCCAGGATTGCACCGGCAACATTGTCTGCACGCTGTGCGGGAATGTCACTGGTATCAAGGTTTTTCTCGACAACATTTGATGCAACCAAGAAGATCATGTACGGACTGATGGTAGTACCAATATTTGCAACCAACAGAGAAATGTATGACGGTTCAGCGGAAGGCTGCGGAATGATGGTGACGCGTAGAGCCTCGCCCCAGTCTGGTTGAGCAAGCACGCCAGCCACCACGTATGTGACAAAAATGCAGCTAATTGCCAGCAAAATCTTCTCGATGCGGCGGTAGGATCCACCAACGGTTAGGAGCCAAACCATCAGAGCGCTGATAGGCACCGAGACGTACGTTGGGATACCAAAGAGCTCCATACTGGACGCAATACCTGCGAATTCGGAGAAGGTAACAGCAATATTGGAGAGCAGCAGTGCGCCCATTGCCAGTGTGGAAAGGCGAATACCAAAGCGCTCGCGCACCAGCGATGCAATACCTTTACCGGTAACACAGCCCATTCGAGCTGCGGTTTCTTGAACCACAATCAGCAGGAAGCACATGAGCGGCACGGTCCACAGCTGCGAGTAGCCAAAGGTAGCGCCTGCGCTGGAGTAGGTTGCAATGCCACCGGCGTCGTTTCCAGCAAATGCGGCGAGAAGACCGGGACCCATTGCCATCAAGATGTACTTGAGGCTGTTTTTGTTGACCGAAGCCTTCTCTTTAGATGTGCGTTTGCCCTGCTCGATGGCGTCCTGGCCAGCCGCGTCCTGCTCTGCAGCGGCGCTCTGCTCTGCAGCAATGTCCTGCTCTGCGGCTGTGCTCTTTACCTCTGCGTTCTCTTGCGCCATTTACATCACGCTCACAAGCGAGAGAGCGTAAGAGAGGACGAAGAATGTCACCACCGAAAGGCTCATAGAAATCAGGGTAAGCGTGAGACCTGAGGTTTCCTGGTTTTTCTCGTCACGATGGCGAAGAACAGCCAAGAAAATTGGGGTCAGCAGGAAGGAGATGAGCGTAGAGCCAGCTGCTGCACCAAAGATCTGGATAATGGTCTGGTCAAAGAGTGCTGCGTAGGATATAGCTGCAGTTGAAGTTGGATCAAAAGGATGGAACAGAGCCTCTAGCAGTGCGTGAGCTGCGGCACCAAGGATGCAAATGAGTCCGCTGACCAGAAGACCCAGTAGAAGCGAGCGGAAGGCAAAGCCCAAGATAGAAGGAGACTTCTCGCTGCCAGGATCATCTGTCAGGAAGAAGTTTGTCACGTAGTTGACGGTATTCTCGCTCAAGTTCAGCGAGATTGGCATCGTAATGGTACAAAGAGCTGCGAAAATGCCCATAGTTGGGTCGGACGTTGCAGCCGTTACTGCAAAGGCAGCGCCTACAACGGAGGCAACCCAGAACAAGAGCCAGAGGTTGCGGTGGAGGAACCAAATAATGTTGCGGCCGCGGTCGCCAGAATCGGAATCGCCTCTGCCGCCACCAACAATCTGCAGGTCCTCAGCGTGCTCCTCTTCAAGAACGTCAAGGGCGTCGTCGACGGTGACAATACCCAGCAGGCGGTTGTCATCAGAAACAACAGGCATGGCTAGCAGGTTGTATTTTGCAATGTTTCGAGCAACGTCTTCCTGATCGTCCTCTGGCGAGGCGGTGACCAGGTTCTTATTAGCAATCTCCTCCAGACGAGTTTCTGGCTCGGAGACAATCAGGCGGTTCAGCGTAACGGTTCCGGACAGGCGGCCATCCTCATCAGTGAGGTAGAGGTAGCGGACGGTCTCAAAGTCCTCGTCCAGGTTACGCAGACGATCAAAGGCGTATGCAACGGTCTGGTCCTCAGGAACAGAAAGTGCTTCAGACGTCATAATACGGCCCGCGGTGTACTCGCGATATCCCAGCAGCTGCCTAATAGCGCGCTGCTCCTTAACGCCCATCAGGCGCAGGAGTTTCTCGGCACGGTCATAGCTCAGCTCGGAGACAAGCTCGGCTGCGTCGTCTGGATCCATCTCGGACAGGATGCGGGATGCTTCTTTTTCGTTCAGGCCGCCGATGAGCTCAACTGCCATGGCGTCGTCGTTGAACTCTGCCATTGCACCGGCTCGCTGCTCGTCATCAAGCTGGGCAAATACCTGACTACGCAGACGAGAGTCCAGGCGCTCGATGATGTCAGCAACGTCAGCAGGGTGCAGCTCGTCCAGCGTCTTGTGGGAAACGGAGAGTTTGACGTTGGAGAGGTCGCGCTCAACCAGGTCCATGTAACTCCACGCAATGATGCGCTCTTGCATGGGGTGACCCATAGCGCGCGCAATGCGGGTGACCAGGTGCTCCAGCTGGGGAGAAAGGCTGCGCAGCAGACCGCGTGCGCCAACCTCTGCGCCCAGAAGGCGAAGCTGCGTTGAGCTGGTATCGGAGAGCTTGAGGTCATTTACGCGGACAACACGAATACCACGCGTATCAACGATCTGCTTGTTCAGAATATCTCGGGCGAGAAGAACCTCGTTAGGCTGCAGGTACGAGAAGCGAATCTCAGTTGAAGGTACCTTAAGCCTAATGACGTCCTCATCGTAGGTATCAACATACTTGCGCCAAGAAATCATCATTGGCGTGCGGCCAGGGCCCATAAAAGCAAGGGAAGTGATGCGAGGAAAAACTTCTCCGGTAGCAATTCCAAGGTCAGAGACAGAACCAATCTTCTCGCCTTCTGAATCTAGAACCGGATTACCCATTAACTGGGAAAGATAAATCATGTGTGCTCCTTACATGCGTCCGAAGACTAAAGCGTGGCTTTGGCGAGAAACTCCGCGTAATTGCCACGGGGACTGCATTGCGATTTCACCCCTCACGGTGCAAATCGGCACACCGCAAGAGGTCAGCGACTGTGAGGTCGAGGTTTCATGCTGACCTTTCTCTTCATCCAATAGAACGTGAATTGTGCTTGCGAGGACAATTCACAGATGTAACTATTTTAACGATTTTCCTGCAAGACTGTAAAGACTCTTCACATAATCTAGCTGCTCGGATTTGGTTGTAGCCGGCGTACGAGTAGCGCGCGGACAACGGTCAAACGGCGTACGAGCAGCGCACGACCAGTTCAATCTGCGAGGCAACGCTGTGCACAAAAAAGCCCGGTACCTGCGGAAATGCAGATACCGGGTTGTACTGGTACAAAGGGTAAACGAAACAGCTCTTAGAACTGTACGTTTGGTGCCTGACGAGCGGACTCGTCGGTAACCTGGAAGCTTGTACGTGGGGAACGTCCACCAGCAAGAAGGTTGTTTGGGAAAACAGCGATGATGTTGTTGTAGTTCATGACAACATCGTTGTAGCTCAAGCGTGCATAGCTGAGGCGGTTCTCGGTGTCAGTAAGCTCTGCCTGGAGCTCCAGGAAGTTCTGGTTAGCCTTGAGCTCTGGGTAGTTCTCAACAACAGCAAACAGGTTGGTCAGAGCATTGGAAAGAGTGCCGGAAGCCTGCATCTTCTCTTCAGGAGTGCGAGCGTTTGCGACTGCAGCGCGAGCAGAAGTAACTGCCTCAAAAGTCTTAGACTCATGAGCTGCGTAACCCTTAACGGTGTTGACCAGGTTAGGGATCAGATCGTTACGACGCTGAAGCTGCGTATCGATAGCTGCCCAAGCGTTGTCGCACCTGTTGCTTGCGCGAATGATGTTGTTGTGAATGCTAATGGCCCAGAAAACCAGAAGGACAATAACTACAACTGCGGCAATAATCATGCTAAATCCTTTCAATCACTGACAATCCTGTGTCAGCCATCCATTTGGACAGGTTAATTATACCCAAAAGTAAAAATCTAAGGCGTTTTTAATTAAAGCTTTTAACTTGCTAACGAGTCTTTTGGTAAATGGAATGCTCGCCCACACACTGGCGAGAAGAACGTTGAGCTAGAAATGACGTGGAATGGAATGGAAGTTCTGAAGGTAAAACGTTAAGTTGAGGTCCGCCAAAAAATGGCGGAGAGGGAGGGATTCGAACCCTCGGAACGGGGACACCGCTCAACGGTTTTCAAGACCGCCGCATTCAACCACTCTGCCACCTCTCCAAAGCGGTAATATCCTACCGCATAATTCATTTTTTTGCGAGTAGGGGATTTAGCAAGTTAGGTTTTGCTTCATAATTAAGTGAAGACAAATAAGCGTCAGAGTCATGAAAGATTTACGCCAGAATCGCGACAGATAAGCGTCAGGTTCGTGACGGATTCGCGTCAGAACTGCGTAAGAATTACGACAGCAACCAGACAAGAGAGGAGCAGCTATGAGTAACGAAGCGCAAGAGCCTTTGACCCCACAGGCTGCTCTTGACCAGAAGTACATGAAACTTGCTCTTGAACAGGCAGAACTTGCAGACCAGATAGGAGAAGTGCCTATCGGCGCAGTTGTAGTGTGCGATGGAGAGGTTATTGCCGTTGCACATAATCGTCGTGAGATTGATAACAATCCTTCTGCACACGCTGAGTTTCTCGCCATGCAAGAGGCTTCAAAAAAGCTTGGCCGCTGGAGGCTTTCGGGCTGTACGGTTTACGTGACGCTGGAACCTTGCTTGATGTGTGCAGGATTGATGGTCAATGCTCGTATTGATCGCTGCGTGTTTGGCGCGTTTGATCCCAAGGGCGGTGCAACAGGCACGTTGTTTGACGTGAGCGGTGATCCAAGACTTAATCATGAGTTTGCAGTCTCAGGCGGAGTATTAGCAGACGAAGCATCTGCACAGCTCAAAGCGTTCTTTAAAGAGCGCCGTAAAAGCAAAAGTTTGGAAAAATAAGAAGTCTGGAAGAACTATTTAAAAGATATTTTGATTCCAGCAGCGTTTATCAGCAAAGCTTCCAGACCAATGAAGATTATTACAAGAATGAGCTTTATAGCCATTGAGATGCTGAATACAAGAGATAAAGACGCGCTTACTAACAGGAATAATGCAAATACAGTGATTGTGATTAAGATTAATTTGTCATTATCGTCAGCTGTTTGGGGCTGAGACGCGTGCCCTTGGACATTTTGATTAGTTACATTTTTATCAAAGACGATAGAGAGTGTAATAAAAGAATTTATAAGCACGAGAACAGCATAGAGATACCAATAGTTGTAAGAGACAAGAAAATAGAGGAAACACCCAGATAATACAGTCCTGAAGGACGAGATTTTACCTGTTCTATAAAATGTATGAAGTCCGGCAAAGCCACCAATAAAAGCTAATAGCCCGTAGGTTAATCGGGACGAGTATTTGCTTGAGGTTACTTGTTCAGATGAATTACTGACATCCGTCTCAGCCATAAGAGCCTCCAAAGTATGCCGTAAGTACTCTTATAAATTCATAAGATATTTTATAAGAGTATTATATCACAATATGGAATAAATTTCATAAAGTGTTCTTTGGAGAATGGAATTGTAGTTTTAAATCACCTGGAAAATAAAGAAATCAAGGTAATGGCTCTCGGGAACACCCCAAAGAATTGGGTGGTCAGGAGCTTGCTGTCGCTCTTCAATTTGCTTGAGTTGCACGTTAGTATGGTGAGCTGCCTCAGCAATTGCTTGGGCGAGAAGATCTCTGGTCATGAAGTGTGAGCAGGAACAAGTTGCCAGGTAGCCACCTCGGGGCAGTAGCTTCATGGCCGCTGCATTAATTTCCTTATAGCCACGCATGGCGCTACGGACTTTGTCGCGCGTTTTGGTAAATGCAGGCGGATCCAGAATGATGAGGTCAAACGGACCTCCCTCTGCCTTGAGTTGAGCGCGATCTTGAGCTAACTTTGGCAGATATTCAAGAACATTTGCGCAGGTAAAGTCCATGTGGTCTGCCAAATCGTTGAGCTCCGCGTTTTGGCGCGCAAGGTCAATGGCGGTTTGGCTGACATCTACACAGCGGACAAATTCTGCTCCTCCCGCCGCAGCGTTCAGGCCAAACGGGCCAACGTGACAGAAACAATCCAGTACACGACGACCTTGCGCAAGCTGACGAACTGCTCGACGGTTGTATTTTTGATCCAAGAAAAAGCCGGTTTTCTGGCTGTTCTCCAGGTCAAGATTGAACTTGAGTCCGTTTTCTGTCGCAAGAACATGAGTTGAAGACAGAGCAAGGGAGTTTTCTGTAAGCAAGCCATTCTCGTCAGGAGAAGCGCCTGTCCACCAGCCCTTATATTGTGGAAGTCCTTCTTTAAGGCGCGAAGGAGAGTCATTTCTTTCGTAAATGCCATCAATTACCTGGCCGTCTTCAGATAAAACCTCAAGCAGCAGCGGATAGATAACGTTGCGCAGACGCTCCATGCCTACGGTTCCTACCTGCGCAACAAGCACGTTCTCGTAGCGGTCTACAATCAAGCCAGGAAAACCATCAGCCTCCGAGAAAATAACGCGGCAGCAATTGGTATCGGACTCAGTACCTGGTAGAGCGCGGTTTCCCATAGTGGTTTTGCGGTGCTCCCACGCCCAGCTGATCTTTCGACTCCAAAACGCTTCGTTGAGCCTATCGTTGGCGTTTCTTGTCACAATTCTGACGCGAATCTTGCTCATTTCTGACAGAAGACCGGTTCCTTGGTAGGTTCCGTTCTCTTCAAAGACATCAACAATGAAACCATTTTGAGCACGCTCGCCGCTCTCTGGAGACGGCTCCACACGGATGACCTCGCCCTCAAAGACCCAAGGATGCCCGCCCGCAAGCGCACGAGCTGCTTTCTTGGTGATAATAACCTGAGGATAAGGGCGGAGTTGCTTCATGATGTTCCTTCTCGCGAGAAGTGCTTACAAAAAAGCTGGGTGTCTGTGAGCACCCAGCATCTATGCTCAAAAAGTTACAGAATCAAATTGCAGAGAGCCATAATGGGGAATATTGCCTGTTTGATGGCTGCAGAGCGTTTGTCGGGAGAAGTTACATAGAGAAGAATTGCGGCAAATGCCATTGAACATACAGCAAAGATAACAAGCGCTTTACCTGCTGGATTTCTGGTAGCCATCAAGAAGACGCCAACGAATACCTCAATGGCAAGAAAGAGATTGTAGAATCCCTGGTTAAAGGCCATTTCCTGGGTGCTTTCTGCCTCTTCTTTTGTCATATTAAAGGCCTTGAGTGTGCCGTCAGAAGTCCAGGCAAATGACTCAAGATAAAAAATAACCACATGAAGAGCTGCTGCTCCAAGAGCAAAAATTACACCAACGCCATTAAAAGGGCCCATTTTGATTCCTTTACTGTATGAGCTGACTGCATCGATTATAGATTACGTATGTCGGCCATATCTGCCGCCAAATCCAAATCCTTTGCCTCTTGACCTTGAGCCTGAGAACATCGATCGCGTGGTCTTGGCGGTAGAGCGGGAGTCTTGAAGCATAATGCGACCCGAGTCATAAGAAAAACCAGGTAGATCCCATGTAGGAATGAGCGCTTTTGTAAAATATTCAATTTCTCTAAGTGGAGTAACCTCGTCTGGTCCCATGAATGTATAGGCCTGACCTGCGGCTCCAGCGCGACCCGTTCGACCAATGCGGTGAACGTAATCCTCGGGATCAAGTGGCACGTCAAAGTTGATAACGGCATCAATGCCCTGGATATCAATGCCGCGGCTCATAACATCGGTTGCAACAAGAACCTGAATAACGCCGCTGCGGAATCGCTCCAGTGCTCTTGCGCGAGCCTTTTGCGGACGGTCAGCATGCATAACATCAACCTTGAGACCTGCGGCTTTGAGGTTTTTGTAAATGCTGTCAACGCGCGACTTTGTCCTACAGAACACCAAAACGCGCTCTGGCGCAGGATCAAAGGAGTCGATAAGCGCCTTTAAGAGCTGCGGCTTTTGTCCCTGGGTAACTGAGCACAAATGTTGCTCGATTGTTGCCGCAGTCTGTCCCGTTCTTGCAATCTCAATGCGCTCTGGATCTTTGAGCAGCGCATCTATGGTTGAGGTGATTGACGTGGGGAGCGTTGCCGAGAAGAGCAACGTTTGGTGCGCCTTGGGCAGCTGCTCCATAATGCGGCGAACGCTTGGCCAAAAGCCCATGTCAAGCATGCGATCTGCCTCGTCAAGCACCAGCACCTGGATGTTCTCTAGGCTTGTATGCTTCTTGTCGAGAAGATCTATCAGGCGGCCAGGTGTTGCCACCAGCACATCGCAACCTTTTTGCAGCGCGGTTATCTGGTGCTTGTAGCGAGCGCCACCAGTAACAATGACAGCCTGCTGACCAGTGGTTTCGCAAACGCTTTTAGCAACGTCGTCAATTTGAGCCGCAAGCTCTCGCGTTGGAGTGATGATGAGCGCGCGGGGGTACGCGTTGCGTTTGGCAGCTGCGGTGGGTTCGGCAGCTACGTCGCGCTCCTTGGCGTCGGGCTTCTCGGCCCCACGGGGTTTCTCGACAGCAATGCGCTGCAGCGTAGGCAACATAAACGCCGCAGTTTTACCCGTTCCTGTTTGTGCAGACGCAACAACGTCCTTACCCGCTAAGACGGCGGGAATTGCTGCGGCCTGCACGGGAGTAGGCGCGTTGAACCCAAGTGTTGCTACGCCTGCCAGAATTTGCTCGTTTAGCCCGAGCTCGGCAAAAGTTATTTCCATACAAACAAGTATACTTATGTGCAACGATTAGCCAAAGGAAGTTGCCATGCCTATTAATATTCCAGATGGTTTACCAGCTAAGAAGACGCTGCAAGAAGAGCGTATTTTTGCGCTTGAGGAAGAAGTTGCAGAACACCAGGAGATTCGTCCACTGCGCCTGGCAATTTTGAATTTAATGCCTAAGAAAATTCAGACCGAGACACAGATCCTCCGTTTGATTTCAAAGTCTCCTATACAGGTTACGTGCGACTTTATGCGTATCTCTTCGCATGAATCAAAAAATACCGCTGCGGACCATCTGGTCACGTTTTATTCAACTTTTGATGACTTCAAAGATAAAAACTATGACGGTTTGATTGTTACCGGCGCCCCTATTGAGGACCTTAAATACGAGGACGTTGATTACTGGGATGAATTTTGTCGCATTGTTGACTGGTCTCAGGAGCACGTCTTTTCTACCATGTACCTGTGCTGGGGCGCACTAGCTGGCCTGTATTACCTGCACGATATTCCCAAGAAGATGCTGGGTGCTAAGCTGTTTGGTATTTTTCCGCAGCGTTTATGCGATGAGTATTGCTTCCTCACTAATGGATTTGACGAGGTACATTACATGCCGCATTCTCGTCATGCTGCGATTGAGACATCAGCTCTGGTAGACCACCCTGAGCTTGCCGTACTTTCTGAGGGATTTACCAGCGGTCCTGCACTTCTCGCCACAAGAGACTTTCACGAGATTTTTGTAACCGGGCATTTTGAATATGACCGAGACACACTTGCAGAGGAGTATTGGCGCGACTTCCATAAGGGTCTGCCTATTCGTCTGCCAGAGAATTACTTCCCTGATAATGATCCAGAAAAGCAGCCATTGTTTACCTGGCGTGCGCACGCAAACTTGCTGTATCGCAACTGGATTAACTGGGTGTACCAGATGACGCCGTACAACACAGACGAGATACCTGCGGCTATTGCAGATCTTCGTCAACGTGTTTCCGAGGCTGATCCTGACGCAAGGATGACCGGTAGGTTCTAAGCAGGCATTTGCACGGTGACCGAATTGCCAGCGCTTGTAACTGGCTGGACGCCATCAATACCATAAAATAATTTATTGATACACGCGTATGAAGCTACGTGTAGAAACACGTATAGAGAGGATACGTTGATGAAGGTTGTAATTGCTTCAGATATTCACGGCGCTGCCGACTATTGCGAGAAGCTCATGCAGGTCATAGAGGAGGAGCAGCCAAAGTACGTTTTGCTTCTTGGAGATCTGCTCTATCACGGCCCTCGCAACGATCTTCCTGCAGACTACGCACCAAAGCGCGTTATTGAGATGTTGAACAGCATTTCCGATAAGGTCATTGCGGTCCGCGGAAATTGCGAGGCAGAGGTAGACCAGATGGTTCTGGACTTCCCTTGCATGGCTGATTACAACATCTTGTTTGATAAGGACCCAAAGACGGGCAAGCAGTTCACTATTTTCTTTACCCACGGTCACGTCTTTGGTCCTGGCATTCATAACAGCGTTGATAAATGGCCTCAGACGCCAAGTATGGACGCGTTTGTATACGGCCACACGCACAGAAAAGTGAACATGCAGAGCGCTGACCACCCAGAGGTCACCGTGTTTAATCCAGGTTCTGTAGGCATTCCAAAGGACGGCACTCACAGCTGTGGAATCTACGAGGACGGCGAGTTTAGGCACGTCATCCTGGGCGAGTAAGTCTGTGTTGTTCACACGCAAAAAAATGGCGAGAAGATCAATTGATCTTCTCGCCATATTTATGTCTTGTGATGTGCGGTTTTTCTAATCAGCGTTACTTCCTAGAAAGTGTGTCAGTATTCCAGGTGCTGCTCTGAGAGCTGATGGTTACGGTTCTTCCACCGTTGGTGGAAGAGAGGGTGAACGGCTCGCTTCTGCCACTGACCTGGCCGTTGAAGTTAAGCTCAAGCTTTGACTCGTCACCGGTCCAGGTGCCACGAACCTCTGGCTGACCACCAGTGCGCCAAATGACCGTGCCGTCTTTCTGGATGACAACCTCCATTGGCTTGCCGTCAGTGCCGGTGCCGCTGTAGGTGCCAACCCACTTCTGGCCCTTCTTGCGGTCTTCCTCGGACTTCTTGTCCTTATCCTTCTGCTCTTGCTCTTTTTTGTTCTTCTCGGCAACTCCAGATTTGAGGCTTTCACCCTTCTTTATCTGGTCAGAAACGCGAGAGTGATATGAGTCATACGTTGAATTAGCTCCGGTGTCATCGCCCCAGATTTCCTTCTCGTGCTCTATATCGCCGAGAAGAGCCTGCAGCTCAACAAGCCTATTTGAAACGGACTTGAGATCAAGCGTGGTTGCAGAATCGGTATCGTTAAAGCTGTTTGCAGCAAGCCTGCGCTTGTAATCGGCCTCAAACCAGTCGCGAATGCGCTTCTGTCCATCCGAAATTGAGCTGTTCAGAATGTTAACGCCCGAGTCATCGGTGCCGTTAGGAAGGCGGAACTGGCCGTTTTTCTGGTCGCCAGTGATTTGCTCTTCAATTTGATCGAGCTTCTCGTACTGGTTGAGAAGTTCAACGCGGCTGCTATCGCTGCTTGGATTGACGCCAACGCTTTCAATTTGCTCTTGATAGCTGGCAATACGCTGTTGAACGGCACTGCGCTTGGCCGCGTCGTTTTGATGGGATTGAAAAACCCAAGCAACGGCTAATGCACCTACAACCAGGACAGCTGCAAGCAGACCAAATGCAACTTTGCGGAGCGCGTCCGAGCCGTCCTTGGATTGCTTGCGCTCGACGGAGCTGGGTCCGCTTGAAACAACGGTGAACTGCGAGGGATCAAAGTGCGAAATTGCAGTTGAATCGAGGTCATCGGTGGTGAAGACGTTGATGCGGTCAGGGTCGTTGATGAAGGTTGTGGGCTCTTCGGCTGCAGCGCTGGGGTCTGCGATGACGGTGGGATCTTCAGCAGCGGCGGGGTCGGAGGCAGCAGCAGTGCCGGCGCCGGCGACAACAGTAGGCGCCTCATCTGGGGAGATGTAGGAGTCGTCAGCCGGTACCTCGAGGAGCGAGGTTTCTGCTGCGGTTGCGTCTTCGTCATCTGCTGGGTACTCTGCAAGGACAGTTGCGTCTGGATCGGCGCTATCTGGGTCAGTGACGGTATCAGCTGGCTCATCAGCCTCTGCTGGTGCGATAACCTCGGTGGCTGCGATGGAGTTGTCGGGTGCGGTTTCTGGTGCAGGTTCTGTGGGCTCAGCGAGCATATCGGGTTTCTCGACGTCCGTAACGTCAGCGACGTCCGAAAGCTTCTGTCCGCAGTTGGAACAGAATTTTGCGTGCTTGCCAATTTCAGCTCCGCAGTTGGGGCAATTCATAGAGTCGCTCCTTAAATCGCCAGTTAGACTCAGTGGCTTTTAATTACACTGGGTTACTATTGTAGCGTTAACAGGAGAAACGCCAAAATGTTTTTAGTTTTGAGGGCGGCTGCACGCGCTGAGAGCCGCGGGATATGGCCCAGCGTTGCGTGTTGCGAGCGCGGATTAGAGCAGAGAAACGCCTGCTTCAGCGCAACGATCCTCGGTTTGCTTGTCCCAGATAGATGCCTGCACCTCTCCGACGTGCGCTTTTTCTAGCAGCAGCATGCAGAGACGGCTCTGACCGATGCCGCCACCAATGGTAAAGGGCAGCTCACCGTCAATGAGCATCTTATGGAATGGCAGCTCAAGACGGTCCTCGCATCCAGCGATTGCCAGTTGCGACTTAAGTGCCTCGGCGTCAACGCGGATGCCCATACTGCTGATCTCAATCGCAGAGTCCAAGGTCTCATCCCAGAACAACAGGTCACCGTTAAGCGACCAGTCGTCGTAGTCGGGTGACCTAAAGTCGTGAGGTTGGCCAGAGTTCAGAGCACCGCCAATACCCACGATAAAGGTGGTTGGATGCTCGCGAACAAACAGATCTTCTCGCTGCTTGGGTGTCTGGGTAGGGTAGAGGTCCTCAAGCTCCTGCGAGGTCACAAAGGTGACTTCGCGGCTGATCTGCGTGTTAAGCTGCGGATAGTGCCACTTGAGCTCGTCGAGTGTGCCGCAGATTGCCTCGACAATGCGGCAGACAGCGTCTTCCAGCGTGTCGGTGTTGCGCTCGTCTTGCGTGATGATGCGCTCCCAGTCCCACTGGTCCACGTAAATGGAGTGCAGGTTATCGGGCTGTTCGTCGCGACGGACAGCGTTCATGTCGCAGACCAGGCCACGACCGACGGCAAAGTTGTAGCGCCAGAGTGCATAGCGCTTCCACTTTGCAAGCGACTGAACTACCTCGGCGTTCTTGCCCACGTTTGGCAGGTCAAAGGCAACAGGATGCTCAACACCATTGAGGTTGTCGTTCATGCCGGTAAGCGGATCAACAATCAGCGGAGCGGTGACGCGCGACAGCTTCAGCGCGGCGCACAGCTTGGTCAGAAACACGTTCTTGACCTGCTCAATTGCTTTCTGCGTATCGTAAAGCGAAAGGCTTGAACGGTAGCCCTCTGGAATCTTGGTCATGTGGTCTCCTTGCAAGAGAGCGCTAAAAATTTGATTGCGCTGATTTTGCCTTCTTTCCACAACCCTTTGGCGAGAAACTCGTGTGATTTAACCGTTTTGTCAAAAAGAGTAAATAGTATGCACGCTACTTTTAATGCAAGGTAACTTCTCTGTCTTGATTAGTAAGAAATGGCAGTTTTGTTCTGGGACAGCGTAAATTAGGCATGCTTTCCAGAGTGACAATTGCCTTAGTGTCCACTTTGTTGGACACGTGAAATTTCGGAAGCATCTAGATTTGTTGCAACAGAGAAAGGAGTTGTAATGGGTCTTGATGCATTTGTTCGTTGCAGGTGTTTTCTGCACACGGGGCAGGGCTGGCTGTCCCTGGCGACCGTGATCGACCTCGACGCCCGCATGGTGGCCGGGTGGGCGTGTGTCCGGGCGCATGGCCGCTGACATAGCCGCTCGGCCCCCGGGCCGGCCCGCAGGCGCGGCCACAAGGCCGAAGGGCCATCTTCCACAGCGGCCGCGGCAGCCAGCACACCTCGGGGCTGCCGGTGTCGTGGGCCGGGGAAGACGACGTGGGACTCTCGTGCGGTGGCACCGGCGGCTGCTACGACAACGCGGTGGCAGAGTCCTTCTTCGCGACCCTCAAAGACGAGATGTACTGTTGCCGCCCGTCTGCCACGCGCGAGGGGGCGGGGTTCGCCGTGACCGGCTCCATAGAGTCCTGCTGCAACCGCAGGCGCCCCCACTCGACAGTTGGCTACAAGGTGCCGGCCGACGTGATGTACGGGTCCTTCGAGCGCTCCGATGGCGCGTTGTCGGAGCCGAGGGAGGTGTTGCGAGTGGCATAAACCCTGGATTTTTCGTGTCCGAAATCTTGACACAGGTCACTGATCTTGCCCAACAATTAACAGACAGGGCCGCAATCAAGTAATTGGCATAACGACTTTCTTCATGCAGTAATTGTTATTAGGATTTTGACAAAACTGCTAACGACACGTTTCTGTTCTTAGCGTTGCAAGACCAACTGTAATAACACTTTAAATTGGTAAAAAGTTATTAAGTGTTATAATATACATATAACGGTAGTAAAGTGTCGTTAGGAGCACTCAATGCGTTGGATTGACAACGGACAGGGATTCCTTCGGAAGAACCTTTCGGGCGAAGCGGAGTATCAGTCATTCGTACCCGCTCCCTTGGACAGTGTCGTTCCAATCGAGCTTTCCGAAGAGGCTATCAGGCTGCTTGGTGCCTGCTCAAGGAAACTCGGTGAGCTCGAAGGCATGCTCCGGTTTGTGCCGAACGCCCAGATGTACCTTACAATGTACGTTCGCAAGGAGGCTCTGCTTTCGGCACAAATCGAAGGAACACAATGTACCTTCGACGATATCCTCAATCCCGAGAATGCTGACCTAGTGCAGCGCGATGTTGCAGATGTAATCAACTACATCAAAGCGACGGAATATGCTGTAAATCGTATGGATGAGCTGCCTCTCTGCATGCGACTGCTCAGGGAAGTCCATTCCATCCTCCTATCGGGAGTGCGGGGCTCTGACAAGCAGCCCGGCGAGGTCAGATCGACCCAGAATTGGATTGGCCCCGGCGGTGCAATGCTGAAGAGCGCAACGTACATTCCCCCGAACGTCGACGACATGAACGAAGCCCTGCGAGACCTGGAGAGGTTCATCAATGAAGTGGGAGATGTCGATCCAATCGTCAAAGCCTCGCTTGTGCACTATCAGTTCGAGACAATCCACCCCTTCCTTGACGGCAACGGACGTCTTGGTCGACTGCTCATTACGTTGTCTTTGATGAACGATCATGCTCTCAGCGCCGCGGTATTCTATCCCTCGTATCAGCTGAAACTTCGGCGTACGGAGTATTACGAGCATCTGATGGACGTGAGGGAGAATGGCGCATATGCGAAATGGGTTGGATTCTTCTGTGACTGTTTGCTGGCAAGTGCAGAGGACGCTGTAGGGTCTCTCGAGCGACTTGTAAGCTTGCACAATAGCTATACGGCTTTAATCAATGACTCTTTTGACCGATCATCCGTAAACGGACAGCGGTTGCTTGAGCTGCTTGAGGGCAATCCCATCGTCGATGTTGCTTTCGTCGCAGAAAAACTTGATATAGCAAGAACAACGGCGAGTAACTTGGTAAAAGATTTTGTTGAGCTGGGGATTCTTGTTCAGCGCGAAAAGGAGAAACAACGTTACAGAACATTCCTCTACGAAGATTACCTGGCTATTCTGAGGCAAGGAAGCAATCCGCTATAGGAAAGCCAAATCCTGCGGAAAAGGCTATGGACGACAGAAGACGAGGAGAACAAAGTGCTTGAGTATGAAAAGAAAATCGAGCTTGATCTATCTGATCCTCATGAGCCGAATCGTTTGAATAGTCGGCTCTATGAGCTGACGAGAGATGGTTGGCACGATTTCGTTTTAAGGGCGCCCGAAGAAGGGTCAGCCTATCCAAATACATGTGTACCTGTAGCCGGAGTTATCGATTACTATCGAAGCAAAGGTTATGAAGTCACTTGCGATTGGGCGGATCGTCCAGATTCATACATCGGCCATACCCGCTTAGAGAATCCTTTTATCGTCGAAAGTGAGGAAGGAGCTAGAAGACTTGCTAGGCCATTTGACGTTGTGTGGAGATTTGCCGACTCGTCGGATATTAAGAAATTGGTCGATGCGACTCGAGATCATGTTCTCGAAAGTTATAACGTTGAGAAAGGTATTCTAACTGGTATCGAATGGTGCTTGTACGAAATTATGGACAATGTCTTACAGCACTCTGACGCATCCTACGGCTTTTATATGAGTCAGTTTACAAATCTCAATAGAAGGTTATCACTCTGTATTTTTGACAACGGTCGTGGTATCTACAATTCACTCAAGAGTTCCAAGAATCACTTACCCCGAACGGCTCTTGATGCGATTACCCTTGCCTTACAAGAACGTGTAACTCGTGATGAATCCATGGGCCAAGGAAATGGTATGTGGGGCTTCTCGGAAATCGTTCAATTGAACAATGGATCGTACAGCGTTTCTTCGAATGGGGCGAAGGTCTCTTTTGATAAGGAAGGGATACATCATTACGAAAGAGGTGGGTTTTACTATGGCTTAGACAATCTCGGGACTACTCTTGTTGATTTCCAACTCGATTGTTCGCATAGAGTTGATGTTGCCCAAGCCTTGAAACAAGATCCTACGCGTCTTTGGCTTGAGGACATGGAAGATTCTGCTGGTGAAGAATATGTACTTTCTATTGCTAGTGAATCTACGGGAACTGGTACGAGGCAAGCAGCCGAGCGAGTCAGGCATAAAGCGAGCAACATTATTCGCGAAGGCGACAAGCTTCTCGTTCTGGATTTCGAAAATGTAAATCTCGTTAGCTCGTCGTACGCGGATGAATTAATCGGCAAACTTGTAGCTGAAATTGGATTTTCAGTATTCAACAGCTACTGTCAGCTAAGGAATCTTTCGATCCTGAATCAGCAGGTCGTTGATCGTTCAGTTCAGCAGCGAATGGCGCAAGAGTATTACAATGAGCCGCCCATGGAAGACGAAGACGATTAGCGTGCACAAACGAGAGGATGCATAGATGGCGAGAGTAGAAGACATGCACTTGAAGATTCCGACGTTTGTGTACGCTACTAGTGGTTAACTAAGCTCTATATTGCGGATAAGGATGTTTCAGCCTTGCTCCAGCGCCCTCGGTTGTGAACCGCTAGTCAACGATATGCTGCTGAGCGTTGCGGTCATCCTCCCATGCTTTGATGCACTTTGCTATACGTGAGACTCTAGGCCATATAGATGAACTGCGCTATAGAGCCCTTCTCTTACCTATCTCAGGACTTGAACGCGCGTTTATTAAACTGACAAATGTGCGTCGATAAGACACGCCTTAGCAAAACTAATCTGACAAGCTTGAGGTATAAGTCCAGACCTCACATACGTGAGGTCTGGCTAAACTTGCCTCTTGACAATGTGTTACTCATATTAAAAAACTACGAGTAATACCTAGTGTTTTTGAAAGGAGGAGGTGTTGCAAGCGGTGACTGAAGCTGCTATCTCTCCACGTAAGGTGTGTCTCGAGGGTCGTATATGGGATTTACACATCAATATTACTTCCACAGATTTTCACGACAGCACGGTTTGCCCCGCTCAATCACTTGAACAGTGCTGCCTAAAATTCGCACGAGGTGATCTATAGGATGCTCTATAGTTAACGTTTTTGCAAACTGGAAAGCATCTGGACGTTCGCCATTTTTCCAACGACATGCTCTTCAGGAACTGCAAATTCTTTACTCACTAAGAGATAGGCATTTATCAGCGTAACTCGTTTTTCATATGGTGTATATCGCTTCTGCAGCTGCTGGCAAAAGGTTTCAACGACATCCTGTTTATCTTTCTGTGCCTCACTTATTTCTTTCTTTTTCGCCCTAACTGCTTCGTATATTTTCTCTTTCAGATAAGTGCTACCTAGATACGCCTGCCTCTCATCAAAAGCTTGTTGCGCCATTGTTTTTTCAAGAGCAGATAAATCACTCAGAATTGCTTTTTTCTCTTTCAGGAATTTAGGTAATTTGCTAATGATGGCACTATGGATACCTGAAATCGTATTGTCATAGGTGAGCTCTTTCAACTCTTTCGTAGCTTTCCCCACCAAGGACTGCTTGATCTTGATATTTAGACCATCGCTTTGATCGTCTAGATACTTCTCAATTAGCCCAGCAATATTTTCAGAATTGGCAACAGAAGCTACCTCATATTGATAGTTATTCGTAAAAAGTTCTCTCAAAGAGCCGCTCAAGACATTGATATCGTAGTCTTCCACCTGGGAGAACACGTCTGAAAAATAATCTTCCAATGCCTCATTGAACTCCACTCCATCCTTTTCGAAGAGGGAGAGGATATAGTTTTGTTTGAAAAAATCACAGCTAAAACTCGACTCATTCAATACCGAATCATTCATACTTCGCACTGTGACGCTATGCTTATTAAGAAAGTCAGTTCTCTCTTTCTTTCGAGGCTTTAGCCTGTTGAGCGCGTGTAACGCGCGAAACACAAAACCACCCGCTATGCGGGTGGAGAATACTTTTTGCTTTGCA
>JABZHQ010000075.1:0-4639 GCA_015258765.1 Atopobium sp. | reverse complement strand
GCCATTAAGCAGGCTTACAAGGACATTGCAAACAAGTATTCCTTCCAGGGTTTCCGCAAGGGCCGCGCACCTCGTCCTGTCATTGACGGCATTGTTGGCCGCGAGGCAGTCCTTGCTCAGGCAACCAACGATCTTCTCGGCGCAGCAGAGCCACAGCTTCTTGAGGAGCTTGACCTTGTTCCTGTTGGCCGTGGTGATTACAACCAGGATGCAGACCTTCCTGTTGAGGGTCAGGATTACTCCTATGAGGTAGTCTTCAACGTTCGTCCTGAGGCTAAGCTTGATTCTTACGATGCTCCTGCAATTAACATGCCTCCAAATGAGGCAACTGAGGCTGAGGTTGATCACCAGATTAAGCAGCTTCTGTCTTACCAGGCTAAGTTTGAGAACACCAAGGAGAAGCGCGCTGTCAAAGAGGGCGACACCATTGGTGTAGACATCAAGAACATTGAGGGCGCTGCTCACATGGAGGGCGAGGACCGCGTTCTTACCCTTAATGGCACCCAGGCTCCAAAAGAGCTTGAGGAGGCACTCATCGGCATGAAGCCAGGTGAGGAGAAAGAGGTCAAGTGGACTCACAGCCACACACACGGCGATGAGGTTCACTCTCACGATTACGATATCAACGTCAAGGTTGTTGCTCACAAGAAATCCGTCACTCCAGAGCTGACTGACGAGCTTGCAAAGAACACCTTTGGTTATGACACTGTCGAGAAACTCCGCGAGGCTGTTAAGTCTGAGATTGAGTCCGACAAGAAGAATTCTCTTCCAACTCTTAAAGAGGACCGCGTTGTTGAGGCTGTAGGCAAGCGTCTTCAGCTTGAGGAGGTTCCAGAGGAGTACAAGAACGAGGTCTTCAACGAGATTGCTCAGGAGTTCCTGAACGGTCTTCAGCAGCAGGGCATGAGCCTTGATATGTTCCTGGCTGCACGAGGCATCAAGACTGATGACTTCATCTCTGATCTTCGCGTTCAGGCTGAGGAGCGTGCACGTCAGTCCCTGGCTCTTGACGCAGTAGCTGCAGAGCTTAAGCTTGAGGCAACTGAGGAGGACATCCGCGCAGAGTTTGAGCGCGCTGGTGTTCCTAACGTTGAGTCTGCAATTGAGGAGTGGCGCAAGGCTGGCCGTCTTCCTGCAATCCGCGAGTCCATCCGTCGTTCTAAGGCTCTTGACTGGCTGCGTGACAACGCAACCGTCACCGTTGTCGACGAGATTGCTGAGGCTGCTAAGGAAGAGCAGAAGGCAGAGAAGAAGCCTGCTAAGAAGGCTCCTGCTAAGAAGAAGGCAGCTAAGAAGGACGAGGACGCAGAGAAGGACGCTGAGTAGTCCGCAACTGGTTGGGTTTCTCGCCAGAAAGACTGCGCCAAAAGTTGCAGTTACTTTGAATTTTTCATACCCCGGGTTAGAGACATGCTTCCCGGGGTATGTTTCTAAGGAAAGACATTTGAAGGAGGATTATGCATTATCCAACAAACATTCCAACCATTCCGTATGTTATTGAGCAGACTCCTCGTGGTGAGCGTAGCTATGACATCTACTCCAGACTACTCAACGATCGTATTGTTTTCTTGGGTGAGCCGGTAACGCGCGATTCTGCAAATCTGGTCATTGCGCAGCTTTTGCACCTTGAGAGTCAGGATCCAGACAAGGATATTTCTCTCTATATTGACTCTCCTGGTGGAGACGTTTATGCAGGCCTGGGCATTCTTGACACTATGAACTTCATCAAGCCAGATGTTTCTACCATCTGCGTTGGTATGGCAGCATCAATGGGTGCTGTTCTTCTTGCAGCCGGTGCAAAGGGCAAGCGTCTTGCGCTTCCTAACTCTATGGTTATGATTCACCAGCCATCCAGTGGTGTTCAGGGTCAGCAGACTGATATTCAGATTGTCGCAGATGAGACAAAGTGGATTCGCCAGCGCATCAATGAGCTGCTTTCGGATTATACTGGACAGCCTATCGAGAAGGTCAATGTAGACACCGAGCGCGATAATTATCTTCGTGCACAGGAGGCTTGTGACTACGGTCTGGTTGACCGCGTTATCTCTTCTCGTAACGATCAATAATTGTTCTCGTATTGAGGGTTTAAGTTATGGCTAATGACCAGAACTTCTCGCCTTTTGGCGGATTAGATGAGATGCACTGTTCTTTCTGCGGAAAGAGTAGGTCGCAGGTAAATAAGCTTATTCAGGGCCCTGGTGGAGTCTGCATTTGTGATGAGTGTGTCTCTACCTGCTCGGATATGATTGATGAGTCTCTTGGCTTTGATGAAGAGTCAGAGATTGAGACTCACTCTGATGAGCCTGTTATCAAAGACCTGCCAACTCCACACGAGATTTACGATGAGCTGTCTCAGTACGTAATGGGTCAGGAAGACGCTAAGCGTGCTATGTCGGTAGCGGTGTATAACCATTACCGTCGTATTCTTTCGGGCAATGATGAGCCTCAGGAGGGCCAGGAGGATGTTGAGATTGCAAAGTCTAACATCTTGCTGCTTGGTCCAACTGGTACTGGTAAAACACTGCTTGCTCAGACGCTTGCTCGTTTTCTTGAGGTTCCGTTTGCTATTGCTGCCGCAACAACCCTTACCGAGGCTGGCTACGTTGGTGAAGATGTCGAGAATATCCTGCTTAAGCTCATTACTGCTGCTGACGGCGATGTTGAGCGTGCTCAGGTAGGCATTGTCTACATCGATGAGATTGATAAGATTGCTCGCAAGGCCGAGAACCTCTCTATTACTCGTGACGTCTCTGGTGAAGGTGTTCAGCAGGCACTCCTGAAGATTCTTGAGGGTACCGTTGCAAGTGTTCCGCCAACAGGTGGACGTAAGCATCCTCAGCAGGAGCTTATTCACATTGACACCACCAATATCTTGTTCATCTGTGGTGGTGCTTTTGTTGGTCTGGATAAGATTGTTGCTGATCGTATTGGTAAAAAGGGAATTGGCTTTAACTCTGATGTTGCTCAGAATGTCAAAGAAGGTGAGTCTGAGCTTATCGCCAAGGTAATGCCTCAGGATCTGCACAGGTTTGGCATGATTCCAGAGCTTTTGGGCCGTATTCCAGTTATCACTTCTACTCGTGAGCTTGGTGAGGAAGATCTGATGAGTATCCTCACAGATCCAAAGAATGCTCTTACCAAGCAGTACAAGCGTATGTTTGAGCTTGAGGGAGTAGACCTAGAGTTTACTGAGGATTCACTCAGAGAGATTGCCAAGAAGGCTTTAGCTCGCGGCACCGGTGCTCGTGGTCTTCGTGCAATCTGCGAGTCTACACTACAAGAGACCATGTTTGACCTGCCATCAGATTTGGATATCACCAAGGTTGTGGTTACTCCAGAAAGCGTTGGCGGAGATAACGCCCCAGAAATCATTAGAGGCAAAAAGGGCTAGCAGCTTAGTAAAAATTGATTGACTGTTTATTGCGCGCACCGCTTTGGCGGTGCGTTTTTCTATTCCAAAATGTTATGACAAATATGAAAAAAATAGTGATGACCTTGAGTTTATTACCTCTTACAAATTGCATGCCGCTTGCAGCTGAATGAATACCGTTTAGAGGAGACGATTACAAATACTGCAAGATTCTCTCTATTTTTTATTCAAGATTGTTTTAAGGAGAGACCGAAGAATAGAGGAACAATGAAAGCCAAAAAAGTAGCTGCAGGAATTGTGGTGCTGGTACTTGTAATTGTTTCTGTTCTCTATGGTGTTGTGGAATATAACTACCACGGACATCTATTTGAGTGGTGCATTCCTGCAATGAGGAGGAATGCTGCTCAGTATTTTATTGATAATTGGCGTTCTGAGCTAGGGCAGGAAGATTCAGTCTGGATAAGCCAGTCTGGATTAAATGATTTGAAAGTTGAAGATTTGCAAATTTCTGGTCCGGTTCAATTTGTCTATTCAAAAGACGGAGAGCTTTTTTGTAACTCCGTGTATTGGATGATTTCAACAAACGGAAAGTTTATTGGCTATGTGATGCAAGACCTTGGACCGCACGCCATAAATGCGCTGCTAGGAAATGCAGAGGCATATCACATTCAATTTAAGAATGCCGATATTTTTAATGCTGCAACGCAAAATAGTCAGAGTAATACCTGTGTATGCCTAAAGATAATCAATACATCTGATACACGAGCGACAACAGACAATATTGATTTGTGTATTGGTGATCAGGTGGCATACTCTCAATCCGTGAGTGGGGAAATGCAAGTTTATCAGCGTAATCAACTGTTTCAGAATAAAGATACTGAGTGGATTAATAGAATTAACCAAATTGCTCAGAGCGCAAATCTCAATAGCCGAGAAAAACTTACTGACGTAGTAAATTAGTAATATGACAAGAAAGTCAAAATGAATTACCTCCCATTTCTTGGACACGAGAAATAGAAAGCAGTTCAAAACACACCTAAGTCAGATAATCTGTTAAAAAGACGTATACATTACGCCGAAAATAGCTGAAACATGCAGAATATCTGACTTAGAAGTGTAATATGCCCCCATCTGAGCAGAATATCCGACTTAGGTGTGTTCCTTAGGTACGAAATTTATCTATAGTTAAATCTTTTATATGATGCTATTCATTTTCTAGCATATTAGATGAAGTTTACGCATAGAGATGCATATCAGGTAGTGCGACCG
>JABZHQ010000074.1:0-4782 GCA_015258765.1 Atopobium sp. | reverse complement strand
GACCCATGGGTCACTACCTTGTCTTTTGTTGTTGCACTAGCAATGAGAATTCAAGTGTCCAAAATACAGAATCTTTGCACTTTTCAGGCTCGCTTTTCAGGCAAAGTTTAAAGCGCGTCCGAGTTCGTCCTTCCAGGGAGCCTGATTTTCTCGCCATGTCTGAATAATTTGCCGGAAAAGTTCACCAAGTCTGAGCTATTTGCCGATTTTTCTCGTTATGTCTGAGTAAATGTACTCAGACTTCATGCACTTTTCTGGCTCGCAATTCCAAGCCTCACTGATAGAGCTCACGCATCACCGCAGAAACCATGTGTTATCTGCGCCAAGTCAAGCTAGAGCCGCAAAACCGTATATACTCGAATGAAGCGTTATCTGGCGAGAAACCCCGTGTGCTCGGAACCCTCGTGGACCCGCCGCTCGTCACGGACCCGCCGCTCGTCGCTCGGCACTCGCCGCCGTTGCCACCTACGACCAGGAAGGAAGCCTGTGGAGACATTCGAATTTGTGCTCATTGTTTTAACCTGCGTCGCGGCTTCCTCGGTTATCGACAAGTTTGTCAACGTCTCCATCCCCGTTATCCAGGTTGTTATCGGCCTGCTTGTTGCGCTCGTGCTGCCCAGCGTTCAGGAGGTTCACCTGGAATCCGAGCTCTTTATGCTGCTCTTTATTGCCCCACTCCTGTTCAACGAGACGAGAGAAACCAACATTCGTGCACTTCTCCTCAACCTGAACAGTATTTTGTCGCTGGCGATTGCTCTGGTAGTTGTCAGCGTGCTTTCGGTCGGCTACGCCCTCCACCTCATGGTCCCCTCAATTCCTCTAGCTGCGGCGTTTGCGCTGGCCTCGGCCCTGGGGCCAACCGATGCAGCCACCGTCACCGCGCTTAAGTCCAACATCCACCTGACCCATCGCCAGCAGACGCTTCTCTCGGGAGAGTCCTTGATTAACGACGCATCCGGCGTCGTTGCATTCCAGTTCTCCGTAGCTGCGGCCGTGACGGGTGCGTTCTCGCTGGTAGACGCAGCGGGATCTTTCACAGTGCTTTTTGTGGGCGGCATGGTAATGGGAATTGTCACTGGCTTTGCCTTCTCTGCCATCAACGCAATGCTTGGTAGGTTGGGTTACGAGGACACCGTTGCAAACGTTCTCTATGAAGTACTGACGCCGTTTCTTGTCTATCTTCTTGCCGAAACCTTCCACGTTTCTGGCGTACTTGCTGTTGTAGCGGCTGGCTTGGTGATTGCACTCCCACGAAGGCAGAGCAATAATGCGCTGTTTGCAAGGCAAAAATTGGTCTCAGATTCCACGTGGAAAGTCATCAGCTTCCTCATCAACGGCACCATCTTTGTCTTCCTAGGAATGCAGCTCCCCCTCGCCGTGCTTCCTGGCACCAACGGCGGCCTCAATATCCTGCAAATTCTAGGAATTGTTGTCGTGATTACCCTGTTCATGCACGGTGTTCGCTTTGCGTGGCTCTACGCGCTGGAAACTTACAAGCTCCACAAGGGCGGTCATCTCTGCACCGGAAAAGACGCCGTCGACGGCGAGAATGACCTCGCAGGTAGCAGCTCCAACGGCGAGAAACCCGACCAGCCGCTCGCTGAACTGGGCTCAGAGCAAACCTCGGAGCAGATCGCTGAGCAGCCCAAACCCACGTGCGCTATAAAGCCCATCTCAATCACGTCGGCCGAACTCATCAAGAACGTGCTGGTTACCACTATTGCAGGCGCAAAAGGTGCGGTAACGTTGTCGATTATCCTCACCTTGCCGCTCACAACCCAGTCCGGAGCAGCATTTCCGCAGAGGGATTTGCTGATCACCATCGCCGCCGGCGTTATTCTCGCCACGTTACTTTTAGCGGACAATCTGTTACCCGTGCTATCAAAGTCCCCTGAGGCAGACTCTGACCTGCCCGAACGTCTCCACAAGGGAGAGATTGCCGTTCTTGAGGCAACTCTCGGCGAGCTCAGGAGCATGTTACAGTCAGAAAACGCCAAAGCAAAGTATCTACCTGCGCTTCGTTTGGCTATCACGCGCTATACCAACCGCTTGTTTGCCTCTCGCATCACTGTCCCTGGCTCGGGCGAACTTGTCAAAAAGCTGGTCCTTCACGAAACAGAAGTCCAGCAGAAATGCCTCGAGGAGCTACGCGAGCGCCATATTAAAACGCACAACCCCATTCCGTGGGACCAAATTGTCGACGATATTACTTCAATCCGCAGGTCAGTAGGTTATTATGGACCCTTCGCAAACATTGCCTCAAAGACAAACCACCGCTCACGGATTGCCGTTGCCCTCCACGAGCTTAAACTAGCTGCTCAGCGCATCATCGATGGCGGTATCAGACACCTAGAAGACGCAGATCAGTCCTACTACCAGGCTTGTTTGTATGCGCTTGAGATGGAATACGCTGAGTTCGACGACCTGGAGCGTATTGCTAACGGCGACGACGAGCAGATGGCTATTGTCGCGTCAAACCTGATGATTGACCATGAATCAGTAATTGAGTCTATTTGGAGTCGCATCAATATCAACAAGGAGCATGGTTCCAGCGATACTCAAGCCTCCTACCAGCTACCTTACAATCTGAGTTCACACAAGATATCGCCGCACTTTAGGCAGCAACTTGCGGATGCTCGAAAGTACGCCGACGACGTGGCAGAAAACGCGCTGCGTATTGAGCTGGACCAGATTTCGCGCCTGCAGTTTGAGGGCGTCATCGACCGCGAGGTTGCCGCTCACCTGCGCGAAAACGTCTACTACCTGCAAATGACGTTTAGTGAGTAGTATGAGCGCTATACCAGACACGCACCCCAGCGCCGACACTGCTGCGCACCCCGCCAACCCCGTGGCGAGAAAAACGATCATCTCCGGACTTTCCATCCACACGCAGATGTCCTCTGTAGCAGGAGCTCCTATTGTCTACCTCCTAGGTGACGTGGCCGACAACTCCCCCATTCAGGTACCTGGGGGCGTCAGCCTCGTGAACGTTGGCGCTGACCTGTGGGAAGAAAACTTCTCGCCCTGGTGCGCCCCGCGCGTTTTTGCCAAGGGACCCAACTTTGGCGACGGCGCCCAGAAAACGCTCGATACCCTTATCGACCAGGTCATCCCCTGGACGGAGTCGGATCTTACTGAGCCACCGGCATATAGGGTGCTTGTGGGATATTCGCTCGCGGGTCTGTTCAGCCTCTGGGCCGGCGTTTCGCAGCAGGTCGCACGCGGCTGCCAGCCCGACGACGCCCTGTCGCAGCCAGGCCCGTCATCGCAACCCGGCGCGCCGTCGCAACCCGGCGCGCCTCACGTCGACACCCCTGCTGCAACCTTCCAGCGCATCGGAGCTGTCTCGGGATCGTTCTGGTTCCCAGGCCTTTTGGACTATGTAGATCAGCAGCTCAGAGGAGGGGTGGTCGGCCTCACACACGCCTATCTTTCTCTGGGCGACCGAGAAGCACGAACCCCCAATCCACAAATAATGCACGTGCGAGAAAACGCAGAACTTCTCGCCAGCAGGTTAGAGAGTGCGGGAATAACCTCAACGTTTGAGCTGAACCGTGGAAATCACTTCCAAAACGTTGAAGGAAGAATGCAGAAAGCTCTGGACTGGCTGGTCAAATAGGGTAAGATTCTTCAGAACGCACGTGTCCAGAGAGGTTTTATGCCCAACCAAAAGCAATTTGACAGTAAAACTGAATCACCCGGTACATCCTCCGGCAAGCAATCTGACTACTTATTTGCGCTCATTCTTTCCCTGGTATTTGGTATTTTTGGTATTCCACAGTTGTATCTTAAAGGCTGGAAATCAGGTCTTACCAGGCTTGCTATAAACGCAGCGCTGATTGTTAGCGCATTTACCCTGGCGCAAACACTTGCCTTGCCGTCGATGCTTTCTTACCTTCTACCAGCAATTTTTTCGCTTCCGGTTATCGAGAGCGCTCTGAACCTCATCTACGAGGATGCCAGTGCCCCCAAAAAGCTCATAAAAGGCAAGTTCAAACCACATAAACGATACGCTGGAAAACAGAAAGCTGGAATCGCACTAGCCACGCTGACGGTAGCGCTCTACTTTAGCGCAGCGCTCACGCAACCGCTTCCAACCACTCTGTCTACCGCGGAGTCCTCGGGCCAACAAACCGCAGTTCAAGCGCCTGGCGCGTCATCGCAATCAGGCTCTAGCGCGCCGTCTGACACCGCACAGGTCAGCGCAAACGTAACCATCAAGTTCATCGACGTGGGCCAAGGAGAAGCCATTCTCATCGCACTCCCCGAGAAAACTATGCTCATTGACGCTGGTCCCACGGGCTCAGCGCCGAAAATTGAACAAGTGCTCCAAGAACTTGGTCGAGACAAGATTGATTACCTGGTGGCCACCCATCCCGACGAAGATCACATCGGCGGCATGGCGGACGTCATTTCCAACACCCAAATCGGGACCATTTACGCACCAAATAAGACAAACAACACGGCAACGTACAGAAAGTTTCTGGCCGCCATCCAGAACGATAACCTGCAGATAACCCTTGCCGAAGCGGGCACCATCATCGACCAAACCGACAGCTACAAGCTAGAGATTCTCTGGCCCAAAAAAGACGCAAATTTCCCCGACACCAACGATTACTCGATAATCATCAAGCTGACCGTTGGCAACAAAACCTTCCTCTTCACGGGAGACGCGCCCACAAATGCCATCTTGAACTCCAATCCAGGTCACATTGACGTGCTCAAACTTTCGCATCACGGCTCCCGAACAGGAACTACCGAGCAGCTGGTCCGCAAGCTCTC
>JABZHQ010000012.1:0-21607 GCA_015258765.1 Atopobium sp. | reverse complement strand
GTGTAAGAACCAGAGCTGCAGGTCGTGTCTATGTCAACGGGCACCTTATGAACTTCTCGACAGCTGCAGAGGCAATGGATCACGGCTTTGCCATGATTACCGAGGAGCGCAAGGCAAACGGCCTATTCCTTAAGGGCGATTTGACGTTTAACACAACCATTGCAAACTTGAACCAGTACAAGTCTGGTCCAATCCTTTCTGATCCTAAGATGACTAAGGCTACCGTCAACGAGCTCAAGGTTATGAACACCAAGGCTCAGGGTCCATCAGATTTGATTTCAAGTCTTTCTGGCGGCAACCAGCAGAAGGTCATTTTTGGTAAGTGGCTCGAGCGCTATCCTCAGGTTTTCCTGATGGACGAGCCTACTCGTGGTATTGATGTTGGTGCTAAATATGAGATCTACCAGCTCATTATTGATATGGCTAAGAGCGGTACCACTATTATCGTAGTCTCTTCGGAGATGCCAGAGATTTTGGGAATTACCAACCGTATTGGCGTTATGTCCAACGGCAGGCTCTCGGGCATCGTAAATACCAACGAGACAAATCAAGAAGAACTCCTGCGCCTCAGCGCAAAGTACCTGTAGGAGAGGATGATACAAATGCCAAAAACAGGTGGATCTGTTCTGACGGCCGAGCAGGAAAAAGAGCTGCTAAAGCCTATTGATCAGAAGATTGGTTCCATTCAGGCTCAGATTGATGAGCTTCGCGCAAATGGTACCAACAAAGTAATTTCAACACTGAGCGCTATTGAATCAACAAAGCGCGATAAGTCTATCTCTGCTGAAGAGCGCAACACGCTTATTGAAGGCTACAAGGCTGAGCTGGAGCTTGCAAAGAAGGTAGAGTCCGAGAATAGCGCTCAGGTCTCCAAGCTGATCGCAGAGGCCGAGGCTTATCTTAAGGAGCACTACAAGAACGAGTACTTGGAGCCTGTAAAGGCTAGCTGTGCTCTTGAGAAGGAGCAGGCTAAGCAGAACTACGCGGCTGCTCTTGAGCGCCTTAAGAAGGAGCATGAAGAGGCTGTCAGCAAGACTTCTGATGCTCAGGAAATCAAGGACGAGAAATACGTCTATAAGAACCGTCAGTTTGATGCTAAGGTCAACTATCAGAAAGACCTTCAGCGCATCAAAGACCGTGCTCATAATGCGTTTAGTCATGAGTATCACCTCATCGACCTTCTCAGGATGTCTAAGTTCACTCCACTAGAGTCTCAGGCTCAGAAGTGGGAGAACTACAAGTACACCTTCAACACCCGTTCATTCTTGCTTCAGAACGGCCTGTACATTGTTATTCTCCTGGTATTCATTGCCCTTTGTATCATCACCCCAGCAGTCAAGGGCACTCAGCTCCTGACATACTCCAACGTCATCAACATTCTTCAGCAGGCATCGCCTCGAATGTTCCTAGCTCTTGGTGTAGCTGGATTGATTCTGCTTACCGGTACTGACCTTTCCATTGGTCGTATGGTTGGTATGGGCATGACCGCTTCAACCATCATCATGCACCAGGGCATCAATACTGGTCAGGTCTTTGGTATCACGTTTGACCTTACTGGTATTCCAATTCCTGTCAGAATCATCATGGCTCTGGTTACTTGTATTGTCCTTTGTACCTGCTTTACCAGTATCGCTGGCTTCTTTACTGCTAAGTTTAAGATGCACCCATTCATCTCCACCATGGCTAACATGCTGATTATCTTTGGTATTGTTACCTATGCAACAAAGGGTGTTTCTTTTGGTGCTATCGAGCCATCTATTCCAGACATGGTCATTCCACGAATTGGTAAATTCCCATCCATCATTTTGTGGGCAATCGCAGCTATTGCTATTGTTTGGTTCATCTGGAACAAGACCACCTTTGGTAAGAACCTCTATGCAGTAGGTGGAAACCCCGAGGCAGCAGCTGTTTCCGGTATTTCTGTCTTTAGAGTTATGGTTGGCGCTTTTGTTATGGCTGGTATCCTCTACGGATTTGGTTCATGGCTCGAGTGCATGCGTATGGTCGGCTCTGGTTCCGCAGCTTACGGCCAGGGTTGGGACATGGACGCAATCGCAGCCTGCGTTGTTGGTGGCGTCTCGTTCACCGGTGGTATTGGTAAGATCTCCGGCGTTACCGTGGGTGTTCTTATCTTCACCGCACTGACTTACGCACTGACCATTCTTGGTATCGACACCAACCTTCAGTTTGTCTTCTCGGGCGTCATTATTCTGACCGCTGTCACCCTTGACTGCTTGAAGTACGTCCAGAAGAAGTAGCTGGCGCTTCCGCGCCGCGCACCGCGCCGCGGACTGCTACGCCCGCAAGTGCGGGAACGCAGCGGCGCCGAATGCCACAAGTGCGGAAACGCAGCGCAAGTGCGGAAAGCGTGCTATTACGTGCAAGTTTCGAGGCGTCTACTCACGTAGACGCCTCTTTTTTGGCGAAAGACAGCGCTTGCACGTTAAGGAAAAGTGGCTTTACGGGAAAATTACAAAGCAGCTGGTAAAATAAGGTATCTCTTCGGACATATGTCCTTTTACAAATTTCGCACCACACCTATGTCGGATAATCTGCAATTTTTGGCATGAAAAGCACATCTGTGGCAGATAATCTGCCATTTCAAAGCGAAATAACACACCTATGTCGGAAAATATGTTAACTATTAACAGAATATCCGACATAGGTGTGGTCAGGCCTCTCAAAGCCTGCAGAATATCCGACATAGGTGTGTTCGAAGCGTTAATCGAAGCTCGCTACCAACAGAATATCTGACTTTGCTGTGCTTGAGCGTTGTTTAACTGTCGTGGGCTGACGGTTTGGCGGTAAAAAACAAGAGAGCCGATTTTCTCGGCCCTCTTGCTGGGTGATTTATGCGATTGTGAGATACGTTATTGCTCGTGGAACATCATGAGCTGCGCGCGAACCAGCGGGCATCAGCAACTACAGACTCTCAAGGAAGCGATGTTGCGCGGCTCGTCCTTCTTCGTCCCATTTGAATATACCGGCGTCTTCAAGGACGTGCGAGAAGACAATACCAACCTCGTCATAGATATACTTTTTGAGCTGTTCGGACGAGAGGAAAGCGTTGCCCTTGCTGGATCCGTCACCCTGTTCAAGCAACTTGGCGTAAATCTGGCGCGCCCAGTCGGCGTGGGAGATTGTAGTAGAGTCCGTGGTCAACTGACCGTAGACGGCATTGGCTTTCTTGTCATTTGCCAGGCACTGCTCCATAACTGACTGAACTTTGTTGAGTTCTGGCACAAGGCGAGGAGGAAGTACGGCAAGGCCCATAACCTCGATGAGGCCGATATTCTCTTTCTTGATGTGGTGATACTCGGCATGTGGATGGAAGATGCCAAGCGGATGTTTTTCGCTGGTAATGTTGCAGCGCAATGCAAGGAAGACCTCGTAGATGCCATCTTCCAGCTTGCGAACAACAGGGGTAACCGTGTTGTGGGGCTCGCCGTTAGTTTCTGCATAAACAGAGACGGACACGTCGGTATAGGAGCGCCATGCAGTGATGATAAATTCCGCTGCTTTGAGCGCTTCTTCTCGACTGGTGGAGGAGAGGCGGAGAACAGAGAGCGGCCACTTGAGGATCGCGCCCGCTACCTCGGGGAACTGCCTGAGTTCAAACTCTTCCGCAACTTCCGCGCGCATCATAGGGAACTCGTAACATCCGCCCTGGTAGTGATCGTGCGAGAGGATCGATCCACCCACAATAGGCAGGTCGGCATTAGAGCCAATAAAGTAGTGGGGGAATCTATCCACAAAGTCAAAGAGATTGACGAGCGCCTCGTGATCAATGTGCATAGGAATGTGATCCGAGTTCATAGCAATGCAATGCTCATTGAAGTACGCGTATGGACTGTACTGGAATCCCCAACGATGCTGATTGAGTTCAATGGGGATGATGCGCAGGTTTTGCCTAGCAGGATGAGCACCCGCGCCAGACGAAGCGCCGCGTCCGGAGTAGCCCTCGTTATCCAGGCAGAGTTGGCATGCGGGGTACTTCTCGCCAGAAGTGTTTTGAGCTGTTTTAGCTGCTGCAATCTCACGAGGGTCTTTTTCTGGCTTGGAGAGGTTGATGGTGATCTCAAGGTCTCCCCAGGTAGTTGGCGTAGTCCAGGTAATGTTTCTGGCAATGGCGCTTCTTCTGACGTAGCCAGCATCACAGCAGAGTGTGTAGAACCAGTCAGTTGCAGCGCGAGGTCCCTCAGAAGCGTACAACTCGTTAAAATGGCGTGCGACCTCGGAAGGCTTTGGCAGCAGAAGGCCCATAACACGCATGGCAAAAGAGTCCTCGCCACTCTGGGTGTTCTCGACAAGTCCATGAGAAACAGCTAGACGAGCAAGCTCGGCCAGCGTCTGATCAAGATTAAACGCCGTCAGGTCAATCTTCTCCCAAGACTTAACGGGAGCTGGACCTTCGTACGAGAGCATATCCAGCAGAGCGTTATAACACCAGGTCAGATCCTCAGTTTGAATAAGTCCGCGCTCGCATGCATACGCAACAAGCTGCTGAATGCATAGTGCGCTTTCGTTATCTGCTACAGCCATTGTGCACAAGCTCCCTGGTCAGAGATAGCGTAGTGGCGGCAAGCGCCTTCGCCAAACCACTGGTTCATTTGTGCGATAAAGGTCTCGACAAGGGCGAGAGGAACAAAGCACTGGATGGAGCCACCAAAACCGCCACCGTGAATGCGAACGGCGCCAGAACCTTTCAAGATGCTCTCGGCTAAGCCAAGGGCAAGCATAGCTGGCTGATACGAGCCAGAAGTAGAAACGTTCTGCAGGTACATACCAGAGCTTGCGCCAGAAGCGTTGGTGAGCGCAATAAAGGACTCAATATCGGAGTTCTGGAGGTCTGCCCATCTCTTATCTACCAGGTCATTCTCGTACCAGTAGTGAATAGCGCGGAGAAGAGCGCGGTCTCCAAGATCTTCTCGCAGCTCATTGACGCGGGCTTGGAAGTCTTCAACCGGAACCTCAGAGAGGCGAGTCTTGCCAAAAGCCGCGGCAACTTTCTGCATCTCAACAGGTACCGCGGCATACTCATCGGTGAAGGCAACGTGATCACAGCCAACATCAACAAGGCAGAGAGCATAGCCGTAATCCTCAAAGTTGAGGTCTAGCTTTTCTGCCTGTGGCTCTGCGGGATCTTCAAAGTTCATAAAGGCAAGGCCGCCAAGGCAAACAGCGAGCTGATCCATAAGACCGCACGGCTTACCAAAGTAAACGTTTTCTGTGTTCTGGCTCATTTGAGCAAGTTTAACAGCAGAAATCTCGCTGCCACCTTCCCAGAGAGCTTCCATTGCACGGCCGGCTGCAGCCTCAAACGCAGCAGAGGAAGAAAGTCCGCCGCCGCCAGGAACATTGCTTACTACAGCCATGTCAAAGCCGGATGGCTCAAAACCAAGTTTGACCAGGTTTGCTGCCATGCCACGAACAATAGCCTTAGTGCTCAGATACTCAGCCTCGGAGGGCTCAAGGTTTGTGTAGTCAACCTCAAAAGGATCATATCCCACACTGGCTACACGAATAACGCCCAGGTTGTTAGGGGCGCAAATTGCATCAATAGCAACATCCAGGGCACCAGCGATGACATGACCGCCCTCGTGATCTGTGTGGTTTCCTGCAATCTCGGAGCGACCAGGCGCGTGTACCGCAAGATAGCGGTCAGCTTTTCCAAACATTTGCTCAAAGTGCTCTTTTGCGCGATTGAGTTGAGCTGTGGTTTTCTCGTCAAACGTGTGAGCCATGGTGTTCCTTTCCCTTTAGTGCCGTGAAGCTACAGGTACCTTAAAAGAATCGATAAACAATTTGCGAGCTGTAAGGCTGCTCAGGTGTGCAGGTAGGCTGAGGCCACTCTGCATGGTGAGCACAATCTGGATAAAACTCGCTCTCAAATGCAAAACCAGCGTGAGGCTTGTAAATAGCGCCGTCTTTTGCGCGAGCCTCATCAATCCAGTTGCCGGTATACAGATGGGCGCCAGGAGCGGTAATTTGAATTTCTAGTGAGCGTCCGCTTTCTGATGTGGCGAGAAGAGCGGGGCGTAGCTGGCCATTTTCATAGTTATTAATGGCAAAGCAGTGATCATAACCACGAGCAATTTTGAGCTGCTCATTATCTGCGTCAAGATCTTTGCCAATGGTCTTAGGTGTGCGGAAATCAAAGGGAGTTCCTGCAACAGCATCGATGGTTCCTGCGGAAACCGAGTCTTCTCGTAGAGGCAGATACGAATCTGCCTGGATTGTAAGCTGGTGGCCTAGAACATCACCAGAATCATGACCATTGAGGTTGAAGTACGCGTGATTGGTCATGTTTACAAAAGTTGCAGCATCAGTTGTGCAGGTATACGTAAGATTAAGCGTTGACTGCGCGGCTTCTTCAACAAGCGTATAGGCCGCAGTAATATGACGGTTTCCTGGCAGTCCATATTCTCCATCTACCAGGTCAATGCTAAAGGTTACCGTATTATGCGCTTCATCGATTTCTGCCTGCCAAATGCGCTTATGGATACCAGCAACAAGATCAGTGTGCAGGTTATTTTGATTGTCTGGACCGTTGTTTTTAGGAAGGTGATAGACAACTCCATTAAGCGGAATTTCTGCTTTATCTGCTCGATTAGCAGAAGGTCCAATGGAAGCGCCAAAACAAGCTGGGTTATCTAAATACAAGTCAAACAAGCCATAGCCA
Organism: Atopobium sp.; assembly: GCA_015258765.1. Lineage (GTDB taxonomy): Bacteria > Actinomycetota > Coriobacteriia > Coriobacteriales > Atopobiaceae > Lancefieldella. The sequence continues at coordinate 14,925 of JABZHQ010000012.1, read as the reverse complement.
AGAACGACATCTGCTTGTGTGCCATAGATATCTGGTACAGAAATACCAAGAATGGTTGCACCAAAATTACTCAATTTAACTGCTGAATGAGCGCCGCGAATAGTATAGGTAAGCGCAGCAGGGGAGTTAACAAAACTATCAAAAGGTCGAACATCAATCATCGGATACCTCCGAGATACCACTCATAGTGCATTACCCTTACTATGTTAACGTACTCATAACGAACTAACAGGAAATTATTAAGTTTTCAGTCAGTGGTATTTTTGCGGGGGCAAACGGTTAGAGCGCAGGTCAAAAGTCCTTCTCGCCGAACGGTTCTTTTTTTACCGTGAGCGTTTAATTTGCTGATAAATATGCAATTTTATCGCGTTATGTCAATCTGCCTGTTAGTATGAGTACGTAAACAAGCAGATAATCGGAGGAATTCGTGACTCGCTCGCATAGTTCTAGCTCAAATAAGCGCTCTGTTTCAATGGCTGATGTTGCACAGGTTGCTGGTGTTTCTCAGCAGACCGTTTCTCGTGTTGCTAATGGCGCTCAGAACGTCAGTAAGGCAACGCGAGAAAAAGTCCAGGCCGCAATGGAGTCCATGGGCTTTAGGCCAAGCTTTGCAGGCAGGTCGTTAAGGTCTGGTTCGTATCAATCGGTGGGACTCTGTCTGTACGACATTCGTGAGTTTGGTAACTTGGCAACCCTCGATGGCATTGTCTCTGCTGCTCGTGAGCATGAATATGCAATTACGATGATTGAGAAAGGCTCTGACGATGGCCTCTGTCTGCAGGACATTTCTCATCGTATGTCTAATCTTCCTGTTGATGGCATGATTATCAGCATGAGCCTTATGGCATCAGATTTTGAATCATTTGTGCCGCAGCCAGGCCTTGGAACAGTCCTTCTTACTATGCACGAGCATCCTTATTGCACAACCGTTGACTCAGATCAGTATGGTTGTTCAAAGCTTGTTATTGACCACCTCTATGAGCTTGGTCACCGCAAAATTCGCTTTGTAGCAGGTCCTTCATACTCCATTGACTCGCAATTTCGCGAGAAGGGCTGGCGAGATGCCATGTCTGAATATGGGCTAGAAATTGTTGAGCCTTTAGCTGGCGATTGGACCGCCAATAGTGGCTATGAAATTGGTAAAAAACTGCGAGAAAATCGTGATTTTACTGCAGTTTATGCAGCAAACGACCAGATGGCGCTAGGTATCATTGCGGCATTTGAAGAAGTGGGACTGAGCGTACCGGAAGACGTGAGCGTTGTTGGTGTTGACGACTCTCTTGAAGACTATTTGCCTAACTTCTCTTTGACCACCGTACGCTTTAATCTCCTAGAGCGCGGTCGTGTGGCACTTGAGCATGCAATACGTGCATCTGAGGCGGGGTATGAGCCTGAAGCAATTAGAATTGCTCCAAAGCTTATTGTTCGTACCACCACAGCGGCACCACAGAAGTAGAGAAGTCTCTTAAAAAGTCGGGTTTCTCGCCATAATCAGCTATACTGTTCAGGCAATAGTTGATTAGAGGAGTTGTATGTCTGAGTCACCAAATAAAGAATTAGGCTGGTCAGTTCAGGTTTCCTTGGATACGCACGAGATTCGTGCAGGAGAGACGGTAACTGCTACTCCTAAGATTATTGGTGCAGACCCTGAGGGCTTTAAATTTCACTATGTGTGGAGTTTGAACGACCGTTGGGATGAGGGTTTTTGGGATACCACAGAGCATCAATTTGGTGATTCAATTCCTAATACGTCGTGGACATATACCTTCCCAGAGCCTGGTCGCTATCATCTTTACATTGATGCATTTGACACGCACAACAACCCTCAGACAGTTACTGCCTGGGTAGTTGTTGCTGGCGATGACGATTTTATGCGTCCACCGCTTCCATCTGAGAATGCAGAGACCGTTGTTGCGGTAAACGGCGTTTCGGAGATCTTTAACATTGCCTCTGAGCAGTTCAACTCTTTGAAAGAGTATTTTATTGCCTTTGCACGCGGCGAGGTTGCTTTTAAGGAGTTCAAGGCTCTTGATGACATCTCATTTGAAGTAAAGCGTGGCGAAGCTTTTGGCCTGGTGGGCACCAACGGCTCTGGCAAATCTACCATGCTCAAAATCATTGCTGGTGTCCTTGAGCCTTCTAAGGGAACTTGCGAGGTCAAGGGTACTATTGCGCCTCTTATTGAGCTTGGTGCTGGCTTTGACATGGAGCTGACCGCTAAAGAGAATATCTACCTCAATGGCGCTCTTCTTGGTTACAAGAAGGAGTTTATTGACTCGCACTTTGACCAGATTGTAGAGTTTGCTGAGCTTGAGGGCTTTATGGACATGCCACTCAAGAACTATTCCTCTGGTATGGTGGCACGTATTGCCTTCGCAATTGCTACCGTCACAGAACCTGACCTGCTCATTGTTGATGAGACACTTTCGGTAGGAGACTTCCTTTTCCAGCAAAAGTGCGAGAACCGCATCAAAGAGCTGGTTGCTTCTAATAATGTTACGGTCCTTCTGGTTTCTCACTCCATTGACCTGGTCCAGCGCATTTGTGACCGCGCCATTTGGATTGAGAAGGGCAAGCAGCGCATGCTTGGCCCTGTGGATGAAGTTTGTGAAGCTTACGAGCACCTCAAGAGATAATTAAAATTCCTAACCAAAAGTTAGGGTCTGTACGAGTACAATATGTGTGTCTTTAAATGTGGTACGAGATACCCGTAAGGCTCATAGTCATAGTTTTGCCTTTTGGATACCTTGTGCCTGGTCAGGTGAGGTATCTTTTTTATTGGAGGCGCTATGGCTCAAGAAGGTTCGCACTCTCTCATTGTGGACGAGCAGTCCCTTGACCGCATGCTTACACGAATTGCTCACGAAATTGTCGAGAATAACGATGCAATTGAAAACGTTGCTTTGGTGGGCATTATTCGCCGTGGAGAGGTTTTGGCTTCTCGTCTTGCGGAAAAGATTTTGAGTTTTACCGGATTTAAGCCAAAAGTTGGCTCACTTGATATCAGTTTTTATCGCGATGATTTTAGAAGAAATACTGCACCGGTTCTCCATGCAACTAATATCGATTTTGATATTACAGGTACAAGCGTTGTGCTGGTAGACGATGTTCTTCAGACAGGAAGAACTATCAGAGCAGCACTCGATGCCCTCATTGACTATGGCCGTCCTGAGCGCGTTCAGCTAGCAGTTGTTGTTGACCGTGGTCATCGCGAGCTTCCTATTAGACCTGACTATGTGGGAAAAAATGTTCCTTCATCAAAGAGCCAGGTAGTCAGCTTAAATGTTAAAGAAATTGATGGTCAGGACTGCGTCTTGCTGTACGAAGCTGACTATTCTGACCCCTTTATTGAGGGAGGAAACTAATGCTTTCAGTTAAACATTTGATTGATACAAACAGCCTGACGCGTGACGATATCCAGCAGATTCTTGATACAGCTCAGTCGTTTGAAGCTGTAAATAACAGAGACATTAAAAAGGTGCCGGCACTTCGTGGGCGCACCATTGTTAACCTGTTCTTAGAGCCTTCTACCAGGACTCGCTCTTCATTTGAGCTTGCCGAGAAACGCCTCTCGGCTGACGCTTTAAATATGGGAGGATCTACTTCATCTGTGGTTAAGGGAGAGTCTCTGGCAGATACCATTCAGACTATCGACGCTATGAACGTTGATATGTTTATCTGCCGTGCAAGACTTGCAGGTACACCGCAGAAGATTACTGAGCACACTGATGCCGTTGTCATCAACGCTGGTGACGGTAAGCATCAGCACCCCACTCAGGCCATGCTTGACCTTTATACCATTCGCAAGAACTTTGGACACCTTGATGGCCTTAAAGTTGCCATTGTTGGCGACCTTTCTCACAGTCGCGTTGTTGGTTCTTTGGTGCCAGCACTCAAGACTATGGGCGCAGAGGTTGTTCTAGTTGGACCTCCAACATTCCACGTAGACGATCCAAGCTGGTTTGGCTGCTATCAGACCTCACACTTTGATGAGGTCATTGGTGATGTTGACGTCGTGTACATGCTCCGCGTGCAGCTGGAGCGTATGGAAGGAGCTCCTATTCCTTCTCGCCGTGAGTACAACAGGCTTTGGGGCCTTGACGAGCGCCGCAGTAAGCTGATGAAGCCCGAAGCAATCATCTGCCACCCAGGTCCTATGAACCGTGGCATGGAAATTAACAGCGAGGTGGCCGATTGCGCTCGCTCTCGTATTCTTGACCAGGTCAATGCAGGCGTTTTGACGCGCATGGCCGCAATGTATTTGCTTCTGGGAGGAGACTCTGATGGCATTTCTGCTTAAGGGCGCGCGTGTTGTAGACCCGCAGCTTAATCTTGACGCGGTACTGGACGTTCGTATCGATGGAGAAACTATTTCCGAAGTAGCAGCAACCGTTGCACCTCAAGAGGGTGATACCGTTATTGATGCAAAGGGCAAGGTACTGACTCCTGGCCTCGTTGATATGCATGTTCACTTCAGAGATCCAGGCTTTGAGTACAAGGAGACCATTGAGACGGGCTCTAGAGCTGCGGTCCACGGTGGCTTTACTGACGTTGCTACCATGCCAAACACCAACCCTGTTACTGATAACGGTCCTGCTGTTCGCTTCCAGATTGATCGTGGCAATGAGGTTGGTCTCATTCACGTCCGTCCTATGGGCGCTCTAACCAAGGGCTCTAAGGGTCAAGAGCTTGCTGAGATTGGCAACATGGTTGATGAGGGAGCATCCGCGTTCTCTGATGACGGCCACGGCGTTCAAAGCGCTGGTATGATGTGCACGGTAATGGAGTACGTCTCCCAGTTTGACCGCGTTGTTGCTGCTCACTGTGAGATTGAGTCTATCAGTGCTGGTGGTGTTGTTAACGAGGGTCGCGCAAGCACGCGACTTGGTATGTTTGGCTGGCCAGCACTTGGCGAGGAACTGGAAATCTCCAGAGACATTGATCTGTGCCGCCTTACCGGCTGTCCTCTGCACATCTGCCACATTTCAACGGGCAGGGGAGCAGAGCTGGTACGTGCAGCTAAGAAGGAAGGCTTGCCTGTCACCGCAGAGGTTTGTCCTCACCATCTCTTCTTGTCTGAAGATGACATCACTGATACGTATAACACCAACCTTAAGATGAATCCACCGCTCAGAACTACTGAGGATGCGCTCGCTCTTCAGGCTGCAGTCGCAGACGGTACAGTTGATTGTATTGTTACCGACCATGCTCCTCATGCAGCTCACGAGAAGGACTGTGAGTGGGAAATCTCTTACTTTGGCTGCATTGGCCTTGAGACCTCGCTGCCTTTGATGGTCACCAATATGGTGCGTACCAATAAGCTTTCTTACACTGGTCTTGTTCGCGCAATGGCCGTTAATCCTCGTCGTATTCTGCGTCTTGCGCCTGTTAAGATTGCTGCAGGTTACAAGGCTGACCTGACCCTTTTTGACCCAGAAAAGAAGGTTCAGATTACGACAGAGTATTTTGAGAGCAAGTCCAAGAACTCCGCCTTTATTGGCGCTGAGCTCTATGGTGTTGCAACAGATGTGTTTGTTGATGGTAAGCGAGTTCTTGCCAATGAAGTAGTTGTTCCTGGAGGGGAAAAGTAATGCCACTACGTGGAAATGTACAGGTATTTGACTTTACGGTTCTGAGTAATACCCAGGTTGCCCAGAATCTGTATAGAGCCCAGCTCAAGGTACCAGGTCTTTGTAAATCTCTAGCGCCTGGTCAGTTTGTAAACGTTAATGTTCCAGGCGATAAGCGTCACATTCTTCGCATTCCACTGTCCTTCTCGCTTGCTGATAAAGCTACCGATACGCTGGAGCTTATCTACGCAACGGTGGGCGAGGGCACACGCAGGCTTTCTCAGATGAAGCCTGGTGACGCCAGTGACATGACTGCTCCTTGCGGCCGCCCTTGGCGCCTTAACGCCTCTAGCAAGAGAAGCGTCCTGGTAGCAGGAGGCGTGGGTATCACACCAATTATCGCAGCGGCTCGTAAGCTTACCGAGCTAGGTGTTGAGTTTGACGCGGTCATTGGCGCACAAACTGCCGAGAAACTCTTTGGAGAAGAAGATCTTCTCGCCTTGGGCGCACAGAACGTGTACGTCACAACGGATGACGGTTCTAAGGGTACTAAGGGCTTTGTAACAGCAGCTTTGGAAGAGCCTTTGAGCCAGGGCGTTTGGGATGCCATCTATACCTGCGGTCCTGAGCCTATGATGAGAAGCGTGGCCAAGCTTGCAATTGCTCAAAACGTTGCCTGCCAGGTTTCTATGGAGCGTATGATGAGCTGCGCCTTTGGTGCATGTAACACCTGCAATGTCCCACTTGCTAAGGGCGGCTATGCGTCTGCTTGCATGGTTGGACCTGTCTTTGAGGCAAAGGAGATCGCATGGTAGATCAGGTAAAAATGGCCGTCAATCTGGGCGGCATCCAGATGAAAAACCCTATCAATACCGCTGCGGGCACCTTTGGTTATGGCTGGCAGTTTGAGGGCTTCTACGATGTTTCTTTGCTTGGCGCAATTACCATGAAGGGCGTTGCTCGTGTTCCCTGGGAAGGAAACCCTGCTCCTCGTATGTGCGAGCTCAACGGCGGCATGATGAATAGCGTCGGCCTTGCTAATCCTGGAGTGGACGATTTTATCGCCCATACCGATGACTACATGAAGGATCTTGAAGGCCGTGGTACGCGCGTTATTATGCAGATGGCGGCACATTCCGTCCAAGAGATGATTGATGTTGTCGAGCGCCTTGAAGAGCTTAATCCACACATTTCAGCTATTGAGCTTAACGTAAGCTGTCCAAATCTCGAGAAGGGCGGAAAGCCCCTGGGCGGTACTCCAGAGCAGGCTACAGAGATTATGAAGGCAGTTCGTCCTTTGACTAAGTTGCCTATCCTGGTCAAGATGGCTCCCGTCAATGTTGCCGAGATTTGTAAGGCTTTTGAGGCTGAAGGCGCAGACGGTCTTACACTCATTAACTCTATCCCTGGTATGTCAATTAATGTGCACACCAGAAAGAGCAGGCTCTCTAAGCCAACAGGAGGTCTCAGTGGTCCTCTTTGTCACAACGCCGCTGTCCGTATGGTCTGGGAGTGCGCACAAGCGGTCTCTATTCCTATCTGCGGTGTTGGTGGCGTAGAAACGGGCGAGGACGCTGCAGAGTTTATCCTGGCAGGAGCTACGGCTGTCTCGGTGGGTTCTGCAAACCTTTATGACCCAATGTGTGCTCCACGTATTCTGAACGAGCTTACTGACTGGGCAAAGTCTCAGGGAGTATCTGACATCCACGAGCTGATTGGAGCTGTTGAATGCTAACAGACGAGCAGGCACGCGACGCCGTTATTGTTGCGCTTGATTGCACAAGAGAAAGAGCTTTGGAGCTCACCGATCTTCTCGCCGGCCATGCACGCTGGGTTAAGGTTGGCATGACGCTCTTTTATCGCTACGGACCCTCGATGGTAGACGAGATGCACGCACGTGGCTTCAAGGTGTTCCTTGACCTCAAGGTGCATGACATTCCATTCCAGGTTAAAGGCGCTGTCCACTCTGCATCGCTTTCTGGCGCAGACATTCTTTCTATTCACGGTCTGGGAACCGCCCAGATGATTTCTGCTGGTCGTGAGGGTGCAGAAGAGGCTGCCGCAGAGCGTGGCGTTGATGAGTCCGGCCGCACCAAGCTAGTAGCTATTTCTGTCCTCACCAGCATGGACGAGGATGCACTCCATTCCATTGGTGTTGATGGTTCCATTAAGGACGAGGTTGCTCGTTTGGCTTCTCTTTCTTATAACGCGGGCGCTGACGGAATTGTCTGCTCGCCTCAAGAAGCACAGGAAATGAGAGAGCTTTTGGGACCAAATGCGCTCATCGTGACCCCAGGAGTTCGTCCAGAAGGTGCCGAGAAGGGCGATCAAGTCAGAATTTCCACACCTTCTGCAGCAATTAAGGCCGGAGCAAGCAAATTGGTAGTTGGTAGGCCAATTACCTGCGCAAACGATCCAGTTGAAGCATTTGAAGCCATCATTTCTGAGCTTAAAAATTAGCAAAAGTTTTTGGAATTATGGTGAACAGGTGGTTTTTGATGCGTAAATATTAAAAAACCCCTTGTAAATAACGTGTTATGTGGCAAACTATTTTGCTGAAGTGCAAAAGGCACATTAAATTGAGTTTCGTATATGACGTACGAAAACGATGTTTGGAGGAACAATGGCTCTACCTACACTTACCGATGAGCAGCGCAAGGCAGCACTTGAGAAGGCAGCTCAGGCTCGTCACGCTCGCGCAGAGCTTCGCGAGAAGGTTAAGACTGGTAAGGTCTCCCTTAAAGAGGTCCTTGATTCTACCGATCCTATTGCTGAGCGTATGAAGGTTTCCGCTCTTATCGAGTCCCTTCCTGGCTATGGCAAGGCAAAGGCAGCAAAGATTATGGACGAGCTCGGAATTTCTGCAACTCGCCGCGTTAAGGGCCTTGGCGCTCGTCAGCGTGAGCAGCTCCTCGAGGCACTGACCAAGTAGTGGCTCGTTCAGCCAAACTTTTTGTAGTATCTGGACCGTCAGGTGTAGGAAAAGGAACGCTTGTCTCTCTGTTGAGGGACAAGCGCCCAAACCTAGGCCTGACGGTTTCGGCTACTACACGCTCTCCACGACCAGGAGAAGTCGATGGAGTTGCGTATCATTTTCTCTCCGATGAAGAATTTAAAAAGCGCGTTGATGCTGGTGAATTCCTTGAGTGGGCTCATGTTCATGGCCATTGCTATGGTACGCTCAAATCTGAGGTTGATCGCCTGATTTCTGCAGGTCAGTCTGTTGTTCTAGAGATTGACGTTCAGGGTGGACTTATGGTCCACAAACAATATCCCAACGCCATTCTCGTCTTTATTAAGCCACCTTCATTTGAAGAGCTTGAACAGCGCCTTAGAGGCCGTGGTACAGAAGACGAGAAGACCATTTCTACGAGACTTTCTAATGCGTCACGTGAAATGGAGTATGCAAACGACTATACTGTTTGCATTGTGAACGACAACCTTGAGACTGCTCTCAGCAAGCTCGAGGAAGTTTTTGATGACTATGAATCAGACGGAGGTCAGCTTTAATGTCTGTTATTAAGCCTGAGATTGACAGCCTGCTTCAGAGGACTGAGCAGAATCCATTCTTGCTTTGCTCTCTTGCTTCTAAGCGCGCTTGCGATATTAACAACATGCTTCACGGTCAGCACCTGCGTGTAACCGCTGTTCAGGATTTTGATGACATTACTACTGTTGCAAGTGGTAAAGATTCTGTCTCTATTGCTATGAAAGAGATTAACGACGGTACCCTTGGCTTTGTTAAAGAGTCTTTTGACGAGGCTATTAAGGGCGAGAACACCATCGTTTACTAAGAGTTATGACTGAAAGAGTATGTCTGGTTCACTACCACGAAATTGGTTTAAAGGGTAAGAACCGATCCACTTTTGAAAATCAGTTGGTAACAAATTTGCGACGAGCCCTCCGACACTTTCCAGTGGCGGGGGTTTCTCGCATTTCTGGCTACCTTCTTGTAGAAACCACTGATAAACAAGCAACTGAAGAGCTGCAACATGCCGTGGCCCAGGTTCCCGGTGTTGCTCGCGCTTCTTTGGCGTATCGCTGTGGCTTAGATGAGCAGGAGTTTTGTAACGCTGCCGTGAAGGCGCTGGGGGAGTCCGGTGACTTTACTACGTTCAAAGTGCATGCTCGCCGTTCCTCAACGGTCTATCCAAAGCATTCCATTGAGATTAACCAGCTTGTAGGCGCAGTACTTTGTGAGAACTTCCCTGATAAAAAAGTTCAGATGCATAATCCGGATATGACGGTCTATGTGCATGTTGTTCAGGGTAACGCATATGTTTATGCTGCATCTATTCACGGCGTTGGCGGTCTTCCTGTTGGCACCGCTGGCAAAGTAGTATCGCTTCTTTCAAGCGGTATTGATTCTCCTGTTGCAACATGGATGGTTGGTCGCAGAGGTGCTACGGTTATTCCAGTTCACTTCTCTGGCCGCCCTATGACTTCCGATACCAGCGAATATCTGTGTCAGGATATTATTGAGGCACTTGAGCCTGCTGGTCTTATTGGCAGAATGTATGTTGTGCCTTTTGGCGAGCATCAGCGTGAGATTTCTCTTGCTGTTCCACAGGCTCTTCGTGTCATTATGTATCGTCGCGTGATGTACATCATTGCGCAGAAGATTGCAGAGCTTGAGGGCGCTAAAGCGCTGGTAACTGGCGAGTCACTTGGCCAAGTTGCTTCTCAGACGCTGGATAACATTGCTGCTGTCAACGAGGCAGTTACCATACCTGTTTTGAGGCCTCTGATTGGCTCTGACAAGCAAGAAATCATCCGTCGCGCCCAAGATATCAATACGTTTGATATCTCAACGCAGACGGCTCCTGATTGCTGCACACTGTTTATGCCTCGCAGACCCGAGACTCACGCAAGAATGCGAGAAGTTCTTGAGGCGTGGAATTCTTTTGATCATGAAGCCATGATTGATGACCTTATGCAGCATATTGAGTACATTGACTTTAGTCAGTGTCCTTCATATAAGCCACCAAAAACACTTGCTGCTCGTCATAAAGAGCTTGCTCCTGCAGAGTTTATTACTGACTAGAATATTTCTGCAGTTCAAAGGTTTTGATGGCTTTGCATAGATGCATTTTTAGAATCCGTCCTGTGAAGGGACGGATTTTTTATTTGAGTGAATTGATAATCTTATTTAGGACAATTTTGTTGATTCCAGTTCGCTTCACTTATCTGCAAATTGTTTACAACTGTGTCAGATTACCAGCAGTTTTATGACAAGATTGCTAGATAAATATTTAAAAGTCGTGCTTCTCGTTAGCCTAATAGTTGAATATAAATCTGAGGTGATTGTATGGCTCAGATTTCAAATAACCGCACTCAAATAATTAATAAATTGATGAGAAGGTCTAACCTCTCTAAGCAGCAACTTTTAGCGGTAATTGCTGTGATTGTTCTAGGTATTGTTTCAGTAGTTGTATTTATTGGGATGATTAACGCTGGAACATCAGAGTCTTTTGACAGATCACATAATCAAGCAAACTCTACACAGGGCGCGAGTGTTGCGGAAAATCCACAACACTCGCAAGAGGATAAGACTACAGAGCAGCCAGGAGATGACCATAAGATTAAAGAAGCATCTCCTCAAATGATGGTTCATGTTGATGGAGCCGTTAAATCACCCGGTCTGTATGCACTTCAGATGGTAAATCCACGTGTAAACGACGCAATTCAAATAGCAGGTGGCTTGACTGAAGATGCTAACAGCCAAGGCATTAATCTAGCGTCTCCTATAGAAGATGGTCAAAAAATTTATATTCCTCGAAAGGGAGAAGAGGCTCCGCCAGAGATTTCGCAGCCAGATCAAAATAAAGCCACAAGCAACAAGCAAACGGATAAGAAGAGTGACAAAAAGACAGTTGTAGATATTAATCGAGCAACTGTAGAAGAATTTACTAAGCTTAAAGGCGTTGGAGAAGGCTTGGCTAAACGAATTGTTGCAGATAGACAAAAGAATGGACCCTTTAAGACTACTGAAGATTTGATGCGTGTCTCTGGCATTGGTCAGAAAAAGTTTGATCAGCTTAAGGATAATATTCGTGTCTAAGACGATGGAGCAGCCCTCTCGTCCTTTTATTCCATATAGCCTTTGCATGCTGCTCTTTGTTTGTTTATGGCTTCATGTATTTATTGCAAGAAGCGCAACGCTCGATACAGTTCTGATTCATATTTTAGGAATCTGTATGGTGGCTGCTTTAGGATTTTGGTATGTAAAGCATGCGCATACTAGCCTTATGACTGTTGGGGCAGTTTTACTCTTACTTGTAATTATCCTTATCAGATCTTTCTTTATATACGACAGTCAAATGGCGTCAGTGAATCTTTTAGAGTCAACTTCCGTACATGATTTTGAACTCGTTGTATCAAGAGATTTAGTCTACAAAAATCATGCATGGACTGGTCAGGCGTCTGTCTTTTACCAAGGTGGCTGTATCGGGTCTGTGGGCATACATGCCAAAGAACCAATCTTACGAGAAACGCATCTGTGCTGCGAAGGTAGATTTACTCGGTATAAAGATAAAGAGTTTTCAGACGAACAATTTAAGAGGGGAGTACTTGGTTCAATTCAGGTAACCAAGGTAAATTCCTCAACTTATGAAGAGGGAATTATTGGAGAAGTTGCTCAATTTAGAGAAAGCTGCATTTCTCAACTTCAACCAGAGGCGAGCTTTGGTCGAGCATTAGCTGCATGTGGCCTTTGTGCCTATAGACCTAGCTTGTATAGCTTTAACATTCCTCGGATATTTATGCGTATTGGCTTAATGCACCTTATAGCCATATCTAGTTGTCACATGGTAATTCTCTCTACCTTTATTGATGCTTTGCTTAAAAAGTTGACGTTAAAGCCATTTTTGAGAGGAGTATTGAATTTATTTCTACTCAGTAGTTACGCGCTTTTCTGTGGATTACCTGCGTCTGCAATAAGGGCAATACTTCTTGTTGAACAAAAATACGTTATGCAGTGTGTTGGCAGGAAACAACACACGCTATCTGCTGTTTCTACTCTGGCTCTACTTATGCTCTGTGTTGATCCACAGCTGAGCGTAAACATTGCTTTTACCTTGTCACTAGCTTGTATTTTTGGAATGAATATATATGGCGGTCTTGCTCAGTACTATGCAAAAATTGCCTTTCACTTATCTGGCTATGGAAAAGTGCAGAAGGTTTTGAGAAAATCGTTTTCTCATGTACGTAACACTATGTGTGCAACGACAGTTGCTCAGCTCTCATGCCTTCCAATTTCCTGCGTGTACTTTGGCCATTTTTCGTTACTTGCGCCTCTTTCAAGCGCGTTAATTACAAGCTTGTTTTCTCTTCTGAGCCTATTTGGAATTGGAGTAATAGTTTTTAGTGGCTTTAACCCAGTTCAAGATATTGCTCTTTTTCTAGTAGATTCTCTTGGTCAGCTTATAGAGACCCTTGCTTCTTTTATATCTGAAAGATCTTTTGCAAGCGTGTCGTTAACTGACATGAGTTGGATAGTTTCATTGCTTGTGTTTGTGGCAATGGTAGCGCTTTATTTGTTTTGGCCTAAGGGGAAAAGGTCAGTTTTAGTTGGCATATGTTCAATGGTAGTTATGCTTATTTTGGGTTTAAGCATCTACTGGAGGTTTTTCTCGCCAACAAGGATTTGTGTGATGGATATTGGTCAAGGAGATGCCATATTGCTGAGTGATGGCGCGCACTCCCTGCTTGTAGATACAAGCGTGGGAGATGTAGTTAACGATGCCTTGGAGCGACAACACATTTCATATCTTGATGCAATTTTGCTTACACACCTTGATGAGGACCATGCTGGTGGCGTGAGGTATATGGTTGGCTCTGTAAAGACAGGGCGGGTATTAGTTGGAGAAGGAATAACAAAACAAGAAAAGCCTGAGTTACAAAAAGCCATTCAGAGGATTTCTGGTAGTGGTTCCTATGAAGTTTTATATGGTGATGAGTTTGATGTAGGTCGCTTTCATGTCCGGGTGGTGTGGCCACATAGGGGATATAAAGCTAAAGAAGCTAATAATGCGTCGGTTGAGCTGTATGTAACGTATAACGATGGTCAGAATACCTTAACTACGCTTTTAACGGGAGACGCTGAAAGAGATCAAACAAAAGAGACGGTAACATCGGGTGATGTCGGTGATATTGATTTCTTAAAAGTTGGACATCATGGAGCGGCAAAGTCACTCTATCCAGAAACTGCTCGTGCGCTAAAACCAGAGGTAGCGGTTGCAAGTGCTGGAAAGAATAATCGTTATGGACATCCTAAACAGGAAGCGGTGGATATCTTAGAGGGTGTTGGCGCAAGATTTTATTGCACAAAAGATTATGGAGATGTCACAGTATTTCCCGGAGAACATGGGCCTAGGGTGAGCGTGCAACATGCTAAAGTAGATACAGATTTAGAGGAGGAAAAAGATGGCGGAGCAGGCTAAGTTACTAGCTGCATATTTGGCTGTTGGCCCTGATGAGATGAAGCGTGCAAGGACTATTGATAAGCTTAAAAGCCGTCTTAACCAGAGCTTTATTACCTTTAACCTTGATGAGATTTCTGTAAGTGCTGAGTTGACTCCAGAATCTGTTCTGTCTTCTGCTCAGACACTTCCTATGGGTGATTCTAGGAGAATTGTTGTTATTGATGATGCAGGTAAATTGCCTAAGTCTGTATCAGAAGCTCTTGTCGAGTATCTAAAAAATCCTAATCCGACTACTACACTGATGCTTTCTGCACAGACGCTTGCAAAAACTACAAGACTTTATAAAGCAGTTGATGCGTTAGGTAAGCTTGCAGTTATTAATTGTGGTGCAATTTCTAGAAAAGAATTGCCTAAATATATAGGGGATCTTGGAAGAAAGTACGGACTACAAATCCCTGCAAATGTGGCCAATGAGCTTATAAGTCGTGTTGGCGATAATACCACCATGCTCGATTCTCAAGTTAAATCGCTAGCAGCTTTGCTAGGCCGTCCTGGTGCAATTGACGTTCAGTTTGTAGAAACCCATGTTGCACGAGTGGTTGAGGTCAAGCCGTGGGATTTTCTCGACAGTTTGTCAGCGAGAAATGCTCAAAAGGCTTTGGAACTTTACAGTCAGATGGATGAGTCGGGAGCTATTGGCAATCTGTCGCTTATGACTGGACGTGTAAGAGAACTCATTTGCGCTAGATCTATGGTTAAACGCGGCACAGAACGGGAAATTGCTCCAGTTTTAGGTAAGCAGGACTGGCAGGTAAGAAATTATGCACGATGGGCACGTCAATTTGCAGATGGCGAGCTTGAGCATATTTTGAGGCTCTGCGCAGATGCAGAACGTGGTCTTAAGAGTGGAGAAGATAAAACAACCACTATGA
>JABZHQ010000073.1:0-5005 GCA_015258765.1 Atopobium sp. | reverse complement strand
ATAAGGCCCTCTCCTACCAGGAAGTTTCCACCAAAGACAAAGAGTGCAACAAGAATTGCATTGATGGCATAGCGAGCAGGCATAGTGAGCTCACGACGCTGACCATCTTTTCCACCAAAACCAGTGACAATTACGGGGTTGTGGTTGTTATCGCGTGGATACATTTTAGTCATGTGAGCCTCCTTACACTTTCTCGGTAACTGGTCGACCAAGCAAGCCAGTTGGTTTGACAACAAGAACAAGAATCAAGAGTAAGAAGACTACTGCATCCTGCCAGACAGACAGGCCAAAGGCAGCAACAAAGACCTCGGAGAAACCAACAATAAGGCCGCCAATAACAGCGCCTGGAATGGAGCCAATGCCGCCAAGAACTGCTGCG
The DNA here is from genome assembly GCA_015258765.1 of Atopobium sp. Taxonomy (GTDB): domain Bacteria; phylum Actinomycetota; class Coriobacteriia; order Coriobacteriales; family Atopobiaceae; genus Lancefieldella. The sequence goes on along the minus strand of JABZHQ010000073.1, from coordinate 4,626 downwards.
ACAAACGCCTTAGTGCCCAGCATAACGCCCATGGTTGGAGAAACCTGCTGATATGCCATGGAGTACAGAATGGCTGCAATACCAGCCAGCGCAGAACCAACTGCAAAGGTAAAGCTAATAGTGCTGTTGACGTTGACGCCCATCAGACGAGCTGCGCCCATGTCCTCGGAAACTGCACGCATTGCCTTACCAAGACGAGTCTTCTGAACCAAAAGGGTCAGAACAACGGTTGCCACAATAGTAACGGCAACAGTCAAAAGTGCCGTGCCGGAGAGCGTCGAACCAAATACCTGAACAGTTCCCAGGTCAATGATGCTTGGAACAACCTTAGCGTCAGCACCAAGAAGCAGCTGCACGCCGTTCTCAAGCAGGTAAGAGACACCAATTGCGGTGATCAGAATAGAAAGCCTTGGAGCTTCTCTGAGTGGTGCATAGGCAACCTTGTCAATGAGGACGCCCAGCACAACACAACCAAAAATGGCGAGAAGAACGGCGATTGCAGGATTGAGTCCTAACTGAACAAGCGCAATCCAAGCAACGTAGGAGCCAAACATGATGATGTCACCATGTGCAAAGTTAAGAAGCAAGATGATGCCGTACACCATTGTGTAACCAAGCGCCACCAGTGCGTAAATACTGCCCAATTGAAGTCCATTGAGCACCTGAGTCAAAAACATCTGAGGTTCTCTTTTCTATGAAGGATTGATCGTGTCATAGATGGACTCTTTGCCATCTTTAAAGGTAATAATCAAGGTGGACTTCACTGGGTCACCTGTTCCCTGATATGAAAGGGTTCCAGTAACACCTTCGACCACACCAGATGCAATAGCGTCAATAATTGCCTGCCTATACTCATTAGAGTTGTAGGTATAGCCGCGTTTCTCGACAGTCTTAAGAGCGGAGCAAAGAATCATTGCTGCGTCATAGCCCAAAGAACAGAAGTTAGTTGGAGCCTCACCGTATTCCTCGGTATAAGCCTTAACAAAATGCTGAACTTTTTCATCTGGGTTTGAAGCAACAAAGGCAGAGCAATAGAAGCATCCTTCAAGGTCAGCCGCAGAAGCATAGTCCTGCTCGCCGCCAATAATGCCTGCCCAACCATCTGCGCCCATAAAAGGCTTCTTGCAGCCAAGCTGTCGAGCCTGCGTCACAATCTTGCCGTTATCCTGGTAATAGTTTGGAGCCAAAATGGCATCAGGATCCAGTCCAATAATGCTGGTGAGCTGGGCGTTAAAGTCAACAGCTCCCGTTGGATAGCCCTGCTGGGATACAACCTCAATGCCCAACTCACGAGCCCTCTGGACAAATGCGTTGTTTACGCCAATCTCGTAATCGCCACCAGAGTTAAAGATGGTTCCTACACGCTGATAGCCTTGCTTTTTAGCAAACTCTGCGAGAACAACGCCCTGGAATGGGTCGGTGACAGTAGCGCGGAACATGTTATTGCCGTGAGCAACAACGTCTTCTGCTGTTGCAGATGCCGTTACGCAAGGAATGTTGTCCAGTACCGATTTCTGTGCCAGTGCAATGGTTGGCGTTGAGGTAACGTCACCCAGAATTGCGCAGACATTCTCATCAAGAAGCTTGTTGTAGACAAGAATAGCTTCGGTTGAATCGCCCTTCTCGTCCTCAACAATAGAGACAATCTGGCGTCCGTTAACGCCACCCTTCTTGTTGAACTCCTTGAGGTACAGAAGAACGCCACTACGTACAGCAAGACCATACTGAGCAACGTCGCCGGTAAATGGACCCATCACGCCAACGTAAATGGAGTTAGGGTCTTGGTTCTTTGGCGAACAACCTGCTAGAGCAAACGACCCCGCAATGGTCCCGGCCACCTCCAAAAAGCGTCGTCGCGTTAGCTTATGTGCCATATTCATCTCCTTTTCTCCATAGCGTTGAATATGTGACACAACACAATATGGCTGCAGCCCTTAAAAAAGAACCACAGCCAAAAAATGTTATCTAACTTGAAATAATTTTAGAGAAACCGGATGTTTCTACGAGCTCCAGCCTTTCGCGACGGTTGCGTGGTTGTCTTCTGACTACCCACAGCTGGCCTACGTGTGCTACTTACGCCTCACGTACCAGCGGAAGCTCACCAGCAAAGTGACGAGGCTTGTAAGAGGCCTTGTCTGCGCTGGTCTTCTCGCCAAGATCAAGCGAAGAAATCTTCTTCATCTTGCTGGTGCCGCCCTCAATGAGGCGAAGCAGCTCGCGCGTTGGTCTCTCGTCAGCCGCCTGAAGCTCAGCTGCCATCTCACGCTCAACCGCGTCAAAGATGTCCTGAACATGCGATGACGTATCGTTTGTAGCCTTGACCAGCGGCATTGCGGTTGATTGTGCAACCACACCAGCGTAGTTTGGCTCGCGAGAAGGACGAATCTGAGCTGCGGCAACCTTGTGAGACGCAGCAGGTTTTGCACCCGACAACTCCACCGAGCTTGCAACTTCAGCCTCAGCAGCGACCTGACCAATGAGCGGCAGCTGCACTGGATGATACTTGCGCATCTGCTGCTGATCATGGCGAGCTAGATGCTCGTCCATTGCAGCCAGCGCAAGCGTCCAATCATCAGCATGCTCAAGCTCGTCAATCGTACGCTTCTCAGGGAAGACTCCCTGGTCAACGTAAGAGATACGGCTAGAAATATCAGCAGCATGGGTGGTAAAGTCTTCAGGAATAGCCTCGGCACCAATCTCGGCAATACCAAAATCGCGCGTAATGGACTCTTCGCCCACAGCCTTAGTCCACCAAGCTGTACCAACGTCGCCAACTGTTCCGTCAGCACGCTCGATAATGGGCAAACCGTCCATAGGATCTTGTCCTAAGCGCTCAAGAAGTACCGCAGCAGCACCCTTTGCACGTGCAACGGTACGCTCGCGCCAGCTCAAAAGCTTGGTGTAGTTCTCTGCAATCTGCGCGTAGTCGTTTGTAGAGTGTGCAGGAGCCTTCTTTGCGCGAACGGGAAGAACGCCCTCTGCGGCCGTACTTACAACCTGTGACTTCTTTGCAGGTGACTCGGCAGGCTGAACAGGCAGCTCAGCAGACTGAACACGAATGGAACCAGTCATATCCCACTGAGAAGCCCTCATGTGCTTTGGCTTGTACGCAGCAATCGAGCGCCTTGGAGAGTCCAGCGGAATCACAATGCTCTCTTCTGGCGAGAAGTTCGATGCAGCTGCAACTTGCTTTGGAGACGCAGCCTCATCTGAGCTCTGGAACGTTGCAGCTGACTGGCTCTTTGCTTCTACCTCATCGATTTTCTCGCCACGATTTACCGAGCGAGAGACTACCAAGGCCGCACCAGAAATGACTGCAACCGCAGCAAGTCCCACTCCAATGCCTGTAAAGATTGCACCAAGAGGTGTTTGACGAATTTCATTAGCGGTAAGGGCATACGCAGATGCTGGTTCTGCTACCAGAACCAGTCCACTGAGCAGGCCGGCGACTACTGCCGGATTCCTACCTTCTGTCATACAAACTCCCCCTACAAACGCTAAGAAGATGTATGAAGACACACGCTAAATTTGCATATGCTACTAAACCCAATACGGGCGACGTGAGCAACGGGTGGGCTTCATTTCATCTTTGTGTAATCCGCTGCAACACATAATTGTGCTGTTAGAAATGACTATAGCGTAATTCATTTTTTTTTACAGCGTCTTTAAAACTTTTTCATAATTCTTCGGCAGTTATTCAACAAAAATGACGAGAAAAAAGAAGTGCCTCCCAACATAGATTGGAAAGCACTTCTTGCGTCATCTTTAAATCTGACTAATTCTGTGGATAGTCAGACTGTGCAGCCTTCTTTGCAGATCTAATCAGGAAGTCCTGGTTATTGTCGGTCTGCTTAAGACCACTGATAAGAGCAGTAGTTGCACGCTCAGTGTTGTTGAAGCCTGCAAGAATACGGCGAACGCCCCATACCATAGGCTGAAGCTCTGGCTTAATAAGCAGATCCTCATTACGAGTACCAGAAGAAACAGGATCAATAGCTGGGAAGATACGGCGATCTGCCAGATCTCGATCAAGCTTGAGCTCCATGTTACCAGTACCCTTGAACTCCTCGAAGATAACTTCATCCATCTTGGAGCCTGTATCTACCAGGGCAGACGCAATAATAGTGAGCGAGCCGCCGTTCTCGATATTTCGAGCTGCACCCAAGAACTTCTTTGGTGGATACAGAGCTGCGGAGTCAACACCACCAGAAAGAATACGACCAGAAGCAGGAATAGCCAGGTTGTATGCACGAGCAAGACGTGTGATGGAGTCCAGAATAACCACAACGTCCTGACCCATCTCAACCAGACGTTTTGCTCGCTCAATGACAAGCTCCGAGACAACGGTGTGATTCTCTGCTGGCATATCAAAAGTTGAAGCAACAACGGTGCCCTTGATGGAGCGCTCCATGTCCGTAACTTCCTCAGGACGCTCGTCTACCAAGAGGCAGAAGAGGTGAACCTCAGGATTGTTGGTGGTAATAGACTGGCAAATGCGCTTCAAAATGGTGGTCTTACCTGCCTTTGGAGGCGAGACAATCAGACCACGCTGGCCCTTACCAATAGGAGCCACCAGATCAATTGCACGGCCCGTAATGGAGTCTTTACCGTGCTCCATAGTAAGAG
>JABZHQ010000011.1:0-22856 GCA_015258765.1 Atopobium sp. | reverse complement strand
AAGCGGATACAATCAGGAATTTATACAATACTTCCGAGGTGATTCCTGGAATAAAACCTTCCCAGATTCCGCCATGATTTGAGCGAGAAAGAACGTTGACGGTATCATCCCAATTATTAAAGTCTCCAACAACAGAGACAGAGGCTGCATTGGGGGCCCAAACCGCAAAATGATAACCTTCAACTCCATCTTCTTGAACCGCAGGGTGTGCACCTAATTTCTTATGACTCTGGAACCATTTTCCTTGCGCAAACAAGTATGCATCCTGGTCACTCACTGCTAACGATGCATTTAACTCTGCCATACTCACCCCCGCGCTTACCAATGAAATCTACGCATCTTATAGATTTGTTATCCATAAAGACTCGTAGTTGATAGTTACTAAGATAAACCATTGCAAGGTAAAACACGGTGACAAACAGTCAATATAACTTTCACCGATAAAAAACGACCGTACGCGTTATTTTTTGTTTTTACCGATTTTTGTTAATAATAGTGAATAAAAATTGCAACTAAAAGAAATGGCAGCTTATCCAAATAAACTGCCATTTGATACATAAACTTTTTATATAACCGTGAAGCGACTTAAGAAAGCTGGCTCCTACAAGTCCTCTTCCTAAAGTGATTCTTCAGGTTACTTGCAACTACATCTTGCGTGGTACAGCCGTCTCAGCTGAAGGAGCATGTGCAGCAATTACGTCAAGAGCCACTGCCTCTTGGTCCTTCTCGCCAGAAGCAACTGCCCTACCATATGCATCGGTATCAAGAATTGCCTGGCGGAAGCGATCAGTTGTAAATCCATAAGGAGCACGACCCCACTCGTTGGTCTTCTGAGCTCGCTCAACAATGATGTCCAGGTCAGCGTCAACAGATTCTGAAGTAATGTCCAGATTGGCCAAGGTGGTTGGGAGACCAAGCTTTCTATTAAGCGCCACCTGCTCCTCAAGTGCCTTAAGGTTGCCGTCAAAGGCATAAAGAACGCAGGTACCAAAGGAAACGACCTCACCATGAAGGTGTTTCTCGCCACGCTCGCCCAGAGCAGTAAAGGCATTGTAGAAGGCATGAGCGGTTGAGGAATTGAAGTAATACGCACCGCGCTCTGCACCAATGTTGGTGGTCATGTTAGACACAACACCAGCGGTAATGATGATGTTAAGAACAACGTTTTCAAATGCTTCAGAAACAATACCAGCGCGCTTATCTGCCAGTGCCTGCTCTGCATTGTCAAACAGAGGCTCAATGCAGGCGCCTGCGGCAAGAGCTCGTCCCATAAGAGGGCTGTGGAGCAGCTCAACTTCTCTGGAAGAAAGCTCAACCTCAGGACCCTTGGAGAAGGCATCGCCAATTCCTGCCCAGAAGTACTCATCAGGGCTCTCTGCAATAATCTGCGTATCAATAAAGGTATGAACGGGCAGCTCAGCAGGAATGAAGTACGTATCTGCAGAACCGTCTTCTTTATAGAAAACAGCAATTCTTGTTACAGGAGCGCAGTTAGAAGCAAGTGTTGGGAAGGTAAAGTATGGCTTGTCCAGGATGGTTGCAATCTCTTTACCCTCATCAATTGCACGACCACCACCAACAAGGAGGAGCATATCAGCAGCAATAACCTCAGGCATTGCTGCAATTCTCTTGGCATTTGCGTGCGTAGAGTTAGTGCCGTAAGAAATCCAAGAAGAGATAGAAACCTCAGAACCCGCAAGTGCAGCCTCAAGCTTTGGACGTGCCTTCTCCATTGCAGTTGGTCCACCAATGACTACTGCATTTTTGCCAAAGCGCTTAACAATGTGCAGTACCGACTTATAAGCATCAACACCAATGGTGTATGAAGGCAGATACTCCGTAAATGTTCCGCGAGATTCCATCTTTTCCATAGCGTCCTCCAAAACCTATCTCAGAAAAGCGAGAATATAACTTTAACTGAATTAGTTATGTTTTTGCAGCATAAATCCTTGAACGAGCGTTTCCTCTGCCTCTTTATAGGCTGACGAGAAAAACTCTGTATCAAGCATTTGATACTGCGGTGAGCTCACACTGTTCTGGCGATTCTCCTCTGCAATACGCTGTATGACCTGAAGTGTTTGCTCAACATCTGAATGTGTAAACCCATACTGTGGATGAGCCGCGGCAACTGCAAAGAGCTCATCAGATGCTTCTGGCAGACGATTCATATCAAGCGAGCGCCCGTAAACATCAAAATCTGCTTGCTTACGAATACGTGCATCTTCTCCTGTCGGAATATGATGGGCACGCAAAAATGCCCGTGTATGAGTGTTATACACATGGTCGCAAACAAGGTGGCACCAAATGCCCACGATAAGCTCTCTGAGCTGGCGCTGATCTACTAAGCTGCGCTGCTCAGCTGAGCAATAACTCACATTTGGCTGGATGAAGTCAGTCTGTAGTAGATACTCTGCTGGGTTAAGGCCACCCATAAAATTACGCTGATAGCGCTTGTAACTTGGAATAGGCAAACTTCCTGGGTATGACTGATGGCTTCGACCGTATCTCACCTTGTGAGAATAGTCTGGAACCATAAAGCCAATGTGCACATCAGGAGCAACGTTTCCAAGCAGAAATGCATCAGGGTAGTGAATATCTACACCCAAGCAACCGGCTCCTTTCTCAAGGAGCCGGTCAGCATGAGCAATATGTACGTTCCAACTTGGCACTACAATTACCTGCTTATCCGCGAATTTCTCCGCCGGTAGAACGAAGAACCTTCTCCACAAGCTTTGTATGGGTCTTCTCGACCTCTTCTGAAGTAAGCGTTCTATCGTCTGCACGATACGTGAGCGAGAAGGCCATGGACTTCTTGCCTTCACCAACACGCAGGGCATCGCGGTACACGTCAAAGAGTCTAATGTCGCAGAGGAGCTTGCCACCAGCGGACTTCAAACGCTGAATCAGCTGCTCTGCAGTGACGCTCTCGTCAACAACAATTGCCAGGTCAATGGAGATGCCTGGGTAGGTTGGAGGCTCAACAATAGGAAGGTCTTTCTGAGAAAGACGCAAGAGCGACGCAACAGAAATCTCAAAGGCAATAACTGGAACCTCAATGTCAAAGTTCTGGAGCGACAAAGGATGAATGTTTCCAACCCAACCGATTGTCTCGCTACCTGCAAGAATCTCAGCAGCGCGACCAGGCTGCAGCCAACCGTATTGCTCTGGCTCAGCTACACGGAAACGAACCTTAGGGATGCGAAGTGCCTCAAGCAGACCCTCAACAATACCCTTGGCATCAAAGAAATCGTAGGCTGGATACTTAGCATTCCAAGCATCATCTGCTGGACGACCAACCAATACGCCACAGACATAGCTTGGCTCATCTGGCTGGCTCTTATCCTTATGTCCAAAGAGTACGCGGCCCAGCTCATACATGGCAATATTAGAGACACCGTGAGCAAGGTTGTATGCAATAGAGCGCAGAAGGCCTGGAACAATGGAGCGACGCATCTCAGACTGGTCAGCAACAAGTGGGCTCATAACCTTTACAGGCACGCCTCTTCCCTCTTCGCTCATACCAAGCTTAGAGAGGTCATCTGGACTTGCAAACAAATACGACTTTGTCTCATTTAAACCAAGTGCGCGCAGCGTACGACCAATCTTTCTGATTTGACGCTGATCTGAAGTCAAACCGCCTGCATGGTTTCTAGCAGCAGGAAGTGTTGCCTCAATATCGCCTTCACCCCACAGGCGAACAATCTCCTCAATAAGGTCAACCTCGCGCGTAAGGTCTGGGCGGTTTGTAGGAGCAATAACGCTCAACTCACCGTTGTCTGCAGGAGTAACCTTGCAGCCAAGACGCGTAAGGCGAGAAACCATAAACTCTTCTGGAATTTGAGCACCTGCAAGAGCGCAAACGCGCTCTGGGCGAAGCGTAATAGTTACTGCCTCTTTTACCTTTGGATATACATCAACAATACCAGGGCAAACCTCAGCACCACAGCACTCCTCAAAGAGTGCTGCTGCAATATCTGCAACAGATGCGCAGCCGTTTGGATCCACAAGACGCTCGTAGCGAATAGAAGCCTCGCTCATCAAATCAAGGTTTCTACTGGTACGGCTAATGTGACCGTTATCAAAGACAGCGGATTCCAAAAGGACATCAACGGTATTCTCGGTAATTTCAGAATCCAGGCCACCCATAACACCAGCAAGAGCAATAGGAGTCTGACCGTTATCTGTGATGACCGTCATATCGGACGTGAGCTCGCGGTCTTCTCCGTCAAGCGTCACAATGTGCTCACCGTCTTCTGCAGCACGAACCACAATGTGGTACTTGCCATCTTCCTTGGTAAGTTTTCCGAGGTCAAAGGCGTGCAGAGGCTGACCGGTCAGGTACATAACGTAGTTAGTAACATCAACAACATTATTGATTGAGCGGCCACCACAAGCCGTAACACGACGAGCAAGCCACTCAGGGCTTGGGCCAATCTTGACGTTACGAACCACGCGAGCGGTGTACCTTGAGCAGAGCTCAGGATCAGCAATAGTAACATCTACCTGCTCAGATGCATCTGCGCCAGACTCAGACGTAACACGTGGAAGCTCAATGTGGGTGTCAGTGTCATACATTGCAGAAACCTCAACAGCCATACCAGTCATAGAAAGGCAGTCGGGGCGGTTGGGGGTAATCTCGCAATCAAGAACTACATCAGACATGCCAAGGTAATCCGTAAGAGGTACACCAATTGGAGCATCTTCGGGAAGAATCATAATGCCACTCTGGTCATCACCAAGACCAAGCTCGCGAGAAGAGCAGTTCATGCCGCAAGACTCAACGCCACGCAGCTTGGACTTTTTAATCTTAAAGTCTCCAGGAAGTACCGCACCGATCATTGCGGTAACAATGTGGTCTCCCTGATTAAAGTTCTGAGCACCGCAAACAATCTGTAGAGGAACAGGATTTCCGTCCTTATCTACATTGTTATTGCCTACGTCAACCAGGGTAACGTACATGTGATCAGAATCAGGATGAGGCTCTTTGCTTACAACCTGAGCAGTAACAACATGGTCAAGATTTGCGCCAACACGCTCTATAGCCTCAACCTCAGTACCGGTGCGCACAAACTCACGCTCAAGGTCTTTTGGGTCCTGAGGAAGATCAACGAGCGTCTTCAGCCATTCATAAGATACACGCATGTGATTGCCTTTCTAATAAGACGCCGATGATTAGAACTGACGCAGGACTCTCTGGTCACCAGAGATGAGCATGCGCAGGTCAGGAAGGTCATAACGGAGCGCTGCAACACGCTCAACACCAATGCCAAAGGCAAAGCCTGTGTACTTCTCGGAATCAATACCGCAGTACTTGAAGACATTAGGGTCAACCATGCCACAACCAAGAATCTCAAGCCAGCCCGTGTTCTTGCAGAAGCGGCAACCCTCACCGTGGCACACACCACAAGAAACGTCTACCTCGCAGCTTGGCTCGGTGAATGGGAAGAAGTGAGGACGATAGCGGGTAGCGCGGTCCTTACCAAAAATCTCACGAGTAAAGTGATCAAGGGTACCTTTGAGGTCGCCAAAGGTGATTCCCTCATCAACAACAAGGCCTTCCATCTGCGTAAACTGAGGCAGGTGGTTGGCATCTGCGGTGTCAGGACGGAATACCGTACCAGGGCAAATCATGTAGATAGGAGGCTCTTTTGTCTCCATGGTGTGCACCTGAACGCCAGAAGTCTGTGTACGAAGAAGAACGTCGGACTCGCCCAGTACGTGCGACTCTTTTCCTTCTGGTGCATTATCCACTACGTAGAACGTATCCTTACCAGAACGGCTTGGATGATCCTCAGGAGCATTCAGAGCTGTGAAGTTGTAGTAGGTGGTCTCAACATAAGGGCCTGTCTCAATGGTGTAGCCCATGCTGATAAAGATGTCTTCCATCTCCTCACGTACCTGCTCAATGAGGTGCTGAGTACCAGGGCTCAGACGACGACCTGGAAGGGTAATATCAGTTGCCTCAGCATTAAGCTGGGCTTCAAGGGCTTCTCGCTTTAAGGCAAGCTGACGCTCGCGAATAGCGGTCTCAACGTTAGCACGAACGGTATTTGCAAGCTGACCCATTTGAGGGCGCTGATCTGCGGGAACCTGACCCATCATACGCATAATTGCTGTAAGAGAGCCCTTTTTACCCATTGATGCAACGCGTACCTTCTCAAGCGCTTCAAGGTTTGTTGCCTTAGCAATTCCCTCAAGTACCTGCTCGCGAATTGCCGAGAGTTCCTCAGACATTCCCATGTAATTACCCTTTCAATAGAAAACCGCCCCTGAGCATATGCCCAAGGACGGAAATTTTCCGCGGTACCACCTCGGTTGATTGCGCAGTTTTCTCTCTGTGCAATCCACTTAAAAGCCTAGTCTCGTTAGGCGGACGACTTCCCTACTGAGCAGTGACTGCCGTTCAAGTTGTAGCTCGGGAGTGAACTCTACCAGCGCTGTGCAGGTGTTTCTCAACCACGAACACCCTCTCTGTTCACAACGTGCTCCGGCAAACCTCTCCGTCAACGCACTTTGTTCAGAGTATCACACTGTGCGAGTTTTGAGCAGCAGCACAACCCTTTTTACCAGAAAGATAAACAAAAGCGTAACAACCGCGAGAAGAACGATGGTTCCTCCAGGTTTAAGACCAAGCTCATAGGAGACAACAAGTCCACCAAGTGAGGTCAGCATACCCACCGTGCTTGCATACAAACAACATTGCTTCCAGCTGCGGGAAATCTGCAAAGCACAGGCAACAGGAACCACCATCATGGATGAAACAATAAGTGAGCCAACCGTTCTTGCTGCTACGGCAACCACCAAAGCTACTGCGATAACAAAGCCAAAGTTAATAAGACTTACGGGTACACCAACACAACGTGCATGACGCTCATCAAAAGACATCAAGAAAAGTTCTTTTCTAAGGAAGAAGCAGAATGCGACTGCAAGTACGCTAATGGCCACAATCATCTGAACTTCTTGCTCGCTTACGGTCAGGATAGAGCCAAACATAAAGCTGTTGAAGCTTGATGAGTTAGGAACAAAACCAGACAACACACCTGCTAGACCAATACCAGCTGCCATCACAATGGCAACGGCAAGCTCTGACTGGTCTTTGAAGTGACGACGCACTCCCTCTACGCAAAGCGCACCACCCAAACAAGCGGCAATTGCTCCGGCAACAGGATTAATACCTGCAATCATGCCGCCTGCAACACCTGCAAGAGAGGTATGAGAAAGAGCATCGCCAATCATAGAAAGGCGCTTCAATACAACCGTAACGCCTACCAGCGGAATAATTGCTCCCAGAAGAATTCCCACAAGAATTCCTCGCTGCATAAATACGTATTCAAACATTTATGCCCTCCTCTCATGCGAGTCTTGGGCATCTTGAACAACGTCGGACGCAGGACCAAGGGACTCCGTTAAAGCAAAATCATCTAATTTTCCACGATTGTGGTCGTGGACATGATGAGAGTCAAGGTCACAGTGAGCGCCATGAACTGCACAGTGATCATGACCGTGACCCCTACCTGCAATTTCTGTAGCTTTGTGGTCAGCAACTTCAACAACTCGACAAGCCAGCGCATCAAGAGCTGCAAGATCATGCGTAACAATAAGTACCGCAAGATCTCTAGCTGCATGGGCTTCTCGCACTAGGCTATAGAAATGATTGCGACTCTCTTTATCAAGACCAGTTGTAGGTTCGTCCAGGATAAGTAGTGATGGGTTTCCAACCAGCGCGCAGGCAAGACGAACTCTCTGGAGCTGTCCTCCAGAGAGTTCCCTAATAATACGCGTGGAAAAATCAGTCATACCTACAAGGTCAAGTGCCTCAAGCGTGCGCTCGCGACGCTCTTTTGCGCTCATCTTCACCTTTTTGGCACGAGCATACTGACTTGCATCTACTAGTTCGACGACGCTTGCAGGAAAGCGATTAACCGATTCTGAAGGCAGCTGTGGGACATAGCCTACACGCTCCCAGTCTTTAAACCGAGTCGAGGGCGTTCCAAAAAGAAGTGATTTGCCACTTGTTGGCTCAAGCTCACCCACCACAATACGAGAGAGCGTAGATTTACCAGCTCCGTTATCACCAATAAGAGCGCAAATCTCGCCTTGATGAACGTCTAAATTTACATCGTTCAAGACGCGCGTTTTCTTGTATGAGAAACTCACGTCTTGAAGCGAGATGGCTATCTGACTTTCCTGCAACACGTCCTCCAAACACCCAGCCTAAGCTGGTAACACATACTACGCGAGAGCGCCCTCAAGAGCCTTGAGGTTTTCGCGCATAACAGAGAGGTAATCCTCGCCTGCCTTGAGCTCTTCGTCAGTAAGTCCCTCAAGTGGGTTGAGCTCTTCAACACGAGCACCTGTTGCCTCAGCAATTGCCTGAGCAACCTTAGGACTTACCAGTTCCTCCGTAAAAATAACCTTTACATTATGCTCTTTTACGAACTCAGTAATCTCTTTCATTTCCTGAGCATTTGGCTCTGCATCTGCCTCAACACCCTCAATAGGCATCTGAGTGAGACCATAAGCCTCGCACAAATAACCAAATGCCTGGTGAGAAACAACGATGGTCTTGTTAGGTAGTGAATCCAGACCCTTGTGGAACTCATTATCAAGCGTATCAAAGTCTGCATTTGCTTTATCAAGATTGGCAGCATACTCTGACTTGTGCTCAGAGTCCTTCTCGGAAAGGGCATCACAAATATTCTTCATCTGAATCTTTGCATTCAGAGGGCTCAGCCAAACGTGAGGGTCAGTTCCGCCATGGTCGTGATCGTGGTCATGATCATGGTCGTCTTTCTTCTCCTCATGATCGTGATCATCGTCCTCTTCAAGCTCAAGAAGTTTAACGTCTTTGCTGGTCTCAACTGCTGTAAGTTTTGTGCCAGAACCAAGTCCATCAAGTACGTCCTTGACCCAGTGCTCCATACCAGCACCGTTGTAAATCAAGAAGTCTGCTTCCTGGATAGTCTTCATATCCTTGCTGGATGGCTCCCAATCATGTGGCTCAGTACCTGCTGGAACGAGGCATGTTACCTCAGCATGATCGCCAGCGATGCGCTTTGCAAAATCATACATAGGATAAAAACTTGCAACAATGCTGAGCTTCTTCTGGTCTTTGTTATCAGAAGCTCCTTCTTGCTTTTGAGCCTCAGGCTTGCAGCCAGCAAGAATAGCACTCACGCCAAAAGCGGAAGCTACAAGTGCGCTACGACGAGAAACGGTTGGATTCAAATTCATGTTACATCTCCCAAAACTATAAAAACCAATACGGTGTAGTGCCAAATTCTTCAAACAAAATCGTGCGATTGTCCTCGCTACCAAGCATAAAAACATGGCGAGAAACCCATGTTTCTCCTCACTTCTTTGCCTTTCTACTCACTTCTCATCATCTGAACATGCATTCATGCTTCCCCTTTAGCACGAAAGCGGACTGTCATCCGACAGTCCGCTTTCTAAAAGTTAGCCTTAGTATACATATTCCAATTCAAGTCAACGATAAATTTCTTATCTTTTCCGCAAACGGAATTGGAATAAACAGGTTAACTGTTTTATCTCTTGCTAAGCTACTGATCTTTCTCCGCATACGGAGTAATAATCAGAGCTCCACTATTATACTCACCCAAATAAACCTCTGAAGCAGACTTATAACCTTGATGCTCAAGTTCTCTTTCAAGCCAATTCTCTTCCAGGTCCAGCGTCTCAAGAATATTTGTCTGAACTTGTCCGTCAGTAATAAGCGGGAATCTAACGTTCTCTTCTCCTTTTTTAACAATAATCAACTGTCCATTTTGCTCAAGAATGGCACGCTTAACGTCTGAGATATAATTCACTCCTGCCTGACGAAGCTTCAGCGACACATCGTAGGCAGTGAGACCCATAGACCTACAGTTGTCTACAAGCAGCTTGCCCTTATCAATAACAATAACAGGACGTCCATCAATCAACTGCTTGACCAGCATATTGTTTGTTCTCAACCATTTGAGAACCATGACAATAATGAGCCAAATAAGCAGGACAAGGGTGAACTGCAAAATGGTAATTGAACTGTTGTAGATCATGCCGCCAACAATGCCGCCAAGTACAAAGTTTTGAACCTGGTCAATTGCTGCAGTTGGTGCTAGGTTTCCTTTTCCGCTGACGTTAATTGCCAGAACAAGCGAGAAAAGACCGATGCACAATTTAATGGCAACTTCTAAATAAAAGTTCATCGATCTACTCCTCTACATGCTTAATGTCATTACCAATGAGATTGATCTGTTCAATGACATAGTCATTCTCGGTATTTTTCAAAACGTGATAATACTTACCGTCAACCTCAAGATACGAGGGATTTCCCTGGCTATCAAAGGCAACGTACACGTGGTCAAAATCAACCTCAAGACGTCGAGCGAAGCTTTCTTGTGAGGAAACAATTGACTCATAGTGCTTACTTGTCTGATTGACCTCTAGCACACGATCAAGCTGTAGAAGTCCAAGAAAGATTAATGAGAACAGCGCAATAAGCGCCAGCTCACGATACTTAGAATTCTTTCTATCGCGCATGTAATGCACAAGCGAGAAGATCATTAGAAGTGCAACAAGGCCAAATAGAACAAGCTGAGTCCAGTCAAATACTGTTGCATGGTGAATTAAATAGTTATGGGAATAGAACTCCATAGGCTTCCTTTAGTTTGCATTACTCAAGATTTGCTGCTTAAGCCTTGTAAACGCTCTTTCCTCCAAGGAATGTCTCTTCAAGCTGAAGATCTTTTGTAACAACAATAAAGTCAGCGTCATATCCAGGACGGATGAAGCCACAAACATCATCAATTCCACAGGAGCGAGCTGGGTTTTCTGAAGCCATACGAACCGCTTCTTCAGCAGAAACAATACCCCAGTCAAAGACGTTCTTCACGCCTTCAAACAGGCGAAGGATTGAACCAGCAAGGCTGTGAGACTCATCCATCAGACGAGCAGTTCCGCCTTCAACAACAACAGGGAAATCGCCAAGTTTGTACTGTCCATTAGGCATACCACCTGCACGCATGCAGTCTGTAATAAGAACGGTATGGTCATATCCCTTTGCATTTACCAGAGCGCGAACAGCAATAGGATTAAGGTGATGGCCGTCGCAAATAGCCTCTGCATAGGTACCGTGGGTGGTCATTGCAGCACCAACCATACCTGGCTCACGGTGGTGAAGACCGCTCATGCCGTTATAGGTATGAACAAAAATGTCTGCACCAGCGTTTACGCAGGCAAGAGCCTCCTCATACGTTGCATCGGAGTGACCAAGTGCAACATGAACACCGCGGTCTGCCATCTCTGCACAGAACTCTGGAGCACCATCGCGCTCTGGAGCAATAGCAATCTTGGCAATCCAGCCGTCAGCGCGCTCCTGCCACTCATCAAAGACCTCTACATCTGGATCAAGGAAGTACGCAGGATTCTGGGCACCCTTGTGTTTCTCGGTAAAGAAAGGTCCCTCTAGGAAGATGCCCTGGATGCGAGCAGCATCAATACCGTTTGCCGCAATTCCCTCTGCTGCATCAGCAACGGACTCACAAGCATCACCAGTCTGCTGAACGCTTGCGGTTAGTGTTGTTGGAAGCCAAGAAGTTACACCGTTAGAGAGCAGGCCCTGAGCAATCTCAATGACGCCATCAGGATCGCAATCCATGATGTCATGGTCCAGGAAGCCATGGATATGTGTATCAACAAGGCCAGGCGCTACCCAAGAACCAGTGCGGTCAATAATCTCGCAGTCTGGCTTCTCTTTAGTGAAATGACCAAATACACCGTCTTCTACGAGCAAATATCCTGGACCAGAAGTTGCTCCTGGTAAAAAGAACTTATCTGCTTTAACTGCAAATGTACTCATACGTACCTCAATCATTCTCAAAAGGACGCGCCATAGGCACGTCCTTCTTAGTAATTCCTATAGTGAGTGAATTGTAACACCCTTAACCACTCGATTAACCTGACCAGTTGGAGAAGGTGTGTCCGGTTTGTTATTGACACGAACTGAGTTCAAGAGTGCCACCACTTGAGCAACCATTACAAAAGGCAGTGCCAAATAAGGTGCTGGTAGAGGCTCTGTGAATACTGGAAGACTAAACGTTCTTCCCGTAAAGTTTGTTGTCCCCTCTTGCTCAATACCAATAGTCAGAGCAGCAATCTGGTCCCCCTTAATCTCGTCAAGAATATCCAGATCATATTGACGCGTATAAGGGTTATTGGAAACAAAATCAAACACCAGGGTGTGCTCGTCGACAAACGACTTTGGTCCGTGGCGATATCCCATTGAGGAATCCCAGGACGTTGCATTAATACCAGCTGCAAGCTCCAAAATCTTAAGCTGAGCCTCATGAGCAAGGCCCACAAAAGGACCAGAACCCAGATAGGTAATGCGGTTGAAATCGCTCTTGAGCCACTCAGCAATCTCTTCCTCGCGCTCAATTACCTGCCTACCCAGCTCAGCAGCATCAGAAATCCAAGCCTTCTTCTGTGAGTCATCAGCACTATCAAATACCAGAGTTGCAAGAAGTGTCATACAGCTATAAGAGCCGGTCATGGCAAAGCCCTGGTCATTTGCACCAGGAATAAGAAGAAGCAATGTATCGTCTTTACCTGCGGATTCAACGGCAAGTTTTCCTTCAGGAGCGCAGGTAATATTGATAAGCAAAAGATTTTTAACAATCTTGCGAGCAATATTTACTGCAGCAAGACTCTCTGGACTATTACCAGAGCGTGCAAAAGAAACCAAGACCGTTGGATCATCTGGATCAAGGCTGCCATAAGGATCAGAAACAATATCAGTAGTTGCAACAGACGCAAACTCAAAAGAGCTCTTCTCGCCATGAGAACGAAGATACGGAGTAATGGTATCGCCTACATATGCCGAGGTACCTGCACCCGTAAAGACCACGCGGGTACGACGACCCTCGCCAAGATTGCGAGCACGCTCGACAAACTCTTTAATTGCAGAAAGGTTCTCCTGATAAATGCCAAAGGTAGATACCCAAAGCTCAGGCTGCTGCTTAATCTCGGCAGTTGTAATATGAGCGCCTAGTGCCTTTAGCTCTTCTTGGCTCTTCTTAAACATTGATATCCCTTCTCACAGCTATTTAACTGCGTGTATGTACAATTTTGTATCTAAACTGATCCGCACGAGCCACGCTTAGTGTGAACTCAACAATGATATTTCTGTCATTGTACGTGGTGCGTGTGAGACTCAAAACAGGCGAGCCTTCAGAAATTTGCAATAAAGTAGCGTCATCCGAGCGAGCAATTGAAGCCTTGAACTCCTCTTCTGCTACGCCAATCTTTATGTTGTAGTCTTCTTCAAAAATTTGGTAGAGAGATTTTTGCTCAACATCATGAGCAGTAAGCGAGAAAAACTGTGAAACTGGAAGATACGTTACTTCCAGCATCATAGGCACGTCATCGGCACTTCTTAAACGCTTGATGCGGAAGAGTTTCTCGCCAAGAATAACGTGCATATGCTGGGCTAAGAACTTATTAGCCTCAATAGTGTCAAACTCCAGAATAGTTGTCTTAGGAACTCGACCTAACTGACGCTGCTGGTCAGTAAAGCTATAGCCTCCCATAAGGTCTGTTGCACGTTCAGAGACGTCTGCAACAAAGGTACCGCGGCCACGCTGGCGATAAATGAGCCCCATGTGTTCAAGCTCTTGCAGGGCAAGTCTTACCGTGGTGCGAGAAAGTCCGTAGGAATCGGAGAGTTCACGCTCAGAAGGAAGTGGATCATCTGGATCCATCTCGTTCTCAATACGATAGCGCAGCATATTTGCTAGCTGCTCGTAGAGTGGCTGTCTTCCCATAAACGTTGTCATCAAAACTCTCCTATAAAAGACGGGTGCCCACTAAGTGGACACCCGTCACACTTACTTAACCCCAAATATATGGGAGAACGCCAAAGCCAGAACCAAGAAGTGCAATTACCAGAAGCAGGCAGATGCACATAATTGGAGTCCAGTTACGCTTTGCCATGAGGTAGTACAGACAAAGGGTAAGAGCCAGTGGGATAAGCTTTGGGCAAACGCCGTCGAGGATCTTCTGGATGTCAATGGAGACAGGAGAAGTAACTTCCTCGCCAACAGTTACCAGGTTAACACCGTTGCCGACTGGAGCAATAGCAGTAGTGCCGTCCTTGCCGTCAGCAGTCTTGCCGCCGATGAACTTAACGGATTCAGGATTCTTCTTGTAGTCAGAATAAGAACCCTCAGCAAAGAGTGCCTTGTCATACTGACCAGAAGCAAGCTGCTCGTCAGAAAGAGTTACCTGAGAAAGAACAACGCTGTGTGTCTCACCGTTAGGGATATTTGCGCCAGCGCCAAGCTTGGTTCCACCGTAGCAGACAACCAGGCAGCCAACAACAAAGACGCCCAGGATAGAAGCAGCACGAGTGAACTCTTTTGCGTTCTCGGTGAGCAGGGTAATTGCGTCAGTACCCATCTTGTAAGAAAGATTCATCAGCCAATAACGTACAGCAAACTGTGCGATGTTGAAGATGATAAGGAACAAGAATGGTGCAAAGACATTGCCAGAAATTGCCATGTTAGAGGTAATACCAGCAGTAATTGGAACAAGGGTGAACCAGAACAGTGCGTCACCAATGCCGCCCAGAGGACCCATTGCAGAAACGCGGACTGCACGAATGGTTGGGATATCCAGCTTGTTCTGCTCAAGGGAGAGAACAATACCCATAACAAAAGTGACCAAGAATGGGTGGGTGTTGTAGAACTCAAGGTTGTGACTCATGGAAGCAGCAAGGTCATCCTTGTTGTCGCCGTGAATCTTCTCAAGACCAGGGAGGATACCGTAGAGCCAACCAGCTGCCTGCATTCTCTCGTAGTTGAAGGAAGCCTGCAGGAACAGGGAGCGCCATACCATCTTGTTGAGCGTCTTCTGATCAAGTGGCTCAGCAGGGGTGGTGTTCTGATAGGTATCAGGAATATTAAATGCCATCTTCGAAGTCACCTCCAGCAACAACAGCAGGAGCAGCATTCTTCATCTTGGTCTGGAGCTGGTAATCCCAGAATGCGATACCAAAGCCGATAAGAGCAAGAAGCAGAAGTGCTGGACCAGAGAGCTCAGGAATGCTGATAAATACGATTGCAGCTGCAAAGCCCATGAGGAAGAAGCCCCAAAGCTCGCGAGAAACCATAACCTTCAGCAGGATTGCAAAGCCGACGAAGCGCATCATGCCACCAGCGACGGACAGTGCATTCATGAGCCACTTTGGAATTGCAGTGGTGATCTGAGTGCCAAATGCAGCACCACCCAGGAAGAACAGGGTAACAATGACACCAAAGAAAAGACCAAGGGCAGCCATTGCACCATAGTTGATACGAGCAATTCCCTTAGGATCGGCCTTCTCGGCGTATGCATCAGCAGTTGCCATTACAGGGGACATAATGGTAAAGATGATGGTTACTGCATACTGACCAAGCAGAGAGAATGGAATTGCTGCAGCTACAGCGGCCATTGGCTCAAGCTTAGTAGTGATTGCAAAGACTGCAGACATAATGCCGCCGATAACAGCGTTAGGTGGCTGAGCACCACCAACAGGCATGTTGCCGATGGTCATAAGCTGATAAGTACCACCAACAATGAGACCAGTCTGAACGTCACCAAGAATCAAACCAACCAAAAAACCAGTTACGATTGGCTGGTAAAGAGACTCGAGGAAACTAAACTGATCGATGCCAGCGATAAACGCAACGATGAAAATTAATAACACCTGAATAGGGCTAACATCCATCTTAACTCCTCCTTTCAAACACACCATAACTACCGATGACGATGATCGGCAGACTATCCGAATACCTTTGCCAACCTGCTAGAAACGTTGCACCATTGCAACTTTTTGTAATCTCTACCAGGAAGTTGCGCGCAAAACTTACTCGAATAGCTTTGAGATATCCTCGACCGGGGTCGTAGGAACACGCCTAATCTCTAGAGTCACCCCCAATTCCTGAAGCTCACGAAAGGCAGCGACGTCCTTATCGTCTACCGCCACACTTGTGGCGACCTGTCGCTTTCCCTCAGCCATGTGCATATTGCCGATGTTCACTTTTTTGATTGGAACACCGCCCTTAACCAGAGTGAGGACATCCTCTGGATTCTCGGCAACAAGGAAAATGTGCTGGCTTGCTGAAGCCTTGTGGATAACATCGATAGTTTTCTGGAGCGTAAAGTACCTGGTTGCAACACCGTTTGGTGCAGCCATATCCATGAGGCCCTGACGCATCTTATTGCCTGCGACCTCGTCATTAGCAACAAGGATGAGATTTGTTCCAAGGGTACCGTTCCACTGAGTAGCAACCTGACCATGAATCAAACGATTATCGATTCGAGCAAGCTTGATATCTGGTTCTCCCATAACAAGTTCTCCTCTCTTTGCGCGCACACTTGTGCGTGCTATCTGCGATTTTCATCGCACTACTCGCAACTTGCGCTGCGTGTTTTACTGCAAATTTATTTATTGTTGGAAACGCTGATTACCGCCCAACGATCCAACGTGATGACCACATTTGGAGCAAACTCAACATCTACTGTTTCTTTTTTGACGTTTTTAACTACGCCATACATTCCGCTGTTAGTCTTAACTTTCTGACCTGCATGAAGATTCTTCAGAAACTCTGAAGTTGTTCCCGCCTTTTTAGAAGAGGCTCTCCAAACAAAGAAGGAATAAACAAGGCCCAAAATTACCAAGAACGCGAGAAGAACAATGGATGAAGCAAGAATGTTCTCTGCTAGATTTGCCATGTGCATCTCCTTAACTCAACAACAAAACGCTACTTAAATACCATCGTCTCCGAAGATGTCATCTTCTGGCTCAACCTCAAGCTCAAGACGCTTATGAACAACTCCCTGGCTACCAGCTAAAACAGCAGTATCAACCAGCTCTTCAAGAGAGGTATCTGCCATGCGGCTACCAAGTGTTTCAAGAAGCATAGGAAGGTTTGTGCCGGTAACAACTTCTACGTTTGAATAACTCTGAGCAATAATCATTGCCTGATTAAAAGGTGTTCCGCCAAGCAGATCGCAGAAAACCAGCACACCGTCAGTAGTGTCAAGAAGATCGGAAATTGTTGCAGCAAGAGTTTCTGGGTATGTTGCAGCACCGGCTTCAATAAAAGGAACGGGAACAAAAGCTTCTTGCTCACCAGCAATCATCTTTAAAGCATCAGCAAGACCGTTTGCAAAAGTTCCATGACCAGTTAAAACGCAACCTACCATGTCAAACTCCTTTCGAAGAGTTGGAAACTATCTGGGGAGCTACGCGGAAAACTAGGGGTGTTGAAGTTTCTCTCTAAGTGGTAGATACCAGATAACAACCTAACATAAGTATAGTCTAGTGAGCATCTTGAGATGTGTACGTTAACAATCGACGGCTTAACGGTACTATTTTTACCGTAAACGGTACACACGTTGTTATTTTCGCAGGTAGATATATGGATAAATTGTGACGATGCACTAAAAAATTTAGAGCTATCCTTGAAAAATGAGAAGTTCTTATAACGCACCTTTATACGTAATAAATGTAGTAAACAACCCTAAAATCCTGCTCAAATATGATGAGAAAATAAAATTGGTATTAAGAAATTATGTACTGGTATCTTTTTTTAGAACATCTAAAGAATAGTTTCTTGATGGCGCTTTGGTTAAATTGATTCAACTCAATTTCATTTGCAGTGGCGCTGTTCCATAGTGTTTCTCGCCCCTGCTTTCCTCTGAGCACTTTGTGTGCACTGTCTTTTAGACGAGGTGATATGCGTGATTGTTACTGTAACACTCAATGCATCCATTGATAAAGCGTACTACCTGGACTCTCCTGTTGTAGATGGAACGGTACACAGAGTCTCGGTAGTAGATAACAGTGCGGGCGGCAAGGGTCTTAACGCCTCACGAGCCATTACCACTCTTAACTACCCCGTTTGTGCCACAGGATTTGTAGGCGGTAATAACGGAAGATACCTTGTTGAGCTGGCTCATAAAGATGGTATTACCAGCGATTTTATTTATACTGAGCAAGAAACCCGCTCATGCATTAATATCCTGGAGCCAAGCGGGCAATCAACTGAATTCTTAGAGCCTGGACAGCCTGTACTTCCTGAAGAATTCCTTGCTTTCAAGGCAAAGCTTGTCCAACTTACCAACGAAGCCGAAGTTGTTACCTTTAATGGCAGTGTTCCCAAGGGCATTTCTGCCGAAAATTACAAAGAACTTATTGAAGAGACCATGGCTGCGGGCGTGCCTTGCATTGTAGACGCATCCGGTGCACTGCTCACCTCCTGTATTGATGCCCTTCCTACCATGATCAAACCAAACACCGATGAAATCGGTCAACTTCTAGGAAGAGAAGTAACTACAGAAGACGAGGTTATAAAGGCAGCTCAGGAGCTGTACAAACGCGGCATTAAAATTGTAGTTGTCTCGCTTGGTGCAAAAGGTGCGCTCATGGTTTCTGATGAAGGAACCTTTAGAGCAAATCCTCCAAAAATTGAAGCTATCAATCCTGTTGGTGCAGGAGATACCCTTGTTGGCTCATTTGCTGTTGCACTTGCTCAGCAAAAACCAACTTCAGAGTGTCTTACCTTTGCGCTTTCATGTGCTACCGCAAGTTGTTTATCTGCAGGTACCGGACGCTTTGATCAAGCTGTTGCAGCAGAAATTCATAAGCAAGTGGCAATCAAAAAGATGGCTTAGTAAGTCACCGCAAGACGGGTTTCTCGCCAAAGGTTACAAAGACAAAACGATTTCTAGAAAAGTTGCATAACAGAGTAAGAGAAACGTTACAATTTTTTCAGTCAATTAAAGAGCCCATAAGGGCGAAAGGAGCAATAGATGTTCGTTACTACTAAGCAGATGCTTCTTGACGCACAGGCTGGCCATTACGCTGTTGGCGCCTTTAACGTTGAGAACCTTGAGTTTGTAATGGCTGTTGTTAAGGCAGCAGAAGAGCGCCGCTCCCCTGTTATTCTTCAGACCACTCCTGGCACCATCAAGTACGCAAGCCTTGATTACTTTGCAGCAATGGTTCGTTGTGCTGCTGAAGAGGCAACTGTTCCTGTTGCTCTTCACCTTGATCACGGCGACGGCTTTGACCGCTGCATTCAGGCAGCTCGTGCTGGTTACACTTCCGTCATGATTGACGGCTCTCATGTTCCTTTTGAGGACAATATTGCCCTTACTGCATCGGTCACTAAGTTTGCTGGTCCTATTAACCTTCCTGTTGAGGCAGAGCTTGGCAAAGTTGGCGGCAAAGAGGATGACGGTCCAGCTGTTGAGGGCGAGAACCCCTACACTGATCCAGACCAGGCTGAAGAGTTTGTTGCACGCACCAACTGCACTTCTCTTGCAGTTGGCGTTGGCACCGCTCACGGCGTCTACCACGGCACTCCTCACATTGAGCAGGGTGTTCTGAAGGCAATCCGCCAGCGCCTTGATATTCCTCTGGTTCTTCACGGTACTTCTGGTGTTCCAGATGACCAGGTAGCAGAGGCAATTCAGAACGGTATTTGCAAGGTTAACTACGCAACCGAGCTTCGCCAGGTCTTTACTGCAGCCTTCATGAAGTACATGTCAGAAAACCCTGGCAACTTTGATCCAAAGAAGCCTTCCGTTCCTGGTATGGAAGCAATCACTCAGATTGTCGCAAGCCACATGGATAACCTGGGTTCTTCCCACAAGGCTTAAGCTTAAAGGCATAGCCGTCGTACGTATTCTGCTTTTGCAGATAAACATAGGGCGAGAAGATCGATTGGTCTTCTCGCCTTTGTATTAAAAGCAAAGCGTTGTTGAAAACGCAAGCCTTAGCAAATCTTGCAAATCCAATCTGCCTCTGGAGCCTCAATCTCGCCAGACTGAATGCTGGTCAGCGTGTTGCGGAGCTTAGACATAACTGGACCAACAGCCTCCATACCAGCGCCAAAAACAATCTCTTTCTGGCCGTCAACAACTTTGCCAACAGGAGAAATAACAGCAGCAGTACCGCACATACCGCACTCAACAAACTGGTCAAGCTCGTCAAAGCGGACAGGACGCTCAATAACCTTCATACCAAGCAGGTCTTTAGCAACCGTTGCCAGAGAGCGACGGGTAATAGAAGGCAAAATGGAATCTGTGTAAGACTGTGGAATAACCAGGGTTCCTTCTTTATCAACAAAGAGGAAGTTTGCGCCACTGGACTCCTCAACATAGGTACGAGAGCCAGAATCAAGATACATGCTATCCGCAAAACCCTGCTCATGTGCCCAGGTGGTTGGGTACAGAGACATGGCGTAGTTAAGGCCAGCCTTGATGTTACCGGTTCCGTGAGGAGCAGCACGGTCATAAGGAGAAACGGTCAGTGCAACAGGAGCAACGCCGTTAGAGTAATAAGCTCCAACTGGAGTGACCATAATGCGGAACTCATAGGTAGGAGATGGCTTAACACCAACAGTATTTCCGGTACCAATCATAAATGGACGAACATACAGCGTAGCGCCCGTACCAAATGGTGGAACCCAAGCTGCGTTTGCAGAAACAACCTCTTTAACAGCAGCAACAAATCTATCCTCAGGAAATGGTGGCATGACAAGGCGGGATGCAGAGTCAACCATACGCTGAGCATTAAGATTAGGACGGAAGCAGACAATATCGCCAGAAACTGTGGTGTAAGCTTTTAAACCCTCAAAAACTTCCTGGCAATAATGGAAGATGTTTGCGCACTCAGACAGTGTAATGCTGTGATCGGTGGTAAGTCCGCCCTCATCCCAAGCACCGTCTTTGTAGTGGGCAACGTAGCTGTAGTCACACTGCGTATATGCGAAGCCAAGCGCTGTCCAATCGATGTCTTTCTTCTCCACTGAGTTTGCCATGGCTTTCCTTTCTCCGTGGGTTTTAAAGAATGAACTTCATCATAAACATGCGGATATGAATACCTAGTCCTATTAAATAGTTTGTAACCGAATAGATATTTTGCGGTATAACGTACATGAGCTGAAGGGAGCAAAAATGAATATCAAACTTAAGAGGACTTACGATGCGCCAGAAGCTGACGATGGGTATCGCGTGCTGGTAGATAGACTGTGGCCTCGTGGTATCAAAAAAGAGAACCTACACGCTGATGAATGGACTAAAACCATTGCTCCTACTACTGAGTGCAGAAAAGCATTCAACCACGATCCAGAGCGCTTTGATAGCTTTGTGTCTACCTATACCGCTGAACTTGACAGCAATCCTGACGCAGATGCCTTTGTCAAACAGCTTAAAAAGCTTGATCAATCTACCGTGACACTGCTTTTCTCGGACAAAGACACTACGTACAACAACGCAGTAGTACTCAAAAAGTGGCTTGAGACTAAGCTTAAGTAATACGCTTACCCAGCCACGCTTACATATCTTGCGAGAAGAACTCCTGGTAGAACTCCAATTCTTCAGGAGTATCTATGCTTGATGAGAATAAAATATCAGGCTCTACGGCGCTAGTGTTCTTGTCTGCAGTGACATCTGCAGAAGCAAGCAAGTTTGCCTGTCCAAGCAAACGCTTAAGCTGATGAGCAGCACCTGCGCCGCCGTCAAAAAATTCTACGTCTCCTAAAACAGAGCTAATTTGCTTCTTGATAAAGGGGTAATGGGTACACCCAAGAACCACAGCATCTACCTGACCAGCATAATTTCCCAAAAGCTCGGTCAGTCGTTTATGCATCTGTTCTGAATCAGCCTGACCAGATTCAATAAGCTCCACCAAGCCTTCTCCTGGAATAGAGATAACCTTTGCAGAAGGATGCAGGCGCGACTCAAGGTTGTGGTACTTCTGCAAAGAGAGCGTTGCTTTTGTAGCCAGAACAACCACTGTTCCATGGGGATATGCAGTTACTGCAGGCTTAAGAGCTGGCTCAACACCCACAATAGGTACATGAGGATAGGTTGCCCTCAGCTCGTCTGCAGCAGCAGCTGTAGCAGTATTGCAGGCTATAACCAGCGCTTTAGCACCCTCATCGATAAACTTTTTAGCAATAGCCGCAGAACGCTGGGCAATCTGCGCTTTTGGTTTAGTGCCATAAGGAGCAAATGCAGAATCGCCAAAATAATGAAATTCCTCGTGAGGCATTTGGGCAACAAGGTGTTTAAGCACACTCATGCCACCAACGCCTGAGTCAAATACACCAATAAAATTATGAGGAGCTAAGCGAGCTTCCATTACAAACCTTTCAAACTGAATGTAAAGTATTTTATACCTTTATCATTCAAAGGTTGATTTACGTCACTCTTGGGTAGAATGCCAAAGATATGTTTTTAACGATTGGAGTTTCATGAGCAACGAAGGTAAAAAGGTAAAGGTCCACTACGTAGGCACTCTTGATGACGGAACTAAGTTTGACTCCTCCCGCGATCGCAACGAGCCACTGGCATTTACCTGCATGGCTGGTCAGATGATCCCAGGCTTTGATGAGGCTGTCAAAGATATGACCGTTGGCCAGATTGTTGACGTCCACATTCCAGCAGCAGAGGCATATGGTGAGCGCCATGAGGAGGCAGTACAGCCTGTTCCCGTAGCTCAGCTTCCTGGCTCTGAGAATCTTGTTGCAGGTCAGCAGGTTACTCTTGGCACCCCTGAGGGATACCCTGTTATGGCAACCGTTGTCTCTAACGACGGCACCACTATCGTCTTTGACACCAACCATCCAATGGCTGGTAAAGACCTTAACTTCAACATTGAGCTTCTCGAGGTTGAAGAGTAATCCACTCCCCCTTTATAGGGCGAGAAGGGCGTAGGTGCTTCTGGCATCTGCGTCCTTCTTTTTTCCGGCTTGAATTCTCATTGCTAGTGCAACAACAAAAGACAAGGTAGTGACCCATGGGTC
>JABZHQ010000072.1:0-5219 GCA_015258765.1 Atopobium sp. | reverse complement strand
CGGTCCTTATAGACGTTTGGATTTTCCTCTTCATAAACGTCAAGGCCACAAGCACCAATTTTGCCAGAAAGAATGCCGCGAATAAGAGCATTGGTATCAATAAGTCCACCGCGACCAGTATTAACGAGGATAACGCCATCTTTCATTTTTCCGATGGTCTTATCGTTAATCATGTGATAGCTCTCATCATTTAGGAAAGCATGAAGTGAAATGAAGTCTGAACGTTCCCAAAGCTCATCGTAGCTGACATACTCATCAACAACGTGCTCGTCATTGACAAGGCTCATATTTGGATAGAGGTCTGCGCCAAGGACGTGCATGCCAAAGCCTTTGCAGATACGGCAAAGTGCTGCGCCAATACGACCAGTTCCAACAATTCCAGCAGTTTTACCGTGAAGTGTATCGCCAACAAGGCCAACAAGCGAGAAGTTATTCTCGCGAATTCTGATGTAACCACGGTGAATACGACGGTTAGCGGCAAGCGCAAGACCCATTGCATGCTCTGCGATTGCCTCAGGGGAGTAAGCAGGTACGCGTGTAACGGTAATGCCAAGGTCTTTAGCTGCGTTAACGTCAACAGCATCAAAGCCAGCGCAGCGCATAAGCAGAAGCTTAACGTCAAAGCCTGCAAGAATCTCAAGGGTCAGAATTGAGGCGTCTGCGTTAACAAAAGCGCAGACAGCGTCATAACCCTTGGCAAAGCCCGCGGTCATAGGCGTAAGGTTTGACTCAATGTAGTCGATTGAGATGTCTGGATACTTTGGAAGCTCAAGGTTGAAAGAATCCTTGTCGTAACTTTGAGCACCATAAAACAGGATTTTCATAGCTGCCTCCTTGCCAAAACTAACGTTTGGCTTATGTTGTTATGTTCTGCGCTTATTGTACCCCTTGGATAACAATTATTTGCCACATAACAGGAGTTTTAAGAAATATTTATGAGGTTTGAAAAAAGAAAGAATACGGTAAAATGATAGAACATTGTAAGGTCCTATGATAGGACGTTGTAAGGTTCTGACACGGCAACCTTGGTGAGCCCTTGCCCCTCTCCTGGGGAATTATGATCGGGCATCAATCTGTCAGGTAGAAACCCAGGAGGAACTTTGAAAGAGTATCTTTCAAGTGCGTCTGATGTAATCAGTGCGCAAAAAACTGATGCTGAAGCTGGATTGTCTGATGCAGAAGCAGCTTCTCGTCTTGAGGCTCATGGTCTTAATAAGCTTAAAGAGGTACCAAAAGAATCAATCATTAAAAGATTTTTTGCACAGATGGCTGACCCTATGGTCATCATGCTTCTTGTTGCTGCTGCTATTTCCGCTGCTGAGGGCATTTATACCGGAGAAGGCGGAATTGCAGACGTTGTCATTATTCTGTTTGTTGTTGTCATCAATTCCGTTCTTGGTGTTGTCCAGGAGGGCAAAGCCGAAGAGGCTCTTGCTGCTTTGCAAGAGATGAGTGCAGCTCAGAGCAAGGTTATCAGAGACGGTCGTCTTGAGATGATTGCCTCAACCGAGCTTGTTGTAGGCGATATTATTCTGCTTGAGGCAGGTGACTCCGTCCCAGCTGATTGCCGCATTCTTGAGAGCGCTTCTATGAAGGTAGAGGAGTCTGCGCTCACGGGTGAATCAGTTCCTGTCGAGAAACACGCTGAGACCCTTAGCCTTGCTGAAGACACCGATGACATTCCTTTGGGTGACCGAAAGAATATGTGCTACTCCGGATCTATTGTGGTCTATGGACGCGGTCGTGCAGTTGTTGTTGCAACAGGCATGGACACTGAGATGGGCAAGATTGCGGACGCAATTTCCCAGGCAGAAGAGGGACAGACTCCACTTCAGATTGCGCTTGATAAGCTTTCCCACACACTCACCATTCTTGTTGTTGTCATCTCACTGCTTGTTTTTGCAACAGGCTTTATTAAGCACGGTGCCGAGATGCTTGGCAACTTTGACCTTATCCTCAGCACGTTTATGGTTGCAGTTTCTCTTGCAGTAGCTGCAATTCCAGAGGGTCTTGTTGCTGTTGTTACCATCGTTCTTTCTATGGGCGTTACCAGAATGAGCGAGCGTCACGCTATTGTTCGTCGACTTACCGCAGTTGAGACCCTTGGTTGTACTCAGGTAATTTGTTCCGATAAGACCGGTACTCTGACTCAGAACAAGATGACTGTTGTCCGTCATGAGACAGAAAACCTTGACGCACATGTACGTACCATGGCGCTGTGCTCAGACGCTACCTGGGACGATGCGGAGCAGGTGGCAAAGGGTGAGCCAACTGAGGCTGCTCTTGTTGCAGACGCTGCAAAACTTGGATACACCACAAGTGACCTTGCTTCTTCTCGCCCTCGCATCGGCGAGGCGCCCTTTGACTCTGTTCGTAAGATGATGTCTGTTGTGGTGCGCACCCGCTCCGGCAAGGTTGTACAGCACACTAAGGGCGCGCCTGATGAGGTGCTTGCTCGCTGCACCAAGATTATGACAAGCGATGGCATTATTGACCTCACCGATGAGGCTCGCTCTGAGATTTTGGCTCAGAACAAATCTATGGCTGATCAGGCACTTCGTGTTATGGCATCTGCTCGTCGCGATTGGGGAACAGAAGCTCCAGAGAGCTATGATCCAGCCAACCTTGAGCACGACATGGTCTTTGTTGGACTTTCTGGCATGATTGACCCAGTTCGTCCTGAGGTTAAGGGTGCTGTTGCAGAGGCGCATAGCGCTGGTATGCGTACCGTTATGATTACAGGTGACCATATAGACACAGCTGTTGCTATTGCAATTGAGCTGGGCATTATTGCTGATCGCTCTCAGGCAATCACTGGCGCACAGCTTGATAAGATTTCTGACGAAGAATTTGAGCAGCGCATTGAGACTCTTGGCGTTTATGCACGCGTTCAGCCTGAGCACAAGGTTCGCATTGTTGATACCTGGCGCAAGAAGGGCATGGTCACAGCCATGACGGGCGATGGCGTTAACGATGCGCCTTCCATTAAGCGCGCTGATATTGGCATTGGTATGGGCATTACTGGTACCGACGTTACCAAGGGCGTTGCAGATATGGTTTTGGCTGACGATAACTTTGCCACCATCATTAGCGCCTGCGAAGAGGGAAGACGCATCTACGACAACATTCGTAAGTGCATCCAGTTCCTCTTGAGCTCCAACCTAGCTGAGGTCATTTCCGTCTTCATTGCGTCTCTGGTTGGCTTTACTATCCTTCAGCCTACCCACCTTCTGTGGATTAACCTGATCACCGACTCTCTGCCTGCGCTTGCTATGGCTACCGAGAAGGCTGAGCCAGGAATTATGAAGCGTAAGCCTCGTAACCCTAAGGACGGAATCTTTGCGGGCGGCGTTGGCTTTGACTGCCTTGTTCAGGGCTCTATCATTGCTCTTCTCACCCTTGCCAGCTATTTTATTGGCCATTACTTTGAGTATGGAACCTTTGATATCTCACAGGTTATTACTAACCCAGAGGCTGGCGTTGAGGGTATGACCATGGCATTCTTGACGCTTTCTATGGTTGAGATGTTCCACTCCTTTAACATGCGTTCTCTGCGTGGTTCTATCTTTAAGCTAACCAGCCAAAACATTTGGCTGTGGGGTTCTTTTGTTATGTCTTTGATTCTCACCTTTGTGGTAATTGAGACACCACTTTCTCAGGCATTTGGCTTTGCTGAGATTGGCTTTGAAGAGTACGCCATGGCAATGCTTTTAGCTGCATCGATTATTCCTCTGATGGAGCTTTATAAGGCTGTTATGCGTTCTGTTCAAAAGAACAAGGCATAAGGTAGAGGAGTATTCTTGTCCGCTAAGCGTACAAAAAGTTCCAAAAAACTAGGAGCCGGCAGGACTCAAGGGTCTCTGCCGGCCCTTTCTTCATTGCTGGACGTTCCGGCGTTTGAGCAGTTGACTCCATCGTCGGATCAGATGCAAGCTTATACAGACGTCATATCTGAGCTTGAAGCTCAAGGGGTTTCTCGCCAGACGATGACCATGGCCTGCGTGGTCCGCTTGGATAGGGGATTTCCTGCGGTTGTGTCAGAGCAGGGAGTGTTTCGCGCCGAGTTTGCTGCGCGCGTGACCAAGGGCCAGAACTCCACGGTAGCCGTTGGCGACTGGGTGTGTGCTCGCATTCCGGACTCGCACGATATGGGCATCATTGAGACGATTCTGCCGCGAGAGACCGATATTGCTCGCTGGAAGGGTGGCGCTCGCGGTCAAAAGCAGACTTTGGCTGCAAACGTTGATCTTGTGCTTGTAGTGCAGGCTCTGGATGGCGAGGCTATTTCGGTAGATCGCATTGTGCGCTCAGCAGTTATTTCTAAGGACTGCGGTGCTGCTTGCGCTGTGGTGCTTACTAAGTCAGATGTGGCAGGTCCGGAGCTTTTGGCTCAAGAGATTTCTTCTATCACCGCAGCTCTTGGCTCTACAGTAAAAATTGTTGCAACAGCCTCAAAGCTTGAGGGCGAGAAAACCGATGCACTTGTAGATCTTGCGCGGACCGCCCAAGATCTTGGAGCTGCGTGGGGAATTGATGCTGTTCGTAGCCTTGTTCCTTACGGTTCCATAGCCATCGTGCTTGGTGAATCAGGTGCTGGTAAATCTACGCTTCTTAACGCACTTTTGGGACATGAAGCACTTGAAACGGGAGAAGTTCGTGAGTCCGATAAGGCAGGACGTCATACAACGGTTGCTCGCCGTATGGTAGCGCTTCCTGACGCTGGCGTTATTGTGGACGAACCTGGACTTAGAAGTTTACCTATTGTGGGTCATGAGAGGGGATTACAGAAGATATTCCCTCACATCTCTGAAGCTGCTCAGACGTGTAAGTTTAGGGATTGCACCCATACTCACGAGCCAGGATGTAGCGTTCAAGACGCTCTGCATGAGGGGCAGATTACAGAACCCCAGTTAAAGGCTTATTTATCTCTGGCAAAAGAAATGCGAGAAAGCCAGCAATTGCTTGACCCTGATGTTGTGCTTTAAGCTTTAACAGCGTAAATCCTCTAAGCACCCTGGCTTGACTAGGGTGCTTTTTTGTCAAACCAGCAGGAAACATGCTATATTGAAATCAACGAGGGTTGGTCCCGCCCAGTAATGGGGAGGGTCAACCATCGTTCATGAGTCAGGCAAATCACTTAGAAAATCATTTATTACAATCCCTCTAAAAATGTAGCAGTTATGATGTTCTAAAAATTTTTATATATCAAATTAGATAAA
>JABZHQ010000071.1:0-5224 GCA_015258765.1 Atopobium sp. | reverse complement strand
TGTAAAAGTGGGCCCTGACGCTTAAGTGAGTCAGGGCCCAACCTTCGCGTTACAAATTATCGAGCTGGAAGCTTAGAAGCTACCGCGATCAATAATCTTGCCTTCCTTCATGATGACGTCCATGTTCTCAGGCGTGAGGTCGCGAATGTTGTTAGCAACGTCGCCCTTGACTACGAGGATATCAGCGGAGAGGCCTTCCTTGACAGCACCAAACTCGTTCTCCTTGCCCAGCATCTTTGCGCCGTTGTAAGTAGCAGCTGCAACAGTATCAAGGATGGAGATGCCAACCTTCTCGACAAAGTCATACATCTCGTCGATGGTGACATAGCCGTAAGGAGTGACAAAGCTGAAGGAGTCGGAGCCGATGGTAATGGTGATACCCATATCATAAGCCTTACGCAGGTTAGCGTAGGTACGTGCAAGGCCCTTCTCGACAACAGTCTCGCCTGGGAATGCGTCAAGCTCTGGAGTCCAGTCTGGTGGATAAGTTCCGTACCAAGTTGGCAGGAAGCCGATGGTTGGGGTGAAGTATGTTCCCTGCTCAGCCATAAGCTTCATGGTGCGCTCGTCAAGCTCAAAGCCGTGAATGAGCTGCTTGCAACCAAAGCGGACGCAGTCATATGCAGCGTCAAAGTTGTTGTAAGAGTGAGCATACAGAGGGATGCCTACCAGTGCGCACTCGTCAGCAATTGCCTTAATCTCCTCGGTGCAGAAGAGCTGCAGACGGTCGGAGTCCCAACGCCAAATGCCGCCACCGGTTGCCCAGATCTTGATGCCGTCAGGCTCTTCACGGAGACGACGACGGATTGCCTTACGAAGCTCCCATGGACCGTCTACCTGGTCGCCCCAAGGGTGTCCGTCCTTGGAAATCTGCAGTGGCAGGTGGTGAGAGTCACCGTGACCAGCAACGCGGCAAAGGCCAAGGCCGGTAGCAAAGATACGAGGACCCTGCATAATGCCCATGTTAACGAGGTCGCGGATAGCAATACCATTGCGGCCAATCTCAACGACGGTTGTGAGGCCGTGGGTAAGAGCGTCATAAGCCTGCTTGACTGCGCATGCCTGCTTCTGAGCAACGGACTCGATAACCCAGTCGTTATCGTTGTCGGTCAGGTTGCCGGAGAAGTGCAGGTGTGTATCAACAAGACCAGGCATTACGGTATGGCCAGATGCGTCACGTACCTCATATCCCTCTGGGACCTCTTTGCGAGGACCAGCATAGGTAATCTTGTCGTCATCGATAAGGACAAGGGAGTCCTCAACTGGTGCTGCGCCAGTACCGTCAACGAGCTTGCCGCCTACAAAAGCATACTTACTCATGTTTCCCATCCTTCCTTTGTTGTCCGCTCACTTCTTTTAAACGGACGAGGTTTACTTGCATAGTAAGCCCGGGTTAACTCCTTTGGAATAAGTTAGCCATGGTTGCCGGTAAGCGGAGCAAAAATACCCATGAACGGATGTTCAGATATCAATAATTTCATATAAACATCTAAAGTATTTGATTACTTCATATTTGCTATGACTACATTGCATAGTTGTGTCAAAACAGTTTTTGTCCGGTATCCGTGGTAAGGTTGAGAAAACAAATTAAGGAGGGGCAATGTCTCAGAATTCTTCGTCGCAGTCCAGCTTTTTCGCACTTATTTCTCGCATGCGCTACATTGAGCGCTGGTCGCTTATGCGCAATTCTCGCTCAGAGAGTCTTGCTGAACACGCCCTTGACGTGGCCGTTATTTCTCACTGTCTGGCAACTATTGCAAATGTGCGTTATCACAGAAATCTTGATGCAGATCGCGCAGCCCTTATTGGTATGTATCACGATGCATCAGAGATTATCACCGGAGACATGCCTACACCTGTTAAATACGCTAATTCAGAGATCAGAGATGCCTACCATCAGGTAGAAGCACGTGCCGAGAAAACCATTCTCTCCACACTGCCAGAAGACCTGCAAGATGCCTATGCTCAGGTGCTTACTCACAGCACTGAGGCTTCAGAGAGTGAAGCTTATCTTAGAAAGCTTATTAAAGCTGCAGATAAGATTGCAGCACTTATTAAGTGTATTGAGGAGGCTCAGTCTGGAAACTCAGAATTTATTACCGCTGAAGCCTCAACTCGTGGAGTTGTTGAAGATTTAGCAGATTCTCTCCCAGAAGTGCGTGATTTTATGACAGAATTCCTACCTTCGTACGGAGAAACGCTTGATCAGCTTCTGTAAAGAAATGCCGATTAAGTCTGCTAGCTGAGGAGTTACTTTGCGCGCACTACATGCACGTTTGCCTAAAAACTTTGTTCTGGAAGAGCGCCTAGAGGCTTATTCCAGCGTCATTGAGCCTCACCCAGAGGCGTTGAAAGGTATATGGGCTTCTGCGTGTGCGCCAATTACTGCTCAGGGACATACCCCCTATTCCGAGGTCCGTGTAGACCTTGGCTGTGGTAAGGGATCTTTTACTGCCGCACAAGCTAAAGCACATCCTGACGTGCTTTTTGTAGCCATTGATACAGAACCTATCTGCATTTCATACGCTGCAAAAACAATCTATGAAGCAGGAATACCTAACGCCATCGTAGTTCCTGGTACTGGTATGAAGATTGATGAATACTTCTCGCCAGAAGAGGTCTCTGTTATTTACCTCAACTTCCCTGCTCCATTTCCTAGGATTAGACAAGCAAAGCTGCGCCTCACCGATGCTGAGCGTCTTATGCAGTATAGAAATGTTTTAACTAAAGAGGGCGTTGTTCGTCTTAAAACGGACAGTCAGCCACTTTTTGATTTTTCTCTTGAGCAAGTTGAAGTTGCTGGTTACAACTTTATTTGGAAAACGCGAGATGCTCAAGCCGATTTTCCTCATGATGTTCCCAGTGAGTACGAACAAAAACTTGGTGCTCAAGGCGCTAAGGTTCATGCCTACCTGATTGCTCCAGGTCCTGTACCAGCAGATTTCACACCCACAGAGCCTGTCAGTCTTGTTGACTACCTTCCAGAAGATTTAGAGTCACTAACCTACGTTCCTCATGGAATGGAAAGCACGGTCCGCAATCTTGCAAACCGTGCTCGTAGACTTCGTAAGAAGGCTCAGTAATTTGTAATTGGCTATGTGTAGAAACAGCCGTTTGTGAAAACAACCTTTGTAGGAGCGCTCCTTTGCGAGCGCTCTTTTTTAGGCCAGCAGCCCTGACTCTTTTACTTGATTGACTTTATATTCAAAGCTCTAGTGGAATTAAGAACCGCAAGCACCATAACGCCTATGTCTCCAAAGACCGCTAGCCACATGGGAGCCAAACCAAAGGCTGCAAGGATCAAAACAGCACCCTTAACGCCAATAGCAAACACAATATTTTGCTTTGCAATACCCAAGGTATGACGAGCAATCTTTACGGCCTTTGAGAGCTTAGAAAGCTTGTCGTCCATAAGAACTACGTCGGCGGCCTCAATAGCAGCATCAGATCCCAAAACGCCCATAGCAACGCCTACATCAGCGCGTGCAAGAACCGGAGCGTCGTTGATACCGTCGCCGACAAATGCAAGGGACTTACCAGCTTTTTTGGCGAGAAGACCTTCAACTGCAGCAACCTTATCTTGTGGAAGCAGTTCAGAGCGAACCTCGGTGATGCCCATCTGAGCTGCAATCTCTTCTGCAACGTCGCGTTTATCGCCCGTGAGCATAACAACCCTAGAAACGCCAACGTTTTTGAGGGAAGCGATTGCTGCTGGAGCATCAGCTCGTTCGCGGTCAGAAATAACAATGTGGCCCATGTAGGTCCCATCAACAGCCACGTGAATGATGGTTCCGTGGTTCTCGCACGCTTTCCAAGAAGCTCCTACGCTCTCCATAAGTGCGCTGTTGCCAACAGCAACGCTCTTACCATTCACGTTAGCGCAAATGCCTTGACCAGCAATTTCTTTGATGTCCGTAATAACACAGCCATCGTCCTCGCTTGGATAAGCAGCGCGAAGAGCTGCAGCAATTGGGTGTGTGGAGTGCATCTCAACGTGAGAAGCTAGGTGCAGAAGGTCCTTCTCGCCAATGGCTTGAGGATGAACAGCAAGGACCTCAAAAACGCCCTCAGTCAGCGTACCGGTCTTGTCAAATGCAACGGTATCAAGGGTAGAAAGCATATCAATATACGTAGAGCCCTTGATCAGGATGCCCTCCTTCGAAGCAGCGCCAATACCGCCAAAGAAGGCCAGTGGCACGGAAACTACCAGCGCACACGGACAAGATGCAATAAGGAAGGTAAGCGCCCTTACAGCCCAGGTAGAAGCGTTAGCTACAAAGTCCCCCGAAAGCAGTGGTGGCAAAAACGCCAGCGCAATGGCACTGTAAACAACTGCTGGAGTATACACGCGAGAAAAACGACGAATAAACCTCTCGCTCTTGGACTTGTTTTGGTTTGAGCTCTCTACCAGCTTAATGATGCGGGAAGCAGTAGAGTCTTCAAAGAGGTGGGTAACGCGAGCACGAACTACGCCAGAAAGGTTTACGCAGCCCGAGATAATGTTATCCCCCACCGTTGCGTCACGAGGCACGCTCTCACCAGTAAGAGCAACGGTATCAAGACTGGTAGAACCCTCGACGATCTCTGCGTCAACAGGAACACGGTCGCCGGGTTTAACCACAATAATCTCTCCCAGCTTAATCTCTTCTGGAGAGATAGTGAGCAGCTGTCCGTCACGTTCAACCGTTGCGCTGTCAGGACGGATATCCATAAGCTTGGCAATAGACTTCTTGCTGTTATCGGAAGCAAGGTGTTCAAACACCTCTCCTACCTGGAAGAACAGCATGACAAAGACGGCCTCATCAAACATAGGAGAACCGTTAGGCACAAAGCCAATGAGCAAGGCACCAACAGTAGCAATGGTCATGAGCAAGTCTTCGTTAAAGCACTCGCCCTCAGTGATGCTCTCCCATGCTTCTAGAACAACATCGTATCCCGCAACAGCGTAAGGCAACAGGTAAAGCAACAGTGCCTGCCAGAGCTGCAGGTCAAATGCGTGTTCAACCGCGTAAGCAATACCTAGCAAAACAGCAGAACAGACAATGCGAGCAATTTTCACCTTTGTCTTTGAGCTCATAGCTCCTCCTTGGGTTGTTGTTATGCCTAGTCTACTCCTTAAATTGATATATGTACATATATTCATACAATAATATTGAAGAAACTTGTTATGTAAAAACTCCACGGACGAGAAACCCGTGGAGTCCTAAATACCTCTGTAGTTCAA
>JABZHQ010000158.1:0-1052 GCA_015258765.1 Atopobium sp. | reverse complement strand
GCGCGCCAGTGCAGATGATACCGTGCACACCGAGGGTCTTCTCGACTCGGTTCCACAGTCTCTACCTGCGCTCATGCAAGCGCAGAAGATCTCAAAGCGTGCCGCAAAAATGGGTTTTGAGTGGGCGTCAGTTAATGACGTGTGGGACAAGGTTGCCGAGGAACGCGCGGAGTTTGACGCTGAAGCTCCAGGTACGCAGCAGAAAACGGACGAGTTTGGTGACATCTTGTTTGCGCTGATAAACGTTGCTCGCTGGGAAGGCGTTGACGCGGAAGAAGCACTGATGAGCGCTTGCAGGAAGTTCCGCGCTCGCTGGTCGTACATGGAAAAAGCAGCTGCTGAGAGAGGCTTCTCGCTTGACGAGAAACCCGAGCTACAAGAAGATTTGTGGCAAGAGGCATAACGTCATCTTGATGCGTAAGCAAGCTGCACAGATTGTAGCGAAGACGTGCGACGTGCCGCAAAGCTTGCGACTTGCCGTTGGAGCGACGACTTCTATTCGGTAAAACGATGAAATTCCAAACTGAGGCAGGGCTATCGGCGCTGCCTCTGCCATAATAAAGATGTTGCAATTTGTTGCGACGCATCACCAAACAAACCAGAAATGAGATCCGTGATGAGTCAAGACACCACTAAAAAGAGTGGTACAAAAAGAAAAACAACGCCCACCAAGCGTTCCGTAGAGCCTCTTAAAGAGATTACCGCGGAGCATACCGCTGGTGCTCTCAAAATATTTTCAACTAAAAAAGCCGAGAAATCCCAGGTGGACAGGAAACTTCAATCTGATCAGAAGCAAGAGCGAGGTCAGAGGGCTGAGCGCACTCAGAAGTCTGAGCGCGGACAGAAGGCTGAAAGAACCAATAAACCGCAGTTCAGCGTAGCTTCTCTGGTAGAGCTTAAAGACAACACACTTGACTTCGCGCGCAATCATACCAAGCTTGTCGTTTTTCTCGGCGTTGTAATCTTTTTGCTTGTGGGCCTGTATCCGCCAATTCGCGGCTACTACCACGCTGTTCGCGAGCATGACGAGTTGCTGCTAAATCAGCAGAAGC
>JABZHQ010000157.1:0-1056 GCA_015258765.1 Atopobium sp. | reverse complement strand
GCCAGCAATTCTCTGCGTCTTGCAAAGAGCTTCATCGAGGGCGTCTCCGAGCAGCACGCCAATGAAGACGTAACCGTTGAGCAGCTCAACGTTGCCACCATGGACATCAAGCCTTGCAAGGGATGCTTCCACTGCTGGAAGAACACGCCTGGTAAGTGCATTATGTCGGATGACGAAGAAACGGTCATTCAGAAGCAGCTTTGGGCCGATCTGGTTATTTGGAGCTTCCCGCTCTACTACTTCAACGTGCCTGGACTGCTGAAGAACCTGATTGATCGCCAGCTCCCCATGAGTCTGCCCTTCATGAGCGATGCAAACAGGGGATATGGAAGTGGCGCGCACGAATCTCGCTATGACATGACAGGCAAGAAGCACGTCCTAATATCTACCTGCGGATTTTATTCTTCAGAGGGCAATTACGATAGCGTTACCAAGATGTTTGATCACATTCTTGGTCAGGGCAACTATGAGAGCATTTTCTGCGGCCAGGGTGAGCTTTTCCGCGTAAAGGAGCTTTCTGCACGCACCGACCGGTACCTTGCGCTTGTCAAAAAGGCTGGTACTGAGTATGCGCAGGGCGGCATTTCTAACCAGACAAGGGCCGAGCTCAAAGTTTTGCTGTATCCAAAAGAAATGTTTGAGCAGATGGCGGACGCAAGCTGGGGAATTTCTCGTGATACAAGCGCTCAGAGCAACACAAACGCTGGCGAGAAACCCGTTGAGCAGCTACCGTTTGACCATATCTTCACCTCCCAGATGGCGGCTTTGTACGACAAGACGGCTTACGACGGAAAAGATCGCGTGCTTGAGATGAATTACACCGATCTTGGACGTAGCTACCAGATTCTGCTGGGCAAAGACGGTAGCAGGGTCTTTACTGACGGCAGCCTCACTACCACCACAAAGCTCAACACTCCATTTGAGGTGTGGCAGTCCATTTCTCGTGGCGAGATTAGCGGACCAGAGGCGCTGGGCAAGCATCTGTATACCGTTGAGGGCGATTTTTCCTTCATGATTGATTGGGACAAGTATTTTGGTCCAACGCCTGGTAGTTCA
>JABZHQ010000156.1:0-1065 GCA_015258765.1 Atopobium sp. | reverse complement strand
TTTTGACCGCTTTAGTGTTGGCGTCGTCAATTTGTTTGCGGTAATTCTCGACGGTGCTATGTGCTTCATCCTCGTTTTTAACGCGAATTCCGTCTGCAAGAGAGTCTTGAACTGCGTCGGGCAAATCTTTTATTTCAATCGACGTAGTTTCAACAAGTGAAGACATGTTTATGCCGGCAATTGTTGTAGGAATACCTCGATAAACGCCAACGGTAGTTCCGTTAATCCCTAAGTACCACTCGCTGCTTACAAACAGG
This sequence comes from Atopobium sp., assembly GCA_015258765.1. Classification (GTDB taxonomy): domain Bacteria; phylum Actinomycetota; class Coriobacteriia; order Coriobacteriales; family Atopobiaceae; genus Lancefieldella. The sequence continues at coordinate 808 of JABZHQ010000156.1, read as the reverse complement.
AAGAACACCGCAACAGTGGCGGCAAAGAGTGCAAGAAACGAGATAAACGTTGCAATGACGCCACGGGTAAGGTGACGTCTGGTTTGATCGGCTATGCCGTCGTCTAAGACATCAATGACAATAACGGTGATATTGTCAGATCCGCCATAGGTAAGAGCTGCGGAAACAAGGTTATCGGCAGCCTTTTGTGGCGTGACGTTAGAGACAGCAATGGACTCAATCTCATCGTCGGGCACCATGCCGGAGAGACCATCGGAGCACAAGATGATGCGGTCACCATCAGATACTTCAAGCGAGAAATGATCTGCATACATGTCTGGATCAGAGCCAAGAGCTCGCGTAACTACCGAGCGAGAAGGGTGCGTGCGAGCCTCATCAGCGGTAATCTGACCAGAATCAATGAGTTCCTCAACGTAGCTGTGGTCATGAGTAATGCGGACCAGCGTGCCATGATGGAGCAGGTAAATACGAGAGTCACCAACATGAGCAACGGCCATCTGATTGCCCTCAATGAGGACGGCAGAGGCAGTGGAGCCCATGCCAGGTTTGCCAATACCCTTTGCAGGAGCATCAATAACTTCCTGGTTAGCGGCCTCAATTGCAGCGCCAAGACGGACATCGTCAGCGGTACTTGGTGCCTGTTCGGCAATAACCTTAACAGCAATGGAGCTTGCTACCTCACCAGCGGCGTGACCTCCCATACCATCGCAGATGGCAAAAAGGGGAGTGCGCAAAAGGAACGAGTCCTCGTTATGCTCGCGAACTAATCCCACGTCAGAGCGGGCGCCCCAAGAAATAAAGGTGTTAG
>JABZHQ010000155.1:0-1065 GCA_015258765.1 Atopobium sp. | reverse complement strand
TTTTGACCGCTTTAGTGTTGGCGTCGTCAATTTGTTTGCGGTAATTCTCGACGGTACTATGCGCTTCATCCTCGTTTTTAACGCGAATTCCTTCGGCTAGTGAGTCTTGAACTGCGTCAGGCAAATCTTTTATTTCAATAGACGTAGTCTCAACAAGTGACGACATGTTTATGCCGGCGATTGTTGTAGGAATACCTCGATAAACGCCAACGGTAGTTCCGTTAATTCCTAAGTACCACTCGCTACTTACAAACAGGAAGAACACGGCAACAGTGGCGGCAAAGAGTGCAAGAAACGAAATAAACGTTGCTATGACGCCACGAGTAAGGTGACGTCTGGTTTGATCGGCTATACCGTCGTCTAAGACATCGATGACAATAACGGTGATATTGTCGGATCCGCCATAGGTAAGAGCTGCGGAAACAAGGTTATCAGCAGCCTTTTGCGGCGTGACGTTAGAAACGGCAATGGATTCAATCTCGTCGTCGGGCACCATGCCAGAAAGGCCATCGGAGCACAAGATAATGCGGTCACCATCAGATACTTCAAGCGAGAAATGATCTGCATACATGTCTGGATCAGAGCCAAGAGCTCGCGTAACTACCGAGCGAGAAGGGTGCGTGCGAGCCTCATCAGCGGTAATCTGACCAGAATCAATGAGTTCCTCAACGTAGCTGTGGTCGTGAGTAATGCGGACCAAAGTTCCGTGATGAAGTAGGTAAATACGAGAGTCGCCAACATGGGCAACAGCCATCTGATTGCCCTCAATGAGAACGGCTGAGGCGGTAGAACCCATGCCTGGTTTGCCAATGCCCTTGGCAGGAGCGTCAATAACTTCCTGGTTAGCAGCCTCAATTGCAGCACCAAGACGGACATCGTCTGCGGTACTTGGCGCCTGCTCAGCAATGACTTTAACGGCAATAGAGCTTGCTACCTCTCCAGCAGCATGACCACCCATACCGTCACAGATAGCAAAGAGAGGGGTACGCAAAAGGAACGAATCTTCGTTGTGCTCGCGAACTAATCCCACGTCAGAGCGGGCGCCCCAAGAAATAAAGGTGTTAG
>JABZHQ010000070.1:0-5321 GCA_015258765.1 Atopobium sp. | reverse complement strand
CTCTTATAAGCCATGTTGATGAGCTTGGCCACAGGAGTTGGCCAGAACTTCTTGAGCATCTCCAGGTCTTCCTGTTCACGACGGTTATCGTGAATAAGGTGGCTGGTTTCAGAGTCTTCATGAATGCGGTGAAGCATCAGTACACGGGTGTCGTACAAGAAATCACCCTCACGCTTACTGATTGCTTCCCATGCTTCCCAGTCTAGGTTAGAGCCAAATCCAGCCTTGAAAACAGGCACTTCAAGGTTGGGGAGAACCAGCGTGGTGCTTGGACAGCAAATAGCACAGCCCAGCTCAAGCGCACGACGTTTAGCCCATGCTTTACCTGCATTTTCTGGCTTGGAGAGCGAGTACAAGAGGCGACGCTTTACCTTAAGCAAGCGATTTTCAAGAACCTCCTCGCCGTCACGCAACTCGCCGTAATTAGTGAAATAAATCAGCGGGCGAGAAGAACTGTTGACGCGGTCAAGCATATGCTCTGCATAGGAAGGCTTATAGAGGTCATCCTGATGCGCGATGGTTACTAACGGAGTCGTACAAACGCTCACGGCAAAGTTCCAGTCGCCAGCAATGCCTCCCGGACCGGGATTAACATGCATGGGAATGTTGTACTTCTCGCAAAGAGACTGAATCAGTTCATTTGGTGTTGAAGTAGCCAAAAGAATATTCGTAGACAGTGTTTGCTCTTTGAGCGAGAGAATGCACTCTTCTAGATAGGGGCTCTCGCCATAAGCGCAAACAGCAAACGTGTGATCCTGAGGTGTATACATTGCTACATCCAATCGATTAGCTCCGATGTCTAGTATTATAAGAATGTTATCGGACGATGGCGAATGGGAGCCTTTGTGGAGTCTGACGGATATAAGACATACGAGAACCCCGATGAGCTAAGAAAGATCCAGATTCTTTCTACGCTTTTGATGGATGAGCTTGACCGCGTCTGTACGGAGCTTGGTATTTCGTATCAGGCGTACGGCGGAACTGCTATTGGCGCTGTGAGGCACAAAGGCTTTATTCCTTGGGATGATGATGTAGATATCGCGATGTTCCGCGAGGACTATGAAATCTTTTTGGAGAAGGCCCCGGCACTTCTTCGTCCAGATTTTTGCATTCAAAACGGCAGGACGAACAATTACTTTCCTGCAGTAAATACAAACCTCTCTTTAAAGGGAACAGTTTGCGTCCCTGATGAGTTTATGACCTGCCCTTTTACTTACGCTATCTCAATTGGAATTTTCCCCTTTGATAAAATTCCAGCAGATCCAAAGAAGCTGGCTAAGGTTAAGCGCCAGACATGGTTCTGGGGTCGCTTGAACTTCCTGCTGGTTACTCCAACTCCGCGCGTACCGCTGACTGGCTGGAAAAAGAAAGTTGCTCTTGCAGGATGCTTTGTCATTCATCACGCCTTGAAGCTTTTTAGGGTTTCATCTGCGTACATTCAACGTAAGTGGGATGAGGCAGCACGTACTGCAGAGGGCGAGAAAACCACTCATTACGCAAGCTTTGTTGAACCTGATCCAGAGAACTGGTCAATGGACAAAGAAGACGTTTTTCCAATGGTCCGTGTTCCTTTTGAGGACATTACTACTACGCTTCCTAAGGAATACGACAAGCTCTTAACCAGAGGATATGGGGATTACATGCAGCTTCCTCCAGAGAAGGATCGTAAAAACCATCATCCTGGTGCGCTTGATTTTGGCAAGTGGAAAGATGTGGATGTTACTAAGGGAAGCCGCCAGGCATTTGAGGACTTTGGTCAGAAAAGCTAACTATGACTATTGATACTTCTGCGGAACAGCTTAAGAAAAACTACTTCTGGAATACGCTTGGTTCTTTAATGAACGCGGCTTCAACGGTACTTATGTTGATGGTAGTCACGCGTACCATGGGAGCTGCTGCCGGTGGTGTTTTCTCGCTTGCGTATGCTGTGGCTCAGCAGCTTATGGTTATTGGTCACTTTGAAATTAGGACGTATCAGGTTACCGATACAGAAGAAGTGTTCTCGTTTGGTGTGTATCTTGCGGCACGAATCATCACAACTGGTTTGATGGTTGCGGGAATCATTATCTTTACCCTGCAGTCCCAGGGATTGAGCTACGAGGGAGTGCTGTATGCCCTTATTGCATCACTTCGTTTATTTGACGTTGTAGAAGATGTTTTCCATGGCATGTTCCAACAACATGGTCGCTTAGATATTGCTGGTAGATCATTCTTTTATCGTGTTCTTGCAACCGTTGTTGGCTTTGCAGTAGGCGTGCTTTTTACAAAGAACTTGCTTGTTGGCGCAGCTCTTTCTTTTGTTGCATCACTGGTAGTTATGGTTGCGCTTGTCATTCCTCCTACTAAGAAGATGGAAACGCTTAAGCCTACCTTTGACTTTAAGCAAATTACAAAGCTGTTGGTTACCACTGCACCATTGTTTGCTGGTTCATTCTTGCTAACGTACGTTGTTGGTGCACCTCGTTATGCGTTGGGAGGTCTGAGTGATCAAGCACTTCTTACGTTCTTTACGGCATTAGCTATGCCCGCTATGGTTATCAATCTTTTAAGTAACTTTGTCTTTAAGCCGCTGCTTACTCAGATGGCTGAATATTGGAATAATCAGCAAGACAAGCAGTTTGTGGGCCTGATTCTTAAGGGTTTTGCCGTAGTTGCTTTAGCTACTGCTGTTTCTATGGCGCTGGCTTGGCCGCTAGGCGCTCCAGTTCTTGGACTTTTGTATGGCCTTGATTTTGAGCCGTATAAACTAGAGTTGCTTATACTGCTTTTTGGCGGTTTGCTTAATGCGCTCACAGTTATTTTGTACTATGCCGTAGTAACCATGCGTAAGCAGGTTGCGGTGTTTGTCAGCTATGCTGCAGGTGCAGGTTTTGCTGCGCTTACCGGAGGGTGGTTTGTAGGCAGCTTTGGCATTATGGGAGCGTGCATGCTTTATGATGCTTCGCTTGCAATTCTTGCTCTGGTATTTGGAATCTTCTGCTTCTTGGGATTTAAAGACCAAAAGAAAAAGTCCGCTGCATAGGCGGACTTTTTAAATAAAGCGCAGGTAGATGAGCATGCTTCCAGGGGACCGACGCGTCGTTTACACGCGAGTGCGCTGGTTAAGATCAGTTACAAAATCAAGGTTTTTCTCGTCACGTGCATCTTTGTCGCGTAGGGCAAGCTCAGCTGAAAGCTGCTCAACCTTAAAAGTAAGCTTAGAGATTGCACAGGACTGATGGAAAATCCTGATAAGCATCAGCACAATAACGAGCATCAGGACAAAGTTTGCAGGGCTCATAAAGCCAAAAAGCCCAGCAAAGAAATACGCAAGCTGGGGGATAAGCGCAAACAAAACAAGGATTCCTGCAGAAACAACCCAATAGACAGAGTCGGAGATGCGAATCTTTGATTTGCGGACGCTATTGATGACAATGCCCATGGCAAATAGGGCGCCAATAAGCAGCAGAATTCTCAGAACTAAAGTCATGGTGCCACCTTATCTAAACCACTGGAAGAGCAAAAGTGAGAGGCACGTGCGAGCCATGTACATAATTGAGTTATAGAAGCTCAAATAGGACTCGCCTCCTTGACGCTCACGCATCTCAGTTTCAATCTCGACAACCTTAGCTCCTCGACGCATCAGTAGCGAGATAGTGTCTGGCTCGGGGGAGAAGTCAAAGGAGCGCGCATACGTCTCAATAAGGCCACGGTCGTACATACGCATGCCTGAGGTAGGGTCAGTGATGGTCTGACCAGTGCTTGTTTTGATAAGCCAAGAAATCAGCTTGGAGCCAATCTCTCGAGGAGTGTTTCCGCGAGCCTTGGTGACAAAGCGAGAAGCAATGACGATGTTTGCTCCCTCGTTTACCATTGCTTGAGCCATAGGAGCAATGTACTCAGGCCTGTGCTGGCCATCGGAGTCAAACTGCACCACAGCGTCATAACCATGTTCTTTGGCGTAGCGCATACCAGCCCTAAAGCCTGCAGAAAGGCCTCCGTTAACAGGCAAATTGAGGTAGTTAAATCCACGCTCTTTACAGATATCCAGCGTGCGGTCAGCGGAGCCGTCGTTGATTATGATGTAATCAACTTGAGGGGCTACCTGGCACAACTCTGTAATAGTTGAAGCAATGCAGGCTTCTTCGTTGTAAGCGGGAACGACTGCAAGAATTCTCACAAGCATCCTTTGAATTGCAAATTACACGTTAACTGCATGAATATCATAGCTCAAAAGCCGAATTAATCTTGACTCGTATATAGTAGATTACCTAAAGAAATTGAAAGGTGAACGCTATGGAGTTTCCAAAAGAGCTTAAAAACCCTATTCAATCGGGCAATTTTACGTTTTATGACACCTCGATTGAAGGTGTAAAGGTTGTGGACGTAAAGCTGTACGGTGATGCTCGTGGTGGCTTTATGGAGACCTATCGTGAAGAAAACTTTGTTGTTGGCGGCATTGATGCTTCTTTTGTACAGGACAATCAGTCTTCATCCGTTCAGGGTGTACTCCGTGGCCTTCACTTCCAGATTGAGCATCCACAGGCAAAGCTTGTGCGTGTAATCTCCGGCACTGTCTTTGACGTTGCTGTTGACCTGCGAGAGGGAAGTCCAACCTGGGGTCAGTGGGAAGGCGTTGTCCTGTCCGTTGAGAACCGCAGGCAGTTCTTTGTCCCTCGCGGCTTTGCCCACGGTTTCTTGGTACTCTCCGAGACTGCGGAGTTCTGCTACAAGTGTGACGACATCTATCACCCAGGTGATGAGGGCGGCATTATGTGGAATGATCCAGAGCTTGGCATTGAGTGGCCAGCATTTCTTGGCGAGAAGACCTTAGATCCAGTAAAGGTTATTCTTTCCGACAAAGATAAGATTCATCCAGCACTTTCTTCACTTAAGAAGTAACAAGCGCTGAAGGCAAGTTAGGTACTATGAACGAACGTAATCGTCGTGAGCGAGAATCCACAGCTCACGAGCTAAATCGCATGAACGAGGCAGAGTGGACAGAGGAAGCTTCTGACAAGGAGCTCTCAACTCAGCCACTCCCTCGCGCAACACAGATGGAACTTCTCGCCCCAGCGGGAGGTCCAGCACCATTTACCGCAGCTCTTGCTGGTGGTGCTGACGCTATTTACTGCGGCTTGGGCAACAACTTCAATGCTCGCCGTGGTGCGGACAACTTTGATGACGAGTCGTTTGCGCGTGCGTGCAGACAGGCTCATCTAGCTGGCGCTCGCGTGTACGTCACCGTGAACGTTGTTGTTAAGTGGGACGAGATGCAGCGTGTCCTGCGCCTGATTCGCCGCGCGTGGATCCTTGGCGCAGATGCTTTTATCATCCAGGAC
>JABZHQ010000154.1:0-1073 GCA_015258765.1 Atopobium sp. | reverse complement strand
ATCTGCAATGCCATCGTCATTAAGGTCCCAACCAGCAAAGGTATAACCAGTTCGTGTTGGGTTAGGGACGGCAGGAACAGGATCTCCCGGATTTCCAATTACAGGAGAAAGCTCGCTACCAGAAGTTGAGAAGTAGATTGCGCTGCGAGGATTGCGGTCGTAATAGATGTACTTAACAGCCTTGCCATCTGCGGTAACCTTGAGCGAAAGGTCTGTAGTTGTGCGTACAAAACCTGGATAGGTAACATCAGAGGCAGTAACAATTGAATCGGGTACACCGTAGTTTTGTTCGGAAGACGCCTCAACGTAATTTCCAGTAGTCATCTCTTTCATGCGCTTAACGGTGTAGGGAACAGAGCTAGGAGTGTAATAAATGGTTTGCTTTATGTAATGATCTGAGCCGGAGGCAACGCCAGTAACAGTTGCTTGAGCAGGATTTTCCAGGCCATAACCGGTAACTGTTGGAGAGGTAACAGACCAAGATTCCCCCTCATTTACAACTTGTTTAGAAGGCGCATGAATCTCTTCGTTGTTTAACACATTAACGTATGAAACAACAACAGAGTATTTACCTGCGTCTTCAATAGACTCTGCAATAGCGGATGCAGGTAGGCTGCTCAAAACAAGAGCAAGAGCAAATAAAATGCTCAGAACTTTTTTAACACGCATTATTTCTCCTCAAACAGCAAAAAAAGATAGGTAAATCATAATAAATGGCGAGAAGGATTTGCTGTTCAAGCTGCAAATCGACAATGTATGCACAAATTTTTACTGCTGGAAAAGGTTAGTAAAGGTCTACTGAAAGTTTCTGAGTATCTCCAGGCCAAGAAGCAGTGCCTTTTCATGTGAGTCTTTGCCAAAGTCTCTCTCGTCATATTCGTGAACGTTTGCCAAAGAGTCTGCTGTAAAAAGGAACTGTCCAAACTGTGCCCCTCGTTTTCTGCAGCAAGCGGCTAGTGCCGAGCATTCCATTTCTACAACAGAGCATCCTTCTTGCAGGCGATACTCAACCATATCCTTTGTCTCACGGAAGAAACCGTCAGTAGACCAGGTGGTGCACGTCTCAAAAGGGA
>JABZHQ010000153.1:0-1075 GCA_015258765.1 Atopobium sp. | reverse complement strand
CGTCTAAAGGCAGAAAGCTCTGCACCACGCAGGCTGGAAAGCTCTTGGTCATCAATAAAGATGTGGCCCGCAGATGCCTGGTCAATGGTAGAGATACAATTTAAAAGTGTAGTTTTGCCAGAACCAGAAGGACCCATGATAGCGATAAACTCACCGCGAGCTACAGAAAGATTAATGCCGTCCAGCGCCTTAGTGATATTTCCACGAGTTCCATAGTACTTCTCGAGGTTTTGGCAAACCAAAACGGTGTGAGGGGTAAGTGCTGAAGATTGTCCAGCCACAACAGTTGGCTGAGTTGGAGTTACTTGAGTAGCTGCCATGTTGCGTCCTTTCATTGAAAGCGAGTAAATCTTGAGATATATACTCCGTCACTACCGTTCACGTTGCCATCGATTGACCTTACGGAAACCTTACGCTTTTCTCACTTTGATGTGTCAAAATATCACTATCAAGCATACGGGAGGGGCATGCTATGAAGTTGGTAATTAAAAGATTTGGGCAGCTTACCGCTAAAGAGTTATATCAAATTCTTTCTCTAAGAGCAGAAACGTTTATCGTTGATCAGCAGATTATGTACAACGATCTTGATAATGTTGATCAAGTTTCTACCCATGTCTTTTATCAAGATACTGACTCGGTAGCTGCATATTTGCGCATCATTGATGCAGGACAGTCATACAACTCCCCTCTTATTGGTCGCGTATGCGTCAGCAACAAAGGTGCCGGCATTGGTTCAAAACTACTGCACGATACCCTTGATTACCTGGCACAAGAAAGTAGTGCTTCCAAGGTGTTAGTTGAGTCGCAACTTAAAGCTCAGCCCTTCTACGAGCGCGCTGGGTTTACGCAGGCATCTTCTAAGGTGCTTGATCACTTTGGCGTCCTCCACCATGTGCTCTCTCTTGACCTTGATGCATATCGTCAGGCGAGAAATACGGTCAGTATTGATGATGCTCACGTTTCAATTAGACCACTTGAAGTAGCTGATTTACGTGCGCTGCAGAAGCTTAGCGTAGAGACGTTTGTAGATACCTTTATTGACTCAAACACAGCAGATGATTTGGCAAGCTGTATT
>JABZHQ010000069.1:0-5370 GCA_015258765.1 Atopobium sp. | reverse complement strand
TTTTGTACCACTATGGCATCGGAGTAACTGGCGCTTCTCGTATTTCTTTAGATAAATTTGGAGAGTTCTGCTATCAGTTCTTGGACAACATTGATCAAGTGGAACTCTATATTGGCAAATCAGATAACATTGCGCATCTCAACTCCTTTAAGGGAATGAAGCATAGACTGTTGGAGCTTCTGAGTGCTGAGTGGAGATTCCGTCTTGCTCCTGAAGATCAAGAGGCAGCTCTTGAGCCATTTGCCATTCTCTTCGGACCATCGGTAGCCGCTCGAGAGCTTTATCGCTTTGTAAGAGATGAAGCATACGAGGCCATTGCCACTGGTACTGAGCTTCCAGAAGACAGCGATGCATATCGCTTTAGAAAGTATGCAAAGAAGTATGCGGATCTGATGAATCAAGATGAGGGACTGTCGTTTGATAGGGCAGTTCGCATGAAACAGATTGCCGATGAGCACATGGAGTATCTAGAGAGAAAGCACATGGTAAAGATGTTTGAGCAGCAGCCTATTCGCATTCTGATTACTTCTCATAAAGATGTTGATGTTCCCGCAAGTAAGTACCTTCAGCCTATCCAGGTAGGACCAGGTCAGAAGACCAATCGCTTTACGTATATGCTCCATGACGATGAGGGCGATAACATTACCGAGAAAAACCCTATGTACTGTGAGATGACTACACAGTATTGGGCATGGAAGAACATCACCAATGCTCGCTATGTTGGCTTTGGTCATTATCGTCGCTACTTCAATTTCACCGATACGGTTTATCCAGAAAATCCGTTTGGTGAGGTTATGGATGACTTCATTGATGAGGATGCCATCAAGAAATATGGTCTTGATGATCAGACCATTGCTCAGTGCATTGAGGGCTATGACCTCATTACTACTGGGGTAAAGGATATTCGCAAATTCCCTGGAAGCGCTAATACACCTCTTGAGCAGTACCATTCCGCTCCGCTACTCCATCCAAAGGATATGGATACTATGGCTGCACTCATTGTTGAGCGTCATCCAGAGTATGCAGAGGACGTAAACACTTTTCTCAACGGTCATCAGCAGTGCTTCTGCAACATGTATATCATGCGTAAAGAGCTCTTTGATCGCTATGCAGCATGGGTGTTCCCACTTGTTGACGAGTGGACCGCCCGTACTGATATGTCTACCTATAGCAAAGAGGCCCTAAGAACCCCAGGTCATCTGACTGAGCGCCTCTTTAATATCTGGCGTATGCATATGCTGCGTACAGAGGGCAAAAACTGGAAGGTAAAAGAGCTACAGTGCATTCACTTTACTAATCCAGAGCCTCGTCAGAAGTTTATTCCTCTCTTTGAAGAGAAGCCTGAGATTGCAAGCCAGAACGTTGTTCCTGTTGTTTTTGCAGCAGACAACAACTATGTTCCAATTCTTACCTGCGCTATGGGCTCAATGCTTGAAAATGCCGATCCCAACCGTTTCTACGATGTGGTCGTTCTCAACACCAATATTGGCGGATCAAAGCAGGAGCTGGTTAAGAAGCACTTCTCGCGTTATAAGAATGCTCGTATTACGTTCTATAACGTGTGGCGCATGGTCAAAGACTACAAGCTAGACACTAATAACGCTCATATTAGTGTTGAAACGTACTTCCGCTTCTTGGCTCAAGACATTCTTTCTGCTTACGATAAGGTTGTCTATCTTGACTCTGACCTTGTGGTTAACGGTAATGTCGCAGAGCTTTATGACGTAAGAATGGGCAATAATCTTATTGCGGCAACGCTTGATATTGACTATCTGGCAAACCTCAACATTCGCGGCGGAGACCGTATGAAGTACAGCCTTGACGTGCTTAATCTTAAGAATCCTTATGCCTACTTCCAGGCAGGAGTTATGGTCTTCAATACCGCTGAGCTGCGCCGTTATCACACTGTTCCAGAGTGGTTGCGTATTGCATCCAATCCAATCTTTATCTATAACGATCAAGATATTCTGAACAGCGAGTGCCAGGGTCGCGTTGTCTATCTCCCGGCTGACTGGAACGTTACACACAACATTTTTGGACGTGCCGAGAAACTCTATCCAATGGCACCAAATAGCGTCTTTGATGACTATCAAGCAGCACGTCGTGCTCCAAAGATTGTTCACTTTGCTGGCGCTATTAAGCCTTGGCAGAACGCTAGCTGCGACATGGCTTCCTATTTCTGGAAGTACGCGCGCAACACTCCGTTCTACGAGGTTATTATTCAGGACATGGTGCCAGGCGCTAGAAATGACGCAGACGTCACGGAGTTCCACGAGCGTGCGCTTTCTGATGCAAGTCCTCTGCGCAAGATTATTGACCCTCTTGCACCATATGGTAGTGCAAGGCGAGAAGCCCTTAAGGCCCTTGGTAGAACCTTAAGAGGACGCAAATAAACACCTGGTAGGTGCAAGATTTCTTGCACCTACGTTTTTATGTTTGGAGTAGTTATGGCAGCACTTTCGCCAAAAGATGCCGCTCGCGCAGCGGAGCTTAATAGAATCTTGAACCATGCGGCTTATGCCTACTATGCTCTTGACAATCCAGAGCTCACTGACGCTGAGTTTGATTGTCTGCTCATTGAGCTTCAGCAGCTTGAGGCAGCATACCCAGAGCTTGTTACTGAGGATAGCTATACGCAGCGCGTCGGCGGCTATGTCTCTGAACAGTTTGAGCCTGTCCAACACGCCGCTCGTATGTATTCCATGGACGATGCCATGAACCTGGAAGAGCTGGATGCATGGCTTTCCAGAACTGATGAAGCTCTTGGCGCATCGCCCACTAATCCTGTGGCATATACCTGCGAACTTAAGATTGACGGCTTAGGTGTTGCACTCACGTATCGTGACGGTCAGTTTGTACGTGCTGCTACACGAGGCGACGGTAGCACGGGAGAAAACGTCACAGCAAACGTTTTAACTATCTCTGACGTGCCTCGAGAGCTTGCTTTGGCTGGTCTTGATCAGGTAGAGAATAGGGGCCTTAACCAGAGCATTGAGGTGCGCGGTGAGGTTTATATGCCAAAGCACTCCTTCATTCGTCTGAATGAGGATGCGGATGCTGCTGGTAAACAGCCTTTTGCTAACCCAAGAAATGCAGCTGCTGGATCTTTGCGCCAGAAGGATCCAAAGATTACCGCACACCGAGATCTTGAGACCTTTATCTACGCAGTAGCCGATGAAGGCCCTCTTGATGTTCATAGTCAGTGGGAGTTTTTAAACTGGCTTCGTAGCTGCAGCTTTAATGTTAATCCACATGCCCGTCGTTGCCTGAGCGCTCAGGAGGTCCACGATTTCTGTGCGCAAGCTCTTGAGCAGCGAAGAGATCTTAACTACGACATTGATGGCGTGGTAGTAAAGGTTGACTCATTTGCGAGCCAAGAGGCTCTAGGATTTACTTCTCGCGCTCCTCGTTGGGCTATTGCATTTAAGTTTCCGCCAGAGGAAAAGCAGACCGTTTTACGAGAAATTCGTATTCAGGTGGGTCGTACGGGCGTACTCACACCTGTTGCTGAGTTTGATCCCGTTACTGTTGCGGGTTCTACCATTGCGCGTGCAACCCTCCACAACCTTGACGAGATTCGTCGTAAAAACGTGCGCGAGGGCGATACCATCATTGTCCACAAGGCAGGAGATGTTATTCCAGAGGTTGTAGGACCAGTTTTGAGTCTTCGACCTGAAGATGCTGTTGAGTTCCAGATGCCAGCTACCTGCCCAAGCTGCGGTAGCCCTGTTATTCAAGAAGAGGGAGAGGTGGCCTTCCGCTGTGTCTCTATTGATTGCCCCGCTCAGGCAGTTGAGCGTCTGATTCACTGGGGTAGCCGTAAGGCCATGGACATAGACGGCCTTGGTGACGAGTTGATTAACCGCATGGTTGAAGAGGGTGTTCTCTCTGATGTAGCCGACTTCTACGATAAGCTTACTGAAGAAACGCTGTCCAGCATGCCTACGGGCCGTGTGTACGATACTGATACTGCAGATCACCTTTCTGGTGATAGCATTCCCGTGGGTCATACTATTGCTAAGAAAGTTATGGCACAGGTTGAGGAATCAAAGACAAGAGGTCTTGGCCGCGTGCTCTTTGGTATTGGCATGAGGCATGTTGGCGCTAACGTTGCAGAGCTCCTTGCCCAGGAGTTTGGCTCTATCCAGGCGCTTGCTACAGCCCCTGTCGAGAAGATCGCTGAAATCCCAGGTATTGGTCCTAAGATTGCAGAGTCTGTACACGAGTTCTTCTCGATACCAGAAAATGTTGCCGTTGTTGAGCGTCTTCGTCAAGCAGGCGTGGTGCTTGAGGAAGAGAAGTCAGAAAATGAGCTTCCTCAGACGCTTGCTGGACTTACCTTTGTTTTAACGGGAACTCTTGAGCACTTCACACGCGATGAGGCTGGCGCCCAGCTTAAAGCCATGGGAGCAAAGGTTTCCGGCTCTGTATCTAAAAAGACAAGCTTTGTAGTGGCAGGAGAGGCTGCGGGATCTAAGCTTACAAAGGCTGAAAGCTTAGGTGTTCCCGTACTTGATGAGGCTGCGCTTCAGCAAATTCTTGAAACAGGACAGATACCTGCATAAATGTACATATTCAGTAACAAAGTGGTGATTTATAATGCTTTGTTACTATCAGTAAAAAGGAGATGAACAGATGAAACTTATAAAAAACAAGTATGTTTCTCTTGGAATGATGTTTTTGATTTTAGCAATCATCCTGAGTGTGGCATCAAACGTTAATGATCTGTTTGTTGGCATGCTCTATGGCATATCTCTAGGAATATTGATTTTAGGATTGCTTTCTACTCAAAATAGTTTGCGTTTATGCAATCGATAATCTATCCAAAAGGAACAGCTATGGCAGATAAAAACATTCTGGTTCTTTGTTATTCTCGCTGTACCACGTGTAAGAGAGCCCTCAAATGGCTTGATGAGCATGGTGTTTCTTATACTTTGCGTGATATTAAAGAAGAGAATCCAACTGCTGAAGAGCTTGCTGAATGGCACAAACTGAGCGGTCTTTCTATCAGAAAGTTCTTCAACACTTCAGGCATGGTATATCGCGATAATAACATCAAGGAGCAGCTTGATGCAGGTATGAGCGATAGTGATGCTTATAATTTGCTTGCCACCACAGGCATGCTGGTCAAGCGCCCATTGGTTGTTGCAGGCAATACCATTCTTCTTGGATTTAAAGAGCCTGCGTGGGAAGAAGCGCTTCTGTAAAACCAGCTTCTTCAGCATGCATCTTTATGGCGTGCGTTTTTACAGCATGCATCTTTATAGCGTGCGTTAGATTGTGGATAAGCGTTAGTAATAAGGCGGCTACCAAGTGAACTGCCTCCCATTTCTTGGACATAAGAAATGGGAGGCAGTTCATATGCGGGTG
>JABZHQ010000010.1:0-23766 GCA_015258765.1 Atopobium sp. | reverse complement strand
CTTCTCGCTATTTTTATGCAATAAAAACGAGAAATACGAAGAAAAATATAAGTAGATTTTTCATATTTGCTTTCTATAATTCATTCCAATGAATTTCAGCTCAGATTTATTCAGGAAGAGGCAAATATGAAATCGTCACTGGTTACTACCGTTAAAAAGAATGCTCTAAAGGGCGTCGCGGTTGTTTCTATGGCATGTGCACTTATGGGCCTTATGGCTTGTTCGCCTTCTAAACAAGAAAATGCTCAGTCAAGCACCACATCACAGTCAGAGTCTGGCTATACGCTGGTAACTAAGGGCCACCTGACTGTTGTTGCAGAGCTTGGTTTCCAACCGTTTGAGTACTTTGAGGGCAACTCAACCACTCCTGTTGGTTTTGACGTTGATCTTATTACCGAGATTGCAAAGAGGCTTAACCTCGAGGTTACGTATTTGCCAAACCAGAAGTTTGACACCCTTGTTCCAACTATTAAGCAGGGTGGCAAGGCAGACGTTGCTATCGCAGGTATTACTATCACTGACGAACGCTCTCAGGAGGTAGACTTCACTACTTCTTACCTTGATTCCAATCAGTCCCTGGTTGTTAAGTCTGGTAGCACCGAGACCGAGCAGACGCTCAACGACGCCTCTAAGAAGGTTGTTGTTCAGACAGGTACTTCCGGCGAGGACTGGGCTAAGGAAAACCTTCCAAAGGCAACTATTGTTTCTGTAGACGATGTTGCTGCGGCAATGGCAGGAGTCCAGACCGGCCTGTATGACGCAATGGTCATTGACCTGCCTGTTGCTTCCAATCTGATTAGCACTTCATACTCTGATCTGACTATTGCAAAAGAGATTCCAACAGGTGAGCAGTATGGCATTGCTGTTTCCAAGGACAATCCTGCACTGACCGAGGCTATCAACAAGGTTCTTGCAGATATGGAAAAGGACGGAACCATGACTGCCCTTAAGACCAAATGGTTTGGCTCTAACATCTAGTTTTACCAGCTCAACAAAAAGTGCTTGAAGTTAAATCTGGCTTCAAGCACTGCTCTGTTTTTACTATCAGCGTTTAGGCACCTCAAGCTCTAAAGGAGTTTCACGTGATTGCACTTTTGCACAAAACTATGTCAGGACAGCAACTGTCCTTGTGCATGTCATCTGCGAGTTTCAAGGCTGAATCTGCGTCTCAGAGTCTGGCTCATGATTCGGCTGAGTTAAAGTGCTCGCATATTCGCGCGTGTTCCTCACTGCTTGTAGCACTTCTCGCCACACTGCTTTTGAGTGGATTGTTCTTTTTGTCCCTAAGTGCGTTTTCTGTTCAGAGTGCTTTTGCTCTTACCACAAACAAGACAACGGCTAAATCAAACCAAGCGGAAGGCAATGGCGTTATCGGTGGCAAAGAGACTCGTTTAACCTGGGAGGGAACAGTTGAGGACGAGCAGGTATCCCAGCTGACCTTACAGCTCCCAAAGGGCTCCGATTTGCAGAGCGCAACTACTAAGGTGACCGTTCTTTCAGGACTTACGCGCGAGAAGATCGAGGCAAGTGCAAGCGTCCAGGGAACGCAGGTTGTGATCTCTTTTGCAACACCCGTGGACGCTCAAAAGCTTATTCGTGTAGAGATTTCTGGCATGAAGTTTCCCGCTGACGGTGGCTCGTACACTGTTGAAGGAACGTACACCACTGAGCAGGGAACTCAAAAGCTTGCTTCTTCTCCTGAAATTACCATTATTTCTAACACCCCTGTTCAGGCTATAGTGAATTGGCTTGACGCTCAGCCTTGGGTTAAAACATGGAACTCCAATCACTTCTTGGGCATGTTCTTAAAGCCTCAGCTGATTGTTTCTTCCGTTGTAATGCTATTCCCTGGATGGCTGGTTTGTCTGGCAATTGTTATTTGCGCTTATCCCGTGGCTATTGTGCTGGGAATGGGATTTGCTCTGCTTAAGATCTCTAAAAATCCGCTCCTGCGCGCGCTTGCAGTGGTATACATCAATCTGTTGCGCGGAACCCCATTTTTCCTGCAGATTTATATTCTGTTCTTTGGTCTTCCTATGCTGAATATCAATTTAGACACCAATCTGCTTGGTTTTATTGTGGTTGCAATCAATTCTTCTGCGTATCTTTCAGAGATCTTCCGTGCGGGCATTCAGTCGATTCCACAGGGTCAGTATGAGGCCGCAAGTTCTCTTGGCATGAATCGTTTCCAGACCATGACGTTTATTATCATTCCTCAAACTATTCGTCGAGTAATCCCACCTCTTACCAGTGACTTTATTACGTCCTATAAAGATACTTCGCTGCTTTCTTCTGTAGGCGTTATGGAGCTGATGATGTTTGCTAAAAACCTCACCACCTCAACGGGAAACATGACGCCATATATGACGGCCGCTCTGTTCTATTTGGCAATTACCTTGCCACTTATTAAGGTAGTTGGCAGTATCGAGAAACGCATGGAGCAGTCAGAAACAGGCAAAACCGTAAGCACTGTAGCAAGCGCTACAGTAAGCACTGCAGTAACCACTGCAGTAAGCACCACAGCCGATAAGACCCAAGCTCTTTCCAAGGAGGAAAACTAATGTCTTTCTATTCTTTCAAAAAGAAGTCGAATACAGAACAACCCGCCTTGGATGCTGAAGTCGCTGCACAAGAGGCATTTGAGCGCGATAAGCCCCTTACTAACCATACTTTTGAGGCAGGTGAACATCCTATTGTTCGTATTGAGCACCTCAATAAGTCGTTTGGATCAACGCATGTCTTAAATGACGTTAACCTGACTGTTTGGCCAGGTGAAGTTGTGGTTGTGCTTGGTCCTTCGGGCTCCGGTAAATCCACTATGCTCCGTTGTATTAATCTGCTGGAGACACCTTCTGCAGGCCATATCCTTATTGAGGACCAAGAGATTACAGGCACAAACGAGACAGAGGTAAATGCGCTTCGTAGAGATGTCGGAATGGTTTTTCAGCAATTCAATCTGTTTGGTCATTTAACGGTTAAAGAGAACGTAATGATTGGTCAGATTAAGGTTCTAGGAAAGTCAAAAGAGGAGGCAGAGGCAGAGGCGCTAAAACAGCTGGAGGCTGTTGGCCTTGCTGATAGAGCAGACTTCAAGCCTGGTGCGCTTTCCGGTGGACAGCAGCAGCGTGTTGCAATCGCTCGCGCCGTTGCTATGCATCCAAATGTACTTCTGTTTGATGAGCCTACTTCCGCGCTTGACCCCGAGCTTGTTCGTGGTGTTTTGGATGTTATGCGTGATCTGGCAAAGAACTCTGGTATGACCATGATTGTGGTAACGCACGAGATGGGTTTTGCAAAAGACGTGGCAGATCGCGTGGTCTTTATGGAAGGAGGAGTGGTAGTTGAGCAAGGCACTCCTGATGTCATTTTCAACAATCCACAAAACCCTCGAACAGCTGAGTTCATTGGCGCTATTGCGTAAAACCAATACTTTTTAGAATTAATACGCAAACGAAAAAATAAATTAAGACGAGAAATTCTTCTCGCCCTAATTGCAGATAATAAGGTATATCTGCTCTTTATTCGCAGCTTGTGGTATGCTTTATAAGATTAAGCTTATCCTAGGGGGAATCGATGCATCACAAGAATATTCTTCTTGTATCTGCAACGACACGCTTACATGAACGTATGCGTGAACTTTCGCATGTCATTGATGTGTCTATTGCTCTTGCAAACGCTGCTTCTTTCTCGCAGGCTGCGGCTTCTGGTCATACCTTTGACCTAATTATTCTTGATCAAAAAGAACTTTCCCAGGATGTTATTAGCACGGTAGAGAATTATTCTGCGCAAAATGGTGGAATTGCTCGCCTGTTTGTTGCTGACCTTGATAATCTTTCTAAGTTTGTTCTGCCTGTTCAGGGCAAGAGCGATTTTATTTTGTCTACTGCAACTATCCAGGAGTTTAGCCTTAGGTGCTCGCTGCTTTTGTGGCCAGGTACCGAGAGCACTTCTAGAGATTTGGTTATTGTTGACAACATAAAGATTAACCTGGCAACGTATCAGGTTTATATTGATGAATCTCCTGTTGATCTTACGTATATGGAGTATCTGCTGCTGTCATTCTTGGCAACACATCCGTCTCGTGCCTACTCACGTGAGGCTCTTTTGCAGCGCGTTTGGGGCTTTGAGTACTGTGGTGGCACTAGAACAGTAGACGTTCATGTAAGGCGTGTTCGCTCAAAGATTGGTCCTCAAGCAGCTGCTCATCTTGAGACGGTTCGCGGCGTAGGCTATCTGTTTAGAGCATAATCGCAGGTACAAACTGCATTTAATGGGATCTGCAAACTTCTTTCTTACTAGTAGGACTCCCGCGCGTCTTTCTCATAATGAGAAACGAATTTTTGTCCGGTATAACGGGTAGAATACTCATATTGAAAAATTGATGTTTAGCGCAGAATTGTTTGTGTTAGCTATTTGCATCAAAGTGATGTTAAGGAGGATGTCTATGGAGAACCAAGCGCATGGTTTAACCACAGATTCCACTGTAAATAAGCGTTTCTCGCCAGTTGAGCAGTCTGGATTTATGTCTATGTTCAAAAGCTCAAGCGTAAAAAGAACAGCTTGTGCAATTGCTTTTGCCGTTGCTTGTGTTCCTACCATTGCTTTGGGAGAGGGAATTTCTAAGCTTCCTGCAGTATCTGGTCAGGCAACTATTTCTCAAGCAGCGACGTCTCGTCCTGCTGCAGAACCAACTGATACTAAGACGGCAGAAACGGTAGCTTCTAAGGTTTTGCCTTCGGTTGTGTCCGTTAAGGCTACCAGTGATTCATCAGGCTCAACCGGTTCTGGCGTTGTGTTGAACACAAATGGAGACATTCTTACCAATTACCACGTCATTGAGGGTATGGATACGTTCTCTATCTCCGTTAATGATAAAGAGTATGAGTGTACTGTTGTTGGTACAGATCCAACCTCTGACCTGGCCGTTCTTCATGCAGATCTTAAAGGAGATAGCCTTACTCCAATTGAGATTGGTAATTCCGATAACTTGGCTCCTGGTAGTTGGGTTATGAGTGTTGGTAGTCCATTTGGTCTTGATCACTCTGTTTCTGCAGGTATTGTTTCCGCGCTTTCTCGTGGAGATATGCTTGAGACAGAGGGTGGAGAAACCACTATTTATGCAAACCTTATCCAGGTTGATGCAGCTATTAACCCAGGTAATTCTGGCGGCGCTCTGGTTGACTCTAATGGTCAGCTTGTGGGTATTTGTACGTTGTTCTCGTCAGATACCAAGTCATTTGCGGGTATTGGCTTTGCAATTCCTTCTAACTATGCCATTGATATTGCAAATCAGATTCTTTCTGGCCAGCAAGTTAAGCATGCCTATATTGGTCTTTCTATGCAGACCGTTACTCCTCGAGTTGCAAAGCGCAATGATCTCTCGGTAGATTACGGTGCGTATGTAGCAGGCCTTCTTGATGATAGTCCTGCAGAGGGTGCTGGTATTAAAAAGGGTGATGTTATTGTCTCTATTGGTGGAGAGCGCGTAGTTTCTGCTGATGCAGCTATTATTGCCGTTCGCTCTCACAAGATTGGAGAGACCGTTCCTGTAGAAATCATGCGTGGAGAAGACCGCCTTACCATCAACGTCACGCTTGGTTCTGATGAGACGCTTTCTACTAAGAAAGAGAAAGAAAAGAACAGCAAGAACGAAACAAACAACGATACTGATGATAAGCAGGATCGTACTGAAGATGATGGTGATTCCTATAGGTATTATCGTCAGCAAAACTATTGGGAAGAGTTCTGGGATTACTTCACTAATCCTTATGGAGATAAAGACGTTGATTCCGATAATCCATTTGTGAATTTCGTAGAGAGCATTACCAATAGCATTGCAGAAGTAATCTACGGAATTTTTGGTTAACACTCAGATTGCGTTTGCTGTGTTTGCGTTTGTTTGTTCTGCTATGAGTTAGGGGAGTCTTGTGGATTTGCTTGTGCTGTTAGTTTTGGCTGTAGTTGTCATTGTGCTTATCGTGAGCCTTGTCACACTTTCCTCTAAGCTTTCGCAAGTAAAGACGCTGCAAGAGCAAAGTCAAACATCATCTGCAGAGCTTATAAGAAGCTCCCAAGAGTTGGATCGTCGTGTTACGGATAACATGGCAAAAATGCAAGAGCTTATGGATACAAAGCTTGAGAAGGTAAGAGAGGTAGTTGATCAAAAGCTCACCTCAACACTGCAAAATCAGACGAAGCAGACTGATCAGCGTATTGCTCAGCTTGATGCTCGCTTTGATGCTTTTCAGCGTCGTGTGGATGACAACATGAAAGCAACTTCCCAGGCTTCAACTGAGCAGCTTGGTAAGGTTAGAGAGACTGTTGACAAACAGCTCAGCGACATGCGTAAAGAGAATGAAGCAAAGCTTGAGCTTATGCGTCAGACCGTTGACGAGAAACTCCAGAAAACGCTCGATGAGCGTATGACTCAATCGTTTCAGCGCGTATCTACGCAACTTGAGCAAGTTCATCAAGGCTTGGGAGAAATGCGCGGCCTTGCAGAGGGTGTTGGAGACTTAAAGAAAGTTCTCTCTGGCGTTAAGACTCGCGGAATTGTTGGAGAGATTCAGCTTGGCGCAATTCTAAGAGACATTCTTTCTCCAGAGCAATATGAAGAGAATGTTGCCACCGTTTCCGGTTCTACTGAGCGTGTTGAGTTTGCAGTTAAGTTGCCTGGAGAGTCAGGGGAGACTGTTTGGCTTCCTATTGATTCTAAGTTCCCTGGAGATACGTACGAGCACCTAGTAGATGCAATTAACGGAGGAAATGAAGAGGCTATTGCTGCTGCTAAAAAGGGTCTAGAGACTCGAATTAAGGCAGAGGCAAAAGATATCTCTACAAAGTATATTGCCCCACCAGAGACAACCAACTTTGCTATTTTGTTCCTTCCTTTTGAGGGACTTTATGCAGAGGTAGTCAGTCAGACGGGACTGCTTGAGCAGCTACAGAGAGAATATCGCGTTAATGTGTGTGGACCTTCCACTATGGCAGCACTTCTTAACAGTCTTCAAATGGGATTTCAATCTGTTGCTATTCAGAAGCATGCAGACGAGATTCAAAAGGTACTCTCTGCGGTTAAGACAGAGTTTGAGACGTATCAGGCGCAGCTTGAGAAGGCTCAGAAACAGATTAGAACTGCAGAAACCACCATTGATAAGATTCTTACTACTAGAACAAAGGCTATGAATCGCAAATTAAGAACGGTTACCGCTCTTGAAAGTTCAGATGAGGCACAAAATATTCTGGATCTTAATGGTACTGTTGATAAAAACGTTGAAGAAGATTAGTAAAACGGCTTAATATTTTTTAGTTAAAAATATTAAGAGATAAATAAGTGATACCGTCGCTATAGTTTGTAGTTATATTCTTGTTATGTCTTTTTAGTATAAAATTTATTAAGAATTGATTATGATAAATTTTTTTTATTAACATAGAGATACTCATTAAGAAAGGAGGGGATATGAAGGAATGCGAAGAAGTAAAAAAGTTCCAACAGGAGTTACAAGACATTATTAAAGTCTGTGGCTGGAATTCAATTACTTGGAATCACGGTTAAGATATGGAAGCATCAGTTTGTGACTGGTGCTTCCTTTAATAATAAGGATAGTGTTTATAATGTTACAGAACCCATATGTGAACTTATCTCGTGAAATTTTAAAGAACAAATTAACTCCTTATTCGATTTATTCAAGGGCTGTTATTGCCTCTATTCCTGCATGCCCTGAGTTACGATCTGCTGGTTCACAAAATTATCTATCTGATTTGGGAGTTCGTTTTAGAAATGATCCTAGAATTCTTTTGGAAGAATATTGCAAAATGAACAGCTTGGACATTTCTTTGTATGATCAGAGTCTAGGAAAGCCAGAAGACTTCTTTGCTAAGTGGACTCGTTCAGGATTATCAACTTTAGATTTATCTGCGCATGTGGATGTATTAGTTAATTTTGCAGGAAGATGGGATTTTGTATCTGAATTAGGAAAAATATTTTGGGAGAATAATTTAGCATGTTCTGATTATTTAATATTAACTTACTTTGCTTCTGCGATTGGAAATCACGAGAAGTTAAATAAAATCCCAGATCAAATGTATCTTCGTTTGCTTGAAAACGAGAAATTATCTCCAGATAAAATTGTCGTAACATATATTAGATATTGTTCTAGGTTGATTAAAAGGCTAGGAGAATTGAATAAAGCTGAAGAATATTTAGAAAATGCAAAGAGTTTCATATCTCATTCAATATGTGAATTTAATATTTCGCAAGACGATGGGTTGGTCCTCAGAGCAGCGTGTGATAATTTGAAATCACTTATTTACTTAAAAAGAGATGATTTTGATAAATCTTTTTCTATTTTGTCTGAAGCTAATCTTTCTATAAATAATTTGGGAGATAATTTGATAGCAGTTGGACTTGATCCAGCAAAACGAATTAGAGAGCAGATATCAGGCAATCTTTTTCAGTTGTACCTTCTTAAAAATAATTTTGCAGAAGCTGAGCTTTTGGCTAAATGTAATTTAGAGTGGGTTAAGAAAAATCATATATCCTCTCAGTCAGAAGCGGAGGTACTTGTGGGATATGTATATTATTTACAAGAAAGATGGAAGGAATCTATTGATTATTTTGAAAGAGCGTCAGAAGTTTGCAAAAAATTTGGTTTTGTGTCGCAACTTGATTTAATAAGGAAATTTCTTTGCGTTGCGTATAGTAAAACTGGAAATGAGAATGGTTACAATTTGGTCCGAGAGGAGATGGAAAATGATCCAGCGGGAATCAAATCTTGACCATGACACTCTGCTTCCTCTGAATGTAAAAAAGGTGAGTAGATCATACAGGATGAAAGAAGGGAAACGTATAGTTTTAGATAATGTGTCGTTTTCTGTTCATTTAGGGGAAATAGTTTGTGTACTCGGACCGAATGGCGCTGGAAAGACCACTTTAGTAAAAATTGCTTCGTCGCTTTTACTTCCAGATTGTGGAGAAGTAGAAGCATGTGGTGTAGACGTCCTTAAATGTCCTCGCAAGGCTTGTAAGAATATTTCTTTAGTTCTTGGTGGAGAAAATGGGTTTTATCTTCATGCTACTGCTATTAATAACTTAAGATATTTTGCGCAAGTGAGTGGTGTCCCTTTTGATGAGCAAGAATCAAGAATTAAAAATGCCCTTCAACAAGTACATTTAGTTGAATTTTCAAATCAAAATGTGTCAACTTTTTCTAGGGGAATGAGACAAAGGCTTCATCTTGCAAGAGCTTTAATTTCAGCTCATAGTTTAATTCTTCTTGATGAGCCAACATCTGGTTTAGATCCAAATAATGCGGCAGATGTCAGGCGGCTTATCGCTGAGTTACGTCATATCCCTAGTGGTATTTTACTTACGTCTCATAGCATGAGAGAGGTTGAATTATTAGCTGATCGCGTGCTTGTTCTCAAAAAAGGAAAGTGTATTTTTCTGGGCAGCTTAGAGGAGTTAAGACAGAAAGTAAAAATAGAAGGCGTATACACGTTTATAACTGATTGTCTTGATGAATCTAAAATTAAAATCTTAAAGGAATGTTCTGGAATTGCATCAGTTGAAGTTCTTGAGAAGTTTGATTCAATTTATGTGGATGTGTCAGGAAATAAGAAAATGGTTTTTGATTTATGTGTTGATGATTTTGGTTGGAAGAAAGTCAATGAAAGACGTGCCTCACTCGAAGAGGTGTACCTTGCTGTAATGGGAAAAGATAATGAAATATAGTGTTAATTCAATTTTTGATATGCGCTCAGAATTGCAGATGCTACGCTTTCATACGAGTATGTTTTTAACGACTCCATTCTTTTTAATAAGTGTTCTTGGATCATGTTTTAGCTTCTCTTTGTTTAAGATTTTTTCAATGATTCAGGGGTCTGGTAATCATTCATTTTGGGTTTATTCATCTATCGCAACTATATGGGCTTCTACAATTCTCTCAACAGGTATTATTGGATATCAGCGTTATCAGGGAACTTTGGATTATTTGTTTATAAGTCCGAAGGGAATTGCTAATATTTTTTATCCAATTATTTTTTCTGCAACTACATTAGGTTTAGTTCTTGGAGTACCGTGCTCTATTCTTCTTAGCTTATTTTTTGATGTTCCTATTATTCTTTCTATAAATGAGATATTGGCACTATTTTTTTCAACGGTTGCATGCGCCTCTTCATCTTTGGTTTTGTCTTCTTTATATGTTTTAACAAAAAATGCTTCATCATTTGAAAGCCTTATTTTAACTGGTATATGGATAGGGTCTGGTATAGTTTTACCAATAGAAAACTTTCCATTACCAATGCGTATAATCGCATACTTACACCCTTTGACTCCAGCAGTAAAGTTAATTACCTCAGCTACTGTCCAAGATTTTTTCTTGTATTCGGTTGTTTGTTTGATTCTTTCGATTGCATATGTTTTTTTAGGACGGTTTCTAATTCAATTAGCATTTTCAAATCTTCGCAAGGATGGAGATTGTTCATAATTATGAAAAAAATTACTTCATATATCTATCCTGCAATTTGTATATCATTGACTTCTTTATCCAGCTACGGCTCTATTTTAGCTTTTTGCATCCAATTTTTTATTGAACCTATTTTTTCATATCTATACTTTATTCTGTTTGGTATGCAGCTTTCTGCTTCAAGTATGTCACTGCTTGTAGGAATTTTAACTTTATCAGCATGGCTTTCTGCAATGCAATGTTCGGCCAATATTATTGTTCAAGATCGATTTGCTAAAACAATTTTTATGTATTTAATTTCTCAAAACCGTGCAATGGTATTCTTTTTAATTAGATACATAACAATTACTGTTATTTGTTTTATGAGTTCTCTTATAACCTCAGTTATTGTTCTTTATATTGCAGCAGCTGATGTTCTGGCCCTACTTGTTCCTTTATGCATATCCCTTATTCTTGCTTCTCTTGGTGGCGCTATATTTGGAGTATTTTCTTCAGTAATTGGTTTATTGTTAACTGATGGATTTGCTGTACTAAACTTATTATCAATAAGTATCCCCATACTTTCTGGAGCTGTTATACCACTTTATTTATTTCCAAACCCTTTGATTTCTATCTGCAAGTGCATTCCGATTTCATGGATTGTTGAAAGTGTCGGATTATTTTTGAGTTTTAATACAAGTGATGCGTTTCTATTGTGTGGTTATGCGTTGTTCTTAGAACTTCTATGGATATTGATAACGCTTGCTTTCATCTCTTTTTGCAACAACAGACAGAGAATTACTGGTCAAATAGAGGGAATGCATTTGTAAATACTGTATAAAGATACCCATAAGGGGTAATTTCCTTCGGATATTAATAAACCATAAGGGTATTTGAAGGAGGTTTTATGGGAATCATGGGTAGATAAAAACGGCGGCTTAGGTCGCTGTTTTTTTGTTGCATAAAAATACCTTATGGGGGTATACTGTCTACGGAAACTAATACCCCCTTAGGGTATGCAAAGGAGGACAGATGGCTCAGAAAGACAGCCAACCACAGGAAACTTGTTGTCATTGTGATCACAAGGCTACTCCTCGCTCAAGCGAGCTTAAAAGTGGAGTTTCTCGCCGTATTAACCGTGCAATCGGCCAGTTAAATGGCATTAAAACAATGATTGATGAGGATCGTTATTGCGGAGACGTCCTTATTCAGCTTGCAGCAGTTGAGTCTGCGGTTAAGGCCATCTCAAGAGAAGTAATGCAGGATCACCTGGAGTCTTGCGTGGTTGACCGCATCCAGTCGGGTGATACAGAAGTTATCGATGAGGTCATGGACCTCTTTAAGCGTTTTATGTAAGGTGGCGTTATGGATCAGAAAGTTTTTGATGTACAAGGAATGACGTGTGCAAGTTGTTCTGCGCACGTAGAGAAGGCGGCAAACTCTGTTTCTGGTGTCTCTGAGGCTCGCGTTAATCTGCTTAAGAATTCTATGGAAGTTGATTACGACGGTAATCCAGATACCCTCAAGCAGATTTCTGACGCAGTAAGCAAAGCAGGCTATGAGGCAACACCTCGTAGCGACAAAAAAGATTCTGCTGCAACTACTAAGGCAGATGCTACCGATGCTTCAGAAAAGGCGGTAAAGCAAAAGAGGATTGAACTTATCTCCTCAATGGCGTTTGCCATTCCACTGTTCTATCTTGCCATGGGTGAGATGATGGGAGCACCTGTTCCGCCTGCTGTTTCTGGTATGAATGGCATGATGAACTTGGCTCTTACCGAACTCTTGCTTTGCATTCCTATTCTGTTTATTTGTCGCCACTATTTTGTTGGTGGATTCCGCTCATTGCTGCATGGCG
Source organism: Atopobium sp. (assembly GCA_015258765.1). Lineage (GTDB taxonomy): Bacteria > Actinomycetota > Coriobacteriia > Coriobacteriales > Atopobiaceae > Lancefieldella. The sequence goes on along the minus strand of JABZHQ010000010.1, from coordinate 11,463 downwards.
CTCCTAATATGGACTCGCTCATTGCGCTGGGCTCAGCAGCGTCGTTTGCCTACAGTGTTGTCAGTTTGTACCAGATGGCAAACGCTTTTGTTGCAGGAGACATTACTGCAGCTCACCAGGCAATGCACGGCATGTACTTTGAGTCCGCAGGTTTGATTCTTGCTCTGATTACCTTGGGTAAGTTCTTTGAGGCTCGCGCAAAAGGTCATACCACAGGTGCAATTAACGCACTTATGAACCTTGCCCCAAAGACTGCTATTCTCGTCAAAGACGGTGTTGAACAAGAAGTTCCTGCAGATACCGTTGTGGTTGGAGACGTGCTTGTGGTAAGGGCTGGTCAGTCAATTCCTGTTGATGGCCAGCTCATCGAGGGAGAAGGATCTGTCGATGAGTCCGCGATTACCGGAGAGCCCGTTCCTGTAAGTAAGACCGTTGGCGATTCCGTGACAGGCGCTACGGTATCTACCGGCGGCTGGTTTAAGATGCGTGCCACCGCTGTTGGCGATGACACTACCCTTGCAGGCATCATTCGCCTGGTTGATGAGGCAACAAGCTCCAAAGCGCCTATCGAGCGTCTTGCTGACAGCATTGCTGGCGTCTTTGTCCCCGTTGTCATTGGAATTGCATTGGTAACGTTTGCAGCATGGTTTGTCTTTGTAGCACCTGGTGACTTTGCGGTTGCTCTCTCGCACGCTGTTGCTGTTCTGGTTATTTCGTGCCCTTGTGCACTTGGTCTGGCAACACCTACTGCCATCATGGTAGGCACTGGTTTGGGCGCTTCAAATGGCATTTTGGTCAAGTCTGCCGAGGCGCTTGAGGGCGCAGTCCGAGCAACCGTGGTTGTTCTTGATAAGACCGGAACGCTCACTGAGGGCAAGCCGAGCGTAACTGACGTACTTTGTGCAGGTGGAACTTCCGAGCAGCAGCTACTTGAGTACGCATATGCGCTTGAGCAAAAGAGCGAACATCCACTTGCGCAGGCAATTGTTACGTACGCTCAAGAGAAGCTTGGAGAGTCTGCAGGCAGCTTTGTTGACATACAGGAGTTCTCACAGGTTGCTGGTGGTGGCCTTACGGCAAAGGTTGGCGAGAAACGCCTTGTAGCAGGAAACGCTCGTCTTATGGAGCAGGAGGGCATCAGCACACAAGAGCTGACTTCTCAGGCTCAGCAGCTAGCTGAACAGGCAAAAACACCGCTGTACTTTGCGCTTGAGGGTAAGCTTCTTGGTGTTATTGCTGTGGCCGATAAGGTAAAGCAAACTAGCGCTTCCACCATTGCTCGTCTTCGTGCTATGGGCGTTAAGTCTGTCATGCTCACTGGTGATCAGGCAACAACGGCAAACGTCATAGGTAAGGAGCTTGGTGTTGACCAGGTTATCTCTGATGTCTTGCCAAGCCAAAAAGAGTCCTACATTAGGCAATTCCAAGACGCTGGAGAAAATGTTGTTATGGTTGGCGATGGCATCAACGATGCTCCAGCACTCGCGCGAGCAAACGTGGGAATTGCAATTGGTGCAGGTACCGATGTTGCTATTGAGTCCGCTGACATTGTTTTGATGAAGTCTGATCCAGCTGATGTTGCAACTTCAATTGAGCTTTCTCGTGCCACTATGACCAACATCAAAGAAAACCTGTTCTGGGCTCTGTTCTATAACACCATTTGTATCCCTGTAGCTATGGGCCTGTTGTATCCATTTGGCATTTCGCTGAACCCTATGATTGGTGCAGCCGCCATGGGCTTCTCGTCAGTCTTTGTTGTATGCAATGCACTGCGCCTGCGTACCTGGAAGCCAAAGAATACCAGCTCAGCAACTCGCCAAGACGTTCATGACACAAAACCAGTCATTGACGTTCAAACTAAGTCCATAAACGACGCATCCGCGTCACAGAAGGAGGAATCTTATATGGAGAAGAAACTAAACGTAGAGGGCATGTCTTGCCAGCACTGTGTTGCACACGTCACACAGGCTCTTGAGGCTGTCGAGGGTGTTTCTAAGGCAACCGTTTCACTTGACGAGAAGAGCGCTGTAGTTGAGCTATCTTCTGATGTCGCTGATAGCGCATTGGTTGATGCTGTTGTTCAGGCAGGATATGAGGCTACTATTGCCTAAGGTGGGCAAGTAGACGGTCCTTCTCGCTAGAATCACTAAATACCGCACGTGCAGCATTTTCAGTAAGCTCACGTGCGGTATTTTTGTCTAGACCGCAGTGCTGCTGCAAAAGCTCAAACTCGCGCGAGAGGGTAGTGTTGGAGACAGTCATGTTGTCCGTGTTGATAGTGACCGTCAGGCCAGCATCAAGCAGTTGCTCAAGAGGGAAGCACTCTATTGACTCAAAGATGCGCGTCTGAAGGTTGCTGGTAGGGCAAATCTCAAGCGCAACATTTGCAGCTTTAAGGTCCTGGATAACACCCGCGTCTTCCAAAGAGCGAACGCCGTGGCCAATACGTTGTGCGCCAAGTCGAAGTGCAGCCTTGATGCTTTCTGGACCAGCAGCTTCTCCTGCGTGAATAGTAAAAGGAACATCTTTTCTTTGTGCTTCAGCAAAAAGTGACGAGAAATTCTCTGTGGCAAAGAGCGCTTCTGCTCCTGCTAAGTCTGCTGCTACGACGCCATTTCCAAGGTACGCTGCAGCCAGGTCAATTGACTCTTCATTTTTGTGCTTAAGTTCTTCACCTGTGCCACGCATAGCGCAAATAATGTATGCCGTGTGGAGTGCTGACTGTGGGTGCTCTGCATAGAAGTCAGCTCTACCAGCAAGAGCAGCCTCAAGAACTTCTTGCTGAGAAAGACCTCCTGCTGTAAGGCTTCCTGGTGCAAAGCGGGGTTCAGCGTAGAGAATGCCTTCCGTGTTAAGTTGCTCGTGAAATGCCTTTGCAACCGTACGAATGCCCTGTACTGACTGCATAAGCTTGAGCGGCAGCTCAAATGTAGCAAGATACTGGTTAAGATCCTGGCAATGAGCTGGGACTTGCATCTTTTCTTGGAGTTCAGCCAAAGAGAAATCAAGCCCCGCTTCTGCTGCAAGTTGAACTGCGGCAGGAAGTGGGATTGATCCATCAAGGTGGACATGCAAATCGATAAGAGCACAGGAGCTCATGGCGCCTCCTACAAGAAACGTATGCTATGGCGCAAAGAGCGCAAACTAGATAGCTACATCATACGGTAGGGAAGTGGCGTTTTCCAAATCGTTTGCAAGTTTTTCAAACTGGTATCCATTGACGCGCTCAAGCAGATGAACTTCATCAGGCAAAACGTCATAGTGAATCTGTGAGCAAATAGCGCAGGCAATAGATCCAATGGTATCCGTGTCTCCACCCATCTCCGCGGCTATTCTCGCCGCTCTAGAGACTTTACCCTGAGAGAGCTTTACCACTGCAAGAACTGCAGGGATGGTCTCTATGGTTTCGTAGCCACAGCCGCAGTAGTCGTAGATGTCTCTTGATGCCGCGAGGGGAGCCTCAAGGTTTTTGGCGCCCTCGCAGAACTCCAGTGCCATGATGCACTTTTGGTACATGCTAGGCATAGGCATTTGTGTACCAATTTTTGTGTAGAGTGCTCGGTGTCCGTAGCTTACCGCAGTTTCAAGAGCGTCTTCCACCGTAAACGAATTTTCAGTAAGACCTCTGTTGATGGCTGCAACAATCATTGCTGCACCCATTATGGCTACGTTGGTTCCGTGCGTGGGAAGCGCAAGCTCAGTAACACTGTTAATGAGCGCATGTTTGTCTTTCCAGCTTACAATTGAAGCCAGCGGCGCGCACTTCATGGCGCATCCGTTAGTGGTGCCAAGGCGTCCACACGTTTTAAGTGAGTGACCAGAAAGTCTATTGGCTAGTGCAGCTCTTGTGGAAGGACCAACCACCTGGGCAGCATTTGGCTCTGTTGCCACATAGTTTTCCAGTGCGTCAAAGTAGCTCGACTGGTTAAAAATCCCCTGATTATCAATAATATTTTTAGTCAGAATGATTGCGTTTGCGGTGTCATCTGTGGTTTGACCTGCGGTAAAAGGTCTTCCAAAGAAGTCATTTTTTGGAGGACTTGAAAGACTCTGAACTCCATCAGGAAACGCAAAATCAATTTGGTGTGGTGACATCATCTCTGTTGGCATGCCATAGGCGTCGCCATAAGCAAGGGCCGTAAGCATCCTGTAGAGTTTAATTTTTCTTGCCGTATTCATGTTACTCACGCTTCTTCATGTCAGAAGAACGTGATGTTTTGGCTCTGCAGAGACTCTTGTTACCTGCAGAGATAAGCTTCTCATAGCAGCATGCCATGATTGCTCCCCTCAATTAGATATTCTCTGTCTTTACAGATTTTTCTTTACTGTGCCGTAAGGAATGCCTCACTCCTTAGATCCTTACTTTCCCAGCTTGTAGTCGCAATACAAGCTAGATGGCTCAGACAGAAAATATCTCCCCCAAGTATGTTTAAAGATATCAAATATTTAAGTATTGCTACAGGGGGTAAGCCTCATTATTCGGTAGGCGGTAGCTGAAGAGAGCTTAGAGGTTTTGTGCTCACAATAGTGACTACATGCTGTTTTATATTCTCTCTAACGCACTGTGCCATTGCTGGGTAAAATGGACGGTAGCAAACTGAAAGGAATGGATATGCCCGCAATTTTGACTCATGACTTCTTTGGCAAAGATGCCTTTGATATAGCTGCAGGCAAACTTGGTTTTTCTACGATGGAAGAGCGAGAAGCTTTTTTGTTGGGCAACCAAGGTCCAGATCCACTGTTCTATTTAGCGGCAGACCCGCTGCTACATCGTTATGCCAAATACGCATCAATCATGCATAAAGAAAAAACGCCTGAACTCCTTCTTTCTATGCGAGACGCAATTGCGCCTCTGCCACTTAAAGATGTTGCGGTTGCTCGCGCCTATATTGCGGGATTCCTTTGTCACTATATGCTTGATTCCACTGCTCACCCCTTTATTTATTACTGGCAAAACATGCTTACCTCTCAAGGTGTAGAGGGCTTGGATGAATCTGCTAAAAATCAAGTACATGCAGAGATCGAGAAGGATCTTGATGAGGCAATTCTTTTCGCCCATCTTGGTAAAACGGTAGCTACCTATAGACCTTATAGCGAGGTTTTGAAGGCATCGCTGCATACGCTTTACGTTTTGGATAGGGTATTTTTCTTTGCGTTGCTATGGACGTATGAAAAACCTACCGATACCAGGATTTTCTCGTCAGCTGCTGTTGATTTTAGGATTATCCAGCATCTAGCATATTCGCCAACAGGTAAGAAGAGAAAGCTGCTTGGTCATCTTGAACGCACCTTTGGTACAAATAGGTTTTCTTTGATTGAGGCGCTCTCTCACGGGGCAAGAGAATCTTCTGATTCTGATTTTGATAACAGAGCAGGAAATGAGTGGACTGATCCTTTTACGGGAGAGATTCGCAAAGAGAGCTTCTGGGATTTGTATGATCATGCATTGGCAAATGTGCCGTATGCACTTGACGTTTTCTTCTCGCCAGACTTTAATCTTGATACTGCAAAAGAGCTTACGCAAAATCTGAACTTTGATGGTCAGACGCTTGCAGATGAAGGTTCGACAGAATAGGTTTTTGTGGCAACGTACGTTTTTTCTGATATTCACGGTCATGTAGAGCCGCTTAGGCGTGCTCTAGAGCGTATTAATCCAACTGAGTCAGACGTGTTCTATTGTCTTGGCGACATGATTGACCGTGGCCCTAGCTCGCTTGCCACTATAAAGACAATTCGCGAGCTTCCTAACTGTACGGTTTTAATGGGCAATCATGAGCAGCTTGCGCTGCAAGCGTTGGACCCAGAAGCCGATATTGAAGCTCAGTTTATGTGGCAGATTAACGGGGGAGACGCAACACTTGCTGAGCTCAAGATGCTTTCTGAAGAAGAATATGGTGAGCTGATTGACTGGTTGCAGGCGCTTCCTTTGTACGCCACCGCTGAGGTCCAAGGTAGAGATTTTGTTCTGGTACATGCGGGCGTAAAGTCCAATGGCGTTCCCTTGCCAACCGCCTGGGATAAGGCTTCTTTGGAGCAGTATTTAAGTAAGCAGTCTGAAAACGATCTTTTGTGGATTCGTGAAGAGTTTTGGCAATATCCAACGGATTTCCGCACGTCAGAAGCAGCGTATCCCGTTGTCATTTGTGGCCATACACCCACTCCTTTGTTAGCAAGTTTTGGTGCAAAAAACTTGAATCGCAGCGCCACTACCCCTGATGGCCTTGCACAATGGGTCCAGTCAGATGGCGATAAGTGGGGAATTGACACAGGCACTACAGGTGGAGCTGGCTATGGCCAAGTAACTGTACTGCGCCTTGATGATTTGCAGGAGTTTGTTGAGCCGCTGCAAGAAGGCGAGTAGCTGTGGCTGCAAAGATGCCGCAGCCTGCCAGCGATGCTGCCAAAACTGTGCTTACGCATGTAGAAAACACACTCGACCCCATCATTTTCCCTGATTCTCGCGTGCTACTTTTGGGATCCATGCCTAGCCCCAAGTCTCGAGAAATTGGCTTTTACTTTGGCAATCCTCAGAATAGATTCTGGCGTGTAGTTGCCGCGTTATATGACGAGAAACCCCTCAAGTCCATACCTGAAAAGATTGATTTCTGTAAAAGACATCATCTTGCTCTTTGTGATGTGCTTAAGGCTTGTGACATTAAGGGTGCAAGCGACGCTTCTATTGCAAATCCGATTCCGCACAACATTGGCGCTCTTATTCAAGATTCATCAATCTGCGCCATTTTTACACTTGGTGGGACCGCAACAAAATTTTATAAGCGTTACACCGAGCAACAAACTGGTATTTCCGCACGTCAACTGCCCTCTACAAGTCCCGCTAACGCACGTATGTCAGTTGAGGATTTAGTGGAAGAATTTTCCATTATCAAAAAATTTACCAATTGTGAGTTGACAATATCCTAGTTGCGGCTAGGATTATACGCATGCGAATTATGGCTACGACATACACTGCACTTTGTGCATGCACCGCGATGTGTCTGGTGCCCGGGTCACATACGACCAGGGTGTAATTGTCGCTGAGCAAAATTTTCCTGGTACAGACTCGGGCGTAAAGCTATTTTGTAACTCTTGTGTGAGTATTCGCACATCCCGAGAGGATTTATTCGCATGGACTGGAGCTTCATAGGGGAACACCTCCCACTGTATGCAGAAGCTGCAAAAATAACGCTTACTATCTCTTTCTTTGGAGTTCTCTTCTCGCTTATCGTTGGTTTGATAAGTGCTCAGATTTCGCTGACAAAAATTCCTGTTTTAAGTCAGCTCAATGCTGTTTACGTTGAGCTTTCCAGAGGAACACCCCTGCTTATTCAGCTGTTTCTTATCTACTTTGGTCTGACTAAAGTTGGTCTCAAAATGGATGCAGAGGTAGCTGCTGTTGTGGGTCTAACGTTTCTTGGTGGCTCCTATATGGCAGAAGTGTTTCGTGCAGGTTTTGAATCAGTTGCAGCTATTCAGTTTGAATCTGCACAGGTTTTGGGCCTCTCAAAGATTCAAGCTCTCCAGCACGTTATTCTTCCACAGGCACTTTCTGTAGCAATTCCAGGCCTTGTTGCTAACATCATTTTCTTAATCAAGGAATCTTCCGTTGTTTCCGGCATTGCTCTTGCAGATTTGATGTACGTAACCAAGGACATTATTGGCATGCAATACGACACTACAGAAGCCCTCTTTATGCTGGTAATTGCCTATGTGATTATCCTTGTTCCTATTTCTTTGCTTGGCAGCTGGCTGGAGAGGAGGCTTGACTATGCCCGTCGATAACATTTTGCTGCAGGAAGGAGTGATAACGCGCCTTCTTGGAGGTCTTGCAACAACGGTGCACATTGGCCTTATCTCTGTGGCACTTTCCATTCCTCTTGGTATTCTCGTTGGACTTTTTATGACATCCAACAACAAGGTGGTTCGTGCAATTCTTCGCGTTTACCTTGAGATTGTTCGTGTTATGCCTCAACTGGTACTGCTCTTTGTGGTGTTCTTTGGTACTTCTGAATGGTTTGATGTTAATTTTGATGGCGTTGAAGCTTCAATTGTAGTTTTTACCTTCTGGGGAGCAGCCGAGCTTGGAGACCTGGTACGAGGAGCGTTGGAGTCAATTCCAGCATCTCAGTATGACGGTGCATTTGTGCTTGGCCTTTCTCACCAGCAGACGTTTTTTAAGGTCATCCTTCCTCAGGCTTTCAAGCGTCTTTTGCCTCCAGCTATCAACCTGATTACACGCATGATTAAGACAACGTCACTTTGTAATTTGATTGGCGTGGTTGAGCTGCTCAGAGTTGGTAGTCAGATCACCGATTTTTATCGCTTCAAGTTCCCAACCGACGGAGCACTTTGGATTTACGGAGCTATTTTCTTCCTGTATTTTGCTGCCTGCTTCCCACTTTCGTATCTTTCACGCAGGCTTGAGAGGAGCGCCTCACATGAGTAACACCGTTTTAGCAGTTAAGGACCTCACTAAGGTATATCCCTCAAGCCAGAAACCCGTGCTTGATAAGATTTCGCTCTCCATCAATAAAGGCGAGGTAGTCGTGGTGTTGGGACCTTCCGGTTGCGGTAAGTCTACGCTGCTTCGCGCCATTGTTGGCTTGGAAGATATCCAAGGGGGAGAAGTGCTTCTCCACGATCAGGTTATTTCTGGTCAGAAGAGGGAAAGCGCCGCAGCAGGCATTGGTATGGTTTTTCAGAGCTATGACTTATTCCCAAACATGACGGTTTTGAAAAACGTAGCCCTGGCTCCTCAGGTAGTGCAGAAGCGCTCAGAGGATGAGGTTTTGGCACAGGCAGAAGAACTGTTGCGTCGTGTGGGACTGTGGGAGAAGAAAGACTCCTATCCATCAGCACTTTCTGGCGGCCAAAAGCAGCGTGTGGCAATTGTTCGTGCTCTTATGACTAACCCTGAAGTTCTTTTGCTGGACGAAATCACTGCAGCTCTTGACCCCGAGATGGTTCACGAGGTTTTGCAGGTAGTTATGGAGCTAGCAGAGCAAGGAATGACCATGCTGGTGGTAACTCACGAGATGCGCTTTGCTCAAGCAGTTGCTGATCGAGTCATCCTGATTGATCATGGGCACATCGTAGAAGAGTCGTCCGATGCACAAGAGTTTTTCTCGGCACCTAAAACAGAAAGGGCACAAGAGTTTTTGCGCACCTTTGAGTTTGAACGTGTGCATAAGTAAACAACGTGTTTTTGCACGTAGATGATGTAGTAATTGATACAACTTGTTAGGATTTGAAATGAACTTCTTTGAAAATACTTCCACTTCTCTTTCTCGCCGTGCTTTCCTTGGTGCAAGCGCGCTTTCTGCTGCAGCTCTTCTGGCAGCTTGCAAGAAAAAGGATTCTAACGGAACTCAGAGTGGATCTTCTGATACAGACTCAAAGTTTAGAACCCTTGATGACATCAAGAAGGCAGGCACAGTAAATATCGGTGTCTTCAGCGATAAAGCTCCTTTTGGCTACGTTGATGCAAACGGTAATTACGCTGGTTACGACATTGTTTTTGCTGAGCGTCTTGCAAAGGATATGGGCGTCAAGATCAACTACATTGCCACTGATGGACAAAATCGCGTGCCTTTCTTGCAGTCCAATAAGGCAGACATCATGTTGGCAAACTTTACGGTAACCGATGACCGTAAAGAGAAGGTTGATTTCTCTCTTCCATACATGAAGATTAAGCTGGGCGTTGTTTCTCCATCCTCTGCACCAATTACAGACGTTTCGCAGCTTGATGGCAAGAAGCTTATTGTTTCTAAGGGAACCACAGCCGAGGTTTGGTTTGCTAAGAACGCGCCTAAAGTTGAGCTGGTCAAATTTGATAGCTATGCTGATGCGTATAACGCACTGCTCGACGGCCGCGGCGATGCTTTCTCAACCGATAATACCGAGGTACTTGCATGGATCAAGTCTAACCCTGGCTTTGTTGTTGGCATTGATGACCTGGGCGACTCCGATACTATTGCTGCGGCAGTTCACAAGGGCAACTCTTCGCTGTTGGAGTTTATCAACAACGAGATTACCGGTTCTCTTGCAGAGGAGAACTTCTTCCACAAGGCTTATGAAGAGACACTTGCTCCAATTTACGGCGACGAGGTAGATCCAAATACTATGGTCGTCGAGGGCGGCAAAATCTAAGTTCTGGGCTTAGTCCGTCTTTACAGCTCAATACACCCATTTCGCGAGAAGACCTTGCAGTTTGTAAGGTCTTCTCGCGTTTGTAGCCAAATTGTTAATTTGTACAGTACTTTTTAAAAATGATTCTTTGTGCTGATAAAGTAGGTCAACTATTTTTTGACCACCAGGGCAAAGGAGCTGATAATGGCAGCTGAACAGCAAAAAGCAACTCGTAAAATTGGTGTCCCCAGGTTTCCTGGCGATATTATGCTGTATCCGCTTTCTGTAGGTCTACTTCTTCACTCATTTGTTCCTCAGGTTCTAGAAATTGGTAGCTTCACCACTGCTGTTGCTAAGGGAGCTCCTGCAATTGTTGGCATTGTTTTGCTGTTTGTGGGTGCTTCTATTGATCTTAAGACGGTTCCCAAGGTTTTGAAGACTGGCCTGACCATTCTTATTCCTAAGCTTGCTATTGCAATTGCCTTTGGTCTGTTTGTTGCCAAATTCATGGGCGATAACTTCTTTGGTCTTAATGCACTTTCCATCATTGGGGGCATTACTTTCTGTAATGTTGCCCTGTACATTGGTATTACTGCTGAGTACGGGACTCCTGATGAGCAAGGCGCGGCTGCAGTTTTGTCCCTTGTTGCTGGTCCTGCAGTTACTATGATTGCCCTAGGTGCAGCAGGTGTTGCGGCAATTTCTCCTACCGCACTTGCGGGTACCCTTCTTCCTCTGGTCCTTGGTGTTGTTCTTGGTAACCTTAGTCCTTTTATCAGGGGGCTTTTGGTTCCTGGTATTAACCCCTGTATTGCTGTTGTTGGCTTTGCTCTTGGTTGTGGCATGAGTGTTGAGAACCTTATTACGGGCGGTCCATCAGGTATTCTCTTAGCAGTACTTTGCATCATCACGGGTATCCTTACCATGTTTGTTGAGCGTCTACTGGGCGGTTCTGGTAAGGCAAGTCTTGCGAGCGCAACTATTGCAGGTACCGCAACAACCACTCCTGCTGCAGTTGCTTCTGTTGATCCAACGTATACGGCTCAGGTTGTTGCAAACGCAAACGCTCAGCTTGCTGCCGCGGTAGTTATTACTGCACTGGTAGCTCCAGCATTTACTGGTTGGCTTGATAAGAAGCTTGCAAAGAAAAATGATGCCGGTGAGGTACAGGCTTCAGAAGAAGTATCTGCTACTGAGTAATTACGTAAGCCTTATATAATACATATGAAAAACCCTCTTCTGTGCAGGTAGTTCATATGCGGGGGATTATGATTCTGCAGCGCGTTAGCGTCGGCTTTTAGGCCTGGCGCACAAAATAGCGCAGCTTTGGTAGGTTCT
>JABZHQ010000152.1:0-1156 GCA_015258765.1 Atopobium sp. | reverse complement strand
ATACTAGTTTTACGTAAACATAAACATTTGTTTGCTCAAACTTATGGCAAGCGGTGTGACATCAGCCCGTATTCTGCAGACCTGCGGCAACACCAGACACGGTGCACAAAATCAAATACGTAATGTTTGCACGTTCCTCTGGAGTAAGCATGTCATCCCTTATACGAAGCTCAGACAGGGCATGCACCTGCGTAACCGAGAGAATATTAACAAATGGCAGACGCAGACGGATAACAGGACCAAGCACACGACGGTTCTCCAACGGCCACTTGTTACCGGTGATAGCAAGGACCCACTTGCGCGTCAACGACATCTCGGAGAGAACCATCTCTGAAAGCTCAGGGCGATCACCCAGAGCCAGATAAAGCCTTGCGATACGAGCGTCAATTTTGGAGATTGACATCTCAATGTTGTCGATAAACGTAGTGAACAGCGGCCACTCTCTATATGCCTCACGGAGGCGTTCGATATCCCCTACTGCCTCGCAGGCACTGCCCAGTCCGTACCAAGCAGCCAGGTTGATACGAGCCTGTGACCAGGAGAAAATCCATGGAATTGCACGCAAGTCATCAAGAGACTTGGCGCCCAGGCCACGTTTTGCAGGTCTTGAACCAATGGGGAGAAGACCAATCTCTGTCAGAGGAGTAACAACCGAGAACCACTCAGCAAAGCCATCGGAGTGAATGAGTTCCAAGAAGCGCTGCTTAGAGGCCTTATCAAGCTCAGATGCGAGCGAGGCAAACTTAACGTCTGTCTGGGTGTTCTTCTGCTCAATAGAAGGCGCCATCTGAAGCAGCGTTGCTCCAGCAACGGACTCTACGTGACGACAAGCAAGCGTTGGGTCACCATAGCGAGCAAAAATAACTTCTCCCTGCTCAGTAAGTTTAAAGCGACCGTTGACTGAGCCTTTGGGCTGAGACAGAACAGCACGGTTTGCAGGACCGCCACCACGACCAACTGCACCGCCACGACCATGCATCAAGATGAGGTCAATAGAGTTCTTCTCCGCCCACTCCGCCAAAGCAGCTTGTGTCTTATGCAGCACCAACGTTGCGGTAGTTGGTCCCTCGTCCTTCGAGGAATCAGAATAGCCCAGCATAACCTCAAGTTTGCGATTTGTTTGCGCAAGACGTGCCTGTACCTCAGGAATCTGAAT
>JABZHQ010000068.1:0-5715 GCA_015258765.1 Atopobium sp. | reverse complement strand
CCTCTAGGCCATTTGATTCGTCGTCGGCAGCAAATGCTATGGTCAGAGCGCCACTTGTTCCCGAGTCTACACCTGGAGCGGCCATGGAACGAGAGCTTGCCGTCTACTATGGACACCTGCCGGAAATACAAGGTGTACGCATTCACCAGGAGTCTAATGGTAAGGTTGACCTGCTAATTCGTGATGTGAATTCTGCGTCTACAAGAGCAAATGTTGCACTTCACATCTGTAATTCAAAAGTTTTGCCATCAATGCTTCTGCCCATAGACGCTGGGCAAAAAGGATTTATTACATCTCCAGAATTCACTTATTTGCAGATTGCGTCAAAACTCGATTTCATCGGAACAATTCTTGCAGGTAGCGCGCTATGCTCTGATTATTTTTTGAACCAAAATGGTCACGGTGGAGTTTCGCAACGCCAAAATGGCCCTCTGACAAATCGGGCTGCAATTGCAAAGTTTCTTGCCACACAAGGAAGAAAGCGTGGCATCATTCCAGCTAAACGAGCGCTTCAACACATCGTAGAGAAAGCCCGGTCGCCCCGAGAAGCTTCGCTTGCGTTGCTAATGTGCCTCCCGTATAACCTCGGTGGCTTTAATCTAGGAACCGTTGAGCTCAACAAGCCTATTGAGCTGGAAAACCGATATGGCGAGAAAATCACTCGAATTCCTGACTTAACCATTCAGCTCAAGGATAAAAGACGGAAGCAGGCGACGGTGCTGCTAGATTATGATCCTGCGGTAACGCATTCTGGCAATCAAAAAATCACGCGAGACCTGGATAGGGAAAACGAGCTGGTAACAGGCGTTCAGTGTCCGCATTTTTCGGTATCTGGCGAGATGCTTAAAAGCTTTGAAAGCGTTCAGGGCTTGGTCCGCCAGATTCGCGAGTCTACCGGAATAACAGCACGTGACACGACTATGTCAGATCTCGAAGAACGACAGCGGGAGCTCTGGGCACGGGTATTCAAATCCAGGTAGCAAAACCAGCTGCCACGTCTTTTCTGCGCAGCTTGCCGTACAATAGAGAAGCATAAACCGCTCATAATCGCACAGCCAGAAGGAGAAAATCGTGGAAGTTAACGGCCTTATCGACCATACAAATTTGAAGCAGAACGCAACCGCTGAAGACATCAAGAAACTTTGCGCCGAGGCAAAGCAGTACAAGTTTGCAACTGTCGCCATCAATTCTTGCTGGGTTTCTCTGGCTCATGCCGAGCTCGAGGACTCAGGAGTTGGTATCACTTCCTGCATCGGTTTCCCTCTGGGCGCCGCTTCAACTGCAGCTAAGGTCGCCGAGGCCAAGCAGAGCGTCGCCGACGGCACAACCGAGATTGATATGGTCATCAACGGTGGCCACCTGGTCGCGGGTGACGACGACTACGTTATCGCTGATATCAAGGCTGTCGTTGAGGCCGCTGGCACCGTGCCCGTTAAGGTAATCCTGGAGTGCTGCCTGCTTGATGACGAGCAGATCGTTCGTGCTTGCAAGGATTGCATGGCTGCTGGGGCTGCGTTCGTCAAGACAAGCACCGGCTTCAGCACCGGCGGCGCAACTGTTCATGACGTCGCTCTGATGAAGCAGACTGTCGGCAACACTTGCAAGGTTAAGGCTGCTGGCGGCATCCACAATAAGGCTGACGCTGAGGCAATGGTCGCAGCGGGCGCAGATCGCCTGGGCTGCTCCAGCGGAATCGCTATTGTCACCGAGTAGCTCGCTGATCAGGAGTTTTCCGGACCAACACTTCACGGATAGGTAAATGAAGACGACCTCATAGCATGTGCTGCGAGGTCGTTATTTGTTGTGGAATAGTGGGGTGGCGAGAAACCCGTGTAAGCTGCAGCAACAATCGCGGCGAGAAACCCGTGCGAGCTGCGGCTTGCACCACCCGGATGCCGTGCGCTGCTGGTATCGCGGTTCACGCCGCGTCTGCCGCGGCTGGCATCGTGCACCCGCCGTGGCAGCTCTAGCTGACGACAACCTCGCCAAAGCCCAGGTTGCGGGCTTGCAGCTCAATCGCCTGCATACGCCCATCGCTTGGAGAAGGGGAGTTCTCCATCGGACCACGGACGCCAAAGCGCCTGAACTTCATGAGGCGAATGCGCGTTTGACCGACCTTCTCGCCAAGTGTTGAGGCAATGCCATCAACTGCGGCTTCAGCGTCGTTCCAGCCCTCGGTAACGATGACGCGGACCTCTTCCAGCTTGTTTTGCTCGGCCAAAAACGCAAGATTTTTGCGGACCGTAACGCCATTTTCGCCGGTCAGATGCTCAAACCACTGATCATCCCAAGCCTTGACGTCAAGCATGACGCCGCTTGAGAGATCCAGCAGATCGCGGTACTCGGTGAAGTCGATAGTTCCGTTTGAATCGATGAGGCAGTTCAGACCAGCTGCGTTGCAGTAGGTGAAGAGTTCGTAGAGGAAGTCGGGACGGAGCATGCATTCGCCGCCTGAGGTGGTGATTCCGCGGATGAACGGCATGTTAGAAATGCAGCGGTCGGCCACCTCGCGTGCGCTGAGCAGCTCAATCTTTGGCGTGGATTTGTGCTGACACACCTTGATGCAGTTGTCGCAGTTGATGCAAATGGAGTTGTCCCACACAACTTTGCCGTCAGCCACGGACAGGGCGTGAGCTGGGCATGGTTTGACGCATGCCTGGCAGGAGATGCATTCCACCTGGGTCTCGGGGTTGTGGCAGTAGGCGCAGCGAATGTTGCAACCCTGCAGGAAGACGGCAGTTCGGCTTCCTGGGCCATCTACCAGCGAGAAGGGAATGATCTTGTTTACAGGAGCAACACACCCAGTTGGATGTGTTGCTCCTGAATTGGTTGCTGGGACGCTTGCGGTTGCGGGACGCGCCGCTTCGCCGCGTGTTGCTCCCAAAGTTGTTTCTGTTGCAGTGAAGGTCACGATTGCGCAGCTCTTCTCGCTAGTCGCTCATGCGAACCTTGCGCTCGCCAAGGTGGTTGGCGGTGAAGTTGCCCAAGCCGTCGTGAGCGGTGTCCTGAAGGACAACGTCGCCGGACTGGAACTTCTTCATCTCGGAACGCTTTGCCAGGAAGCCGGTGATGCGGACCAGGTCGCCCTCGGAGCTGTAGAACGAGAGGTACTTGTCGTCGATGGAGAATGCGGCCTTGACCACGTCAACGACAGCGTCTGGATTGCGCTCAGCAGTTGGCTCAGCTGGGAAAATGTCGGAGACACCACTGTTGAAGAAGCGGTGCATGCGAGCGCTGTGGCGAATGTGGTCGTAGAGATTTGCAGGCTCGTCGCCAACCTTGATGCGGACACCTGGGGTAACGCCCTGCTGGTCTGAGAAGCCAGCCTGTGCGTGCAGGGTGAAGCGGCCGCCAAAGACCTCGGAGTAGACGGCGTCAAAGCTGTTGACCTGGTCGGCAATCTTGACCATGATCTGATCGGCCAGCTCGTTAGCCTCGTCATCCTTGCCGTAGGTGCGGCTGCTGTCAAGATGCAGCAGCTCAGCGACGCACTCGCTCATGCCGGCAACGCCAAACATGCCGCAGAAGCGCTCGCGAGAAATGAGGCCTTCCTGAGCCAGGAAGCTGGTCTCAAAGAAGTTGGAATCCTCAACCATAAAGCGGACGCGCTCGTTCATGAAGTTCAGAACCTCGCCAGTTGCGGTTGGCAGCAGGTTGTTCATGAAGTCGTCAACGTTGGTTGCAAGCTTTGCAAGGCCAGGGAGAAGTACGCGGCTCAAAGTGTAAGCGCCGCCGCCCATAGGAAGAACGTTGTAGCAGCTTACGACGGTGTACTCGCCAGGGTAGGTCTCTTTGTGGATGCGGTGGTTAGCAAAAGCAGGGTTGGAGCAGACCATGGTGGTCTTGACTGCCAGGCGCATGAACTCGTCGGACGTGACCTCTGGATCGTACTTGAGAGTGAAGTTTGGAACGGCATTCATAAGCTCGCGGTCAACCTCAAGCAGCAGTCTACCTGCGCGAGTGTCCTCAGGACCAATGTTTGCGTGGCAGTAACCACTAGCAACGGTGCGGTCGATGTGGTTCAGGAAGCGGCGCAGACGAGGCTTAATTTCTGCGTCAGTCATGCCCTCCAGGAATGGATCGATAATCTTGTCCAGCTGACCAACGTACACAGGGCGGCTGGTAACGGAAGGAACGTTGTCGTAGAGAGCGGCAAGGCCCCAGAGCAGGTCATCAAGGGACTCTGGCTTGTCAAAGCGCAAAAACTCGGAACCGTTCTGAGCAAATACCTGGTAGTCAGGGCAGATGTAGCGAGGACGGTAAGGAGCGTTGCCCTCACACATGTCGTCAAGCGCGTGAGCTGCAAAAAGACGATCAAACTCAGCAGTGGTCTTGATAGGGTGCTCGGAGTTCTCGGCAGCCTGAGCCAGGTGCAGAACCTTCTGCTTGTACGAGAGGTTGTCGGAAGTGATGATGTCCATGAACTCGCTCATTAGTGCTCCTTACGTTTATCCTGCAAAAACAGGCTTGTGATTGCGACGGGTACGTCGGTCGTTCCAAGTGCGGCGTGGCGCGAGAAGCGCGTCATGCCAGGTCGGTCGCGCAGTGCTCGGGGCGAGAAGAACGGTCTTGCCCAAGCATTGTGCCAGGTACAGAGGTTAGTCCAGAAGGTGGGATTCTCCCTCGTGTTTCATTGCGTCGTCGAGGCGCTGGAACTGCCTCTCGGTAATGACAATCTTGCCGTGCTGAACAGAAACCATGCCCCTCTCCTTAAGCTCGTCGATACCGCGGGCAACAGTCTTTGTGCTGGTACCAATCTTGTCTGCCAGCTCTTGCCTGGTCAGACGCACGGTAAACGGCCACTCAACAACACCGCGGTGAATCTGATCGCGCGTCAGCTCGCTGAGCATGTACATCAGGCGCTTGGTGCCGCTCCAGGTCAGCAGGCTGCGCTCGTAACCGGACTGACGCGTGAGGTTCTTGATAATCCAGCGCGAGCGGGTAAGAAGTGCCTCGGGGTCCGAACGAATCCACTGCAGGTAGTCCTCGCGTGGAACCGAAATAAACTCGCAGCCGGAAGTTGCGGTGAGCGATCCCAGGTAAAACGGGCTCTCGCTGATAACTTCCATCTCACCAAAAGCAACGGGCGCACGATACTCGTCGATAACATACGTGCTACCTGCGGAATTATGCGACGTAGTGCGCACAGTGCCGCGGCACAGAATGTACACGTTATCAACGCGGTCCAGCATGTGGACAAGGGTCTGTCCGGAATTAAGACGAATCTGCCTACAATGAGAAAGACGATTAGCGGGAACGCGAGAAGCCCATTTGATGATCTTCTTGCGAACGTCGGAGTCAAGACTGTCAAGGTAGGTTAGAACGTTCACACGAGACCTCGCTG
The DNA here is from genome assembly GCA_015258765.1 of Atopobium sp. Taxonomy (GTDB): domain Bacteria; phylum Actinomycetota; class Coriobacteriia; order Coriobacteriales; family Atopobiaceae; genus Lancefieldella. The sequence continues at coordinate 371 of JABZHQ010000068.1, read as the reverse complement.
TTCTTGCTTCGTAAGTCCTCATTACAGGACAGTTTTGGCTTAAGTTTGAGTAATTGTACCTGCTCGCAAAAATAAAAATAAGGACTTTTGTCCACTTTTTGAGACAATTTTCTTAAACGGTATCGGGCTGCGGTTGGGCTGCGATTAGGTTGCGGCCAACCAGCGATCAGCCTGGGGTCAACCCGCGGTCAAGCTGCTGCAAGACATAAAAAGCCCCCACATCAAATGAACTGCCTCCCATTTCTTGGACACGAGAAATGGGAGGCAGTTCAAAACACACCTAAGTCGGATAATCTGTTAAAAAGACGTATACATTACGCTGAAAATACCTCAATCATGCAGATTATCGTCATTAGGTGTGTAAAATGCCC
>JABZHQ010000067.1:0-5726 GCA_015258765.1 Atopobium sp. | reverse complement strand
CCACTTGAAGCAGCCGACCTGCGCTCCCTGCAGAAACTCAGTGTGGAGACTTTTGTAGATACCTTTATTGACTCAAACACAGCAGATGATTTGGCAAGCTGTATTGACTCGCTCTACAACACAGAAAAGCTTGCCCGTGAGCTTACTGCTAAACACTCCTATTTCTATTTTGTTGAGGTAGAAGACCAGATAGCTGGCTACCTGAAGCTCAATACACGTTATGAGCAAACCGAGGGCCAGCGCGATGACTCGCTTGAAATTGAGCGTCTGTATATTCTTCCGCGCTACAAGGGCCTGCACCTTGGATCAAAGCTCATGAAATTTGCCCTTGACCTCGCAAAAGAGAAGGGTAAGAAGCGCGTGTGGCTGGGTGTTTGGGAACACAATGAGCCTGCTAAGGCATTTTATTCACATTGGGGATTCAAGCGTTTTAGTCAGCATACCTTCCCAGTAGGAAGCGATCCTCAAACGGATGAATTGTGGGAGCTTCTAATTGAGAACTAACGCAATTGCTGCTAGAAGGCTCGTAGCCAAAAGTGCATAGGTAATTACTTTTCTTTCTCTAAATTTGACTATCCTAAAAATTTGCAAGAGGAAGATAGAGACAAAAATACATGCACTTATCTGCTGTGGATAAGGGAATACTTCTGGATAAAAATGAATTGCTGTATTCAGTACGAGCAAAGCAGCTACGATGTAGTCTGCTTTGCTCGTACTTTCATTATTAATTAGTTTCATTTTAAATCCGTAAAAGACTGGTTGAACGTAATAGAAAAGGTTGAACCTTTACCGATTGTACTGCTCACAGCCAACTTAAGGCCCATCTTATTACAGAGCTCATAGCAGAGATAGAGACCCATACCGGTAGATTTTGCGTACTTACGTCCATTTTGGCCGGTAAATCCCTTATCAAAAATTCGAGAAAGATCCTCTTCAGGAATACCGATGCCATTATCTTTAATGAAGAGAGTGGTTGAAGTAGTTCCCTCACGTGGCTCTGAGACAGAGGCAGTGATCCAAACGTTCTTCTCGCCAGGTGAAAGCTCTGGATTTGAATACTTTGCGGCGTTAATGAGGAGCTGTCGCAAAATAAACTCAAGCCACTTTGGGTCAGCCTTGACCACGTGGGATAAGTCATCAAAATGCGGAGATACACCAGCGTCAATGAAGACACGTGCATTATTTTTAAGAGCATCTTTTACGATGGACTGCAGATTGACATCTCTGATAGAAAAATCTCGATCTACAGATGCGCTGCGTGCATAAAAGAGCGCCTGCTCTACCAGAGTTTCAATCTTGGTAAGTTGCGTTTGCACGTCATCCATAGGTAGCGATGGATTATTCTGAGCAACCAAATGAGCTGCGGCGATGGGAGTCTTAATCTCATGCACCCACATCTCAATATACTCGCGATATTCCTTTGATCGCATATGCTCATCGGCAAGCTGGTCCATCATAGACTTGGACATGCTTGAGAGCACATCTTTAAAAAGCCGTTCTTCCAGCGTTGAAGGCGTGTCCAGCATGGTAGGAACCAGATAGCTCTCTTTATCAGTTGCTGCTAAATTCTCAGCAAGCTGCTGGTAAAACCAACGACGATGAAAATAATCGGCTAGAAGTGCCGCCGCTCCTACTACCCACAAGACCAGGATACAGTAGGCAATAGCAAACGCGTTAAGCCCAACACCCTTAAGCATAAAGCCAATTAACGTGCTGCTAGCTATAAGCGCAAGAAAGAAAATAGTTCGATTTTTTAGATACTTAAAAAATGTCATGACAGCCTACTCAATAACGTAGCCAAGTCCGCGGCGTGTCATCACAAAGTCCTCAACACCAATGCTTGCAAGAGTATTTCTGAGGTGGCTAATATTTACCGTCAACGTATTGTCATCAACAAACTCGTCCGACTGCCACAGCTCCTCTTGAATACGCTGGCGAGAAACAACTGTTCCCGCATTTTGCATCAAAAGTGAAAGTATCCTGAGCTCGTTTTTGGTCAGCTCAACGCTCTTCTGATTTGCAGAAACTTTGCAGGAAGAAGAATCAAGTGTCACACCTGCATGTGAAAGCTTTGTTCCTGTTGTGACGTCGCTATTTGCACGCCTCAAAACCGAGGTTATGTGCATAAGCAAAATCTGAGTGTTATAGGGCTTGGCGATAAAATCGTCCGCTCCTAACGAGAGCACCATAAGCTCATCAAGGTCAGTGTTTCTACTGGTAACTACAATGATAGGAACGTTAGAGAGCTGTCGTACTTCTCGACAAATCTGTTGACCATCAATACCAGGGAGGTTAAGGTCCAACAGCACCAGGTCTGGATGAGCGGCAATAATCTGTTGAGGTGCGGACTCAAAAGACGTGAGCGCCTGAGCCTCAAAGCCGTTTCTTTGCAGCAGGAGCACCAACTCTTGCTGAATCTGATGGTCATCTTCTACTACCAGGATTTTTGTCATATGTGCTCACCTCCCGTTGTGCTACGCAAGTCCCACAAAGCGCTGGGCGTTTTCCCACAGTATGGTATACGTCTTCTCTTTGGGAATATCAAGTCGCTGCCAACGGAGCTCCGCAAGGCGCTCAACGGTATGCACCACCATCGCTGGCGTGCACTCCCCTCCACGTAAAGGCTCTGGTGCCATGTAGGGGAAATCAGTCTCTGAGAGCAGTTGTGCCTCTGGACAGGAAATCATTGCAGCTCGAATATCATCTGAGCGCTTAAAGGTTGCTGCGCCACCAAAGGCAACAAAACAACCAAGGTCTGCAAAAGGCTTCATAACCTCAGGACCATCGGTATAACAGTGCAGGTCACAGCCTGCCTTAGGCACACCTAGACGGTTCAAAATCTCAAGCGCCAAATCATGAGCGCGCGTATTATCAGCACCATCGCGTAGGTGTAGTTCAACGCGTTGATTGTGCTCGTGTGCAATGGAGAGCTGGCGTTCAAATGCTTGACGCTGAACCTCTTCTGGAACCTCACAATACGGTCCAAAATCAAGGCCAATCTCTCCCACACCAACACAAAGAGGGTGCTCAAGCAACTCAAACAAGCGCTTTTCAGCCTCTTGGCTATAGTCTGGTGCACTATAGGGATGCGCACCAACCACAAAATATGTGTGCTCAAACAAATACTCTGCAGGTAAGTCGCAGGGAACGCAGAGATTTGCCTCAGCAAGCTTTGTATAAGCAGCGCGAGCCTGGTTCAGAGTATCCTCAAACCAAGCGATAAAAGCGCTGATATCTGCCCACTTACGAGGAAACTCCGTAGCAATATCTACGGGAACAATAAGCATGCGAACGCCCGCTGCTGCTGCTCGTGCAAGAGACTCTGCAGCGCTGTGCTCGTGAAGGCTGCCCAAGTGACCATGGGTATCGGCGACAGGCGCCAAAACACGCGGCGCTGAGCGAGGCGTACCGTAAATATCATGGAATAGCTGACCGTCAGAAAACGAAAGTGCTTCCACTTCTTCTGCTGGTAGATGATGCTTTTTCTTACTCACTTAAAAGCTCCAAAGCAGCCGCAAGACAAATAAAATCTTGGCTGGTCAAAACTTCTGCACGCGCCGTAGGCGCAATTCCTGTGGCGAGAAACGCCTGGTCTAGCTTGTCTTTATCAAAACCAGAGGCGCTCATTGAATTACGAATAGTCTTTCTACGCTGTGCAAAGGCAGCGTCAATGACGCTCATGGTATGTAAGAGTTCTTCTTCAGAAAGAAGCTTGGAGGCCACTGGGTTTCTCGCCTGGGTGCGATCAAGACGAACCACGGCAGAGTTGACGCGTGGAGGAGGCATAAAGTTGCCAGGACCCACTTCAAATCTACCGGTAACCTGGGCAAACAAAGACAGCTTTGCGGTATAAGCGCCATATGCCTTGGTAGAAGGCTTGGCGGCAATTCTGTCGGCCACCTCAGCCTGCACCATGACTACCGCTCGCTCAAGCGAAGGAAGCTCCTGGAAGAACTTAAGAATCAGCGTAGCTGCCACCTGATACGGCAGATTGGATACAAACTTAGTTGGCATCGGAGCGCTCGTCGCTGCGTCATGAGCAACGGTCGGAAGCGTGCTGTAAGCCTCAGCAAGTTTCTGCGGCGTGATAGCCAGAGCGTCTCCCATAACCAGCGCAAACGAGTCTGGATGAGGCTCTTTACAGGTTACCGCCAAGACTTGCTCAAGCTCGGAGTCTGCTTCAAGCGAGCAAACCGCACGGGCGTTGTCGAGCAAGGCCACCGTAAGGGTACCCAGGCCGGGCCCGACCTCAACGACCACGTCGGTAGGCTGAACCTCTGCAAGCTGAACGATCTTCTCGATAATGTGATCTTGCACCAAGAAGTTTTGACCCAGCCTGTATTTGGTGGCAAGGCCAAAACGTTCCAGCGTTTCTTTAGTGGCGCGCTGATTAGCAAGCCACGATGTCTGATGCGATGCGTGCTCCGACACGATTACTTGCTTGCAAGACGTGGGAACAGAGCGTCTCCCTTAGAGACAGCCAGGCCACCCTGAAGCTTGCCCCATACGCACTCGCTGCGGGTATCGGTAGAGGTAATCTCTGCCTCATCAAGGCTCATACGACGAAGAACCTCTGCGGATGTGGTAGGCATGAATGGCATAAAGAGATGTGCACAAATGCGGATAGACTCAAGCAGCGTATAGATAATCTCTGCAAGCTCTGATGCGCGCTCTGGGTCTTTTGCCACCGTCCAAGGAGCAGCGTCCTCAATGTAGTGGTTAGCCGCGTGGACAAGCTCCATGATGATGTTCTTAGCGCCCACGTAGTCCATCTTCTCCATGCAAGCAGCGTAGCGGTCATAGATGCCCTCAGCCAGCTTGCGCAGAGGATGGTCTGCAGCAACAGAAGAACCATCAAAAGTTGGAGTGACGCCCTCAAAGTACTTATCGCTCATATTAAGGGCGCGAGAAACCAAGTTACCCCAGCTATTTGCCAGATCAGCGTTATAGACCTGCTCCATGCGCTCGAAGGAAATGCCAGAGTCCTCACCAGGAGTGACGTCGGTCATAAAGTAGTAGCGGTAGCCCTCAACACCCAGCAGGTCCAAAACGTCCTTAGGTGCAATGGCGTTTCCGCGAGATTTACTCATCTTCTCAACAACGCCGGTCTCAGAGTTGCGGACGTTAAGGAAGCCGTGAGCAAAGATGTGCTCAGGAACTGCCTCACCAAGAGCCATAAGCATTGCAGGCCAAATGACGCAGTGGAAGCGAATGATGTCCTTGCCGACAACGTGCATCTGAGCTGGCCAGAAACGCTTTCTCATAGCAGCAGCCTCTGGACTGTCATCACCGTAGCCAACAGCGGTGTAGTAGTTAAGAAGAGCATCAAACCAGACGTAGGTTACGTGAGACTCATCAAAAGGAACTGGAACACCCCAGTCAAAGCTGGTGCGGGATACAGAAATATCCTGGAGGCCAGACTCAACAAAACTGCGGACCTCGTTTGCACGGAAATCTGGCTCAATGAAATCTGGGTGCTGAGCATAGAGCTCAAGCAGTTTATCCTGGAATGCAGAGAGCTTGAAGAACCAAGACTCCTCAGAGACACGCTCAAGCTCACGATGGCAATCTGGGCAGAGGTGTGCACCCTTGCAACCAGCCTCTTCGTCTGCTTTTTCTACCTGGGTCTCAGTGAAGAAGGTCTCCTCGTGGATGCAGTACCAACCATCGTAGGATCCCTTGTAGATGAAGCCGGCCTCACGCATGCGCTCCCACAGGTACTGGAC
>JABZHQ010000151.1:0-1176 GCA_015258765.1 Atopobium sp. | reverse complement strand
GAGATTTTGCTGCTCAGGGGGTGTGTATGGCAGGCAATGCTTTTGCATCGGTTTTGTTAGTAAAAGGGCAAGAAGACTTTGGAGAAGAAGAGCTTTCTGCACTTAAAGCTTCTTTAGAGCATTTAGGCTATGCACCTGAGGCATGGGCTACCTTGCTTACCACAACAAAAACAGGCGATCCCATAAATCCAGAGCTCGTTAGGCAGGCGATAAGTGCTTTTAGTCCTGACACGGTGCTCTTGGTAAATGATGCAGCAGTTGCGTCGGTGCGCGAAGCGTATGCAGACGAGCTTGACCAGCTTAAAACTGATGCCGAGAAGACCTTCTCGCCCCGTGTTCTTGTCCATGTATGTGGAATGCGCGTGGTTAATCTTGATAACTTTGCCGGTGCGCTTGATGACCCTCATCAGAAGCAGATGCGCTGGGCTGCAATTAAACAGGTTCCACCTTTGGGAGAACCCTATTAGTAATGATTTGTCGTATTTTTTACGAAAAACGACATTGTGACGTTTCATGAGCGCTGCTCAGATTATCCTTGAGGTAGTCAAAAGAAGGAGACTGGTATGGCATTACCTACAGCACCAAGCATTTTGCCTACTGACGCAACACAGACTAAAGCTTGGCAAGCACTTACAGAGCATTACGCCAACTTAAAAGATACTAAGGCTACGCTGAAGAAATGGTTTGCAGAGGACCCACAGCGCGCCAAGAATCTTACGTTCGAGCTAGACCAGTTCCATATTGATCTTTCTAAAAACCTTGCCACGCAAGAGACGCTTGATCTTCTGTGTGACCTTGCTAAAGAGGTCAAGCTTGAAGAGCGTAGAGACGCTATGTATGCCGGCATGCATATCAACACTACTGAAGACCGAGCAGTTCTTCATACAGCGCTTCGTCGTCCTGCCTCTGAAGCAGGCACGCTTATTGTTGACGGACAAGATGTTGTCGCCGATGTTCACCAGACTTTGAACAAGATGTATGCCTTCTGTGACCGAGTTCGCTCGGGAGAGTGGAAGGGTGTTTCTGGCAAGCCTATCAAGACTGTTGTAAGTATTGGTATTGGTGGTTCTGACCTTGGTCCTGTTATGGTTTACGAGGCCCTAAAGCCTTTTGCAGACGCCGGTATTACTGCTCGCTTTGTCTCCAACATTGACCCTGTTGACCTTGGCGAGAAAA
>JABZHQ010000150.1:0-1179 GCA_015258765.1 Atopobium sp. | reverse complement strand
TGGTTTGTTAGCAGCCACAAAAACAGTTTATATAGGCGGCGGAACGCCAAGCTTGCTTGGTCAAAATGCAGTGGATTTGGCGCAGAACGTCTTGGCTCTTACGCAGCTTAGTGAGTTCAGCATGGAAGCTAATCCGGACTCACTATCTGATGATCTTCTCGCCAATCTCTCTAAAGGTGGGGTAACGAGAATTTCTTTGGGAGTTCAAAGCTTTAACGATAACGAGCTTAAGAAGCTGGGCAGAATTCACTCGGCCGACCTGGCTTACGACAGAGTACTTGCTGCAAAAGAGCATGGTTACGATGTGTCGGTTGATCTTATGTGTGCTATTCCTGAGCAAACAGAGATTTCCTGGGAGTATTCGCTCTCAAGGTTTATCTCGCTTGGAGTAGATCATGTGAGCGTTTATCCACTCACTATTGAAGACGGTACGGCGTTGGCTAAACAAACCCAAGATAAAGACACTCCTTGGAACGCCTATGACGTGCAGGCAGATCGAATGCAAGCTGCTTCAAAGACGCTCCAAGCGGCGGGATTTGTTCGCTACGAGGTAGCAAGTTATGCTCGCAATCAGAAGAGCTGTAAGCACAATAAGATGTACTGGACAGGCGAGTCGTACCTTGGTCTTGGCACGAGCGCTGCAAGCATGTTGACTGCAGCTGAGTACGATGTACTTGCCAAGGTCAACACCTCTTTGCCAAATCGTCCGCTAAATGCCGAACGCGCGCGACTGGTGGTTCTTGATGCTCCAAGAAAAATTGCCGAAGGTGCATCGCTTTTCTCGACAGAGTTTGATGTTGAATTTCTGACTCAAAAAGAAGCTGTGGCAGAAGATTTGATGCTGCACGCTCGTCTTATGGAGCCAATTTCGCCTGCGCTTTTAGAAGAGTCTGAGCAGATATTTGGCGCATTGCGTCTACATGATGTGTTTGATGCGTGCGTACGAGATGGGCTGTTAGTTCACGTTGATGCGGCAAATTCTAGGACTGGAGCTTCATATAAGCCTACCGAGAAGGGCTGGCTGCTTGGCAATGAGCTCTATGGACGTCTTTGGGATTTACGTTTGTAACGCATTTGTGCTGCATTAAGTTCAAAACAAGTGGGTACACTTTCAATCGTTCTCGTGATGCAGATTTTGATATGGGTTGAATCGGAGAGATTTCATGGCTGCTATGAACG
>JABZHQ010000149.1:0-1195 GCA_015258765.1 Atopobium sp. | reverse complement strand
AGATGAATGACATGCGTGCCATGATTGTTGATGACGAGGCTCCAGCCCGTTCTGAACTCAAGTTCTTGCTTGAGGAGACCGGACGTCTCGAGGAAATTATTGAGGCCACAAGTGCAAGGGATGCTGTCGAGAAACTCATGGAGTCTCGCGTTGAGGTCTTGTTCCTGGATATCTCTATGCCTAAGACAAATGGAATGCAGCTTGCAGAGGCTCTTCACAAGTTGAAGAACCCTCCTCAGATTGTGTTTGTCACTGCATATAGCGAGTACGCACTAGACGCCTTTGGCGTTAATGCCGTTGATTACCTGATGAAGCCCGTTGAGACCGAGCGCCTTGAACAGGCCCTTGATAAGGTTGAAGAGCGTCTGCGTCCTCAGTCTCCTATGGCAACTATTGAGCGTATTCCTGTCATTAAGAGCGGCAGCAAAGTTCTTGTTCCTATTGATCAGATTCGCTTCATTGAGGCAAAAGACGATTATTCTTGCATCTACACAGAAGACGATCGCTTCTTGTCTACTATTTCTCTGCAAAAACTTGAAGAGCGCCTTGCTCCGCACGGATTCTTCCGCATTCATCGTAGCTTTATCGTGAATCTTGAGTATGTTGACGATGTTGAGGTTATCTCTGCTGGTATCCTACAGTTGACTATTCAGGGATTTGAGGAGCGTCACATTTCGGTTTCTCGCCGTCGTGTGGTTGCACTCAAGCGAGCACTGGGACTGTAGAAGCTCAAAGGGTTTCTCGCCAGAGGCTTAAAAGCGCACGTAGGAGTTTGGTATGGCACTGGTAAGGTTTGATGTAATTTCAGATACGCATGGGTATTTGTCATCTGAGTTGCTTGAAGCTCTGCAGGGCGCCAACTACATTGTGCATGCGGGAGATATCACTTCAAACGCTGATTATCAGACACTCCAGAAGATTGCTCCGGTAAAGCTCTGCCTGGGCAATAATGACTTTTGCTACAACTATGGCCCCATGGTAAAGAAAAAGATTATTTTCTTTGCGGCCGGTTTAAAGTGGCAGGTATGCCATTATCGCGAGAGGCTTGACCTGGTTAAATGCAACATTGCTATCTGTGGTCACACGCATAAGCCTTTTGTACAGCGCGACGAGTGGACCAACACGCTTGTAATGAATCCAGGAAGTCCTACGTATCCTCGCGGTCGCGAGGGCGCAACTATGGGACGCATTATTG
>JABZHQ010000148.1:0-1199 GCA_015258765.1 Atopobium sp. | reverse complement strand
CTCGCCAGGGTTGCCTCAAGATGGCGGCCGTGATTAACTAGAGTTGTCGATTGAGATTCAAAGGAGCACGTCATGCGCATTACTTGCGACGTTCATACTCACAGTCTGTACTCGAGGCACGCCTATTCAACCGTTGAGGAGAACGTTCGTGCAGCTTCTGAGCGTGGCTATGAGCTGCTTGGAATCACCGATCACTTTTCGTCCATGCTGTATGACCAGCAGACCATTAAGAACTTCCAGTTCTTTATGAACACCGCTATTTGGCCAGAAACCTGGTACGGCGTCAGGCTGCTTCACGGCGCCGAGGTGGATATTGTTGACCTTGAGGGCAATCTGTTTGCCTACGATATTACGTTTGACCAGGGTATTAATGACGATAAACTCCGCCAGCCTCATATTCTTGGCGAGCACATCCTAGGTACCTGCGATTATGCCGTTGCTAGTATTCATAGCAAGCAGTGGGCGGCTGGCGCCTCACAGAAGCAGATTACCCAGATGTACGTGAATGCGCTGGATAATCCACATGTTTTGATTCTTGGTCACCTTGGTCGCAGCGGTTTAGATTTTGATGTTTCAGCGCTTGTCAGAGAGTGCCGCGATCGCGGTAAGCTCATCGAGATGAATGAGGCCACACACGACGAAGGCCAGCGTGAGGTTGCTATTGAGCGTTGCCGTGTAATCGCAGAGACCTGCGCTGAGCTGGGATGCAAGATTTCTTTTGGCTCAGATGCTCACATTGCAACCCGCATTGCTGATGCACATTCTGTTATTAAGCTGCTTGAAGAGGTTGACTTCCCCGAGGAGCTTATGGCTTGTCGCGATGCCCAGACATTTTTGGACACCATTGCTGACGCAAAGATTCCAGCTTCTAAGCAGGGATACTAATCCAGATACAGACACCACCACTGAAGCGCTGCGCTGTTTAACCGGTTGCAGCTCACAACAACATCGCACAAAGAAACAAAGCCGCGTTTTCACGCGGCTTTGAACTGCCTCCCATTTCTTGGACACGAGAAATAGAAAGCAGTTCAAAACACACCTAAGTCAGATAATCTGTCAAAAAGACGTATACATGACGCTGAAAATACCTCAATCATGCAGATTATCGTCATTAGATGTGTAATATGCCCGCATCTGAGCAGAATATCCGACTTAGGTGTGTTCCGTAGATACAGAATTTATCGATAGTTAAATTTCTT